>JAYVRY010000148.1:0-23673 GCA_043775845.1 Acidobacteriota bacterium
AGCACCTCGAACCGTTTCTGGATGTCATCGCGGATCGCCATGAACCAGTATCGGTTTACGGCAAGAAAAAGCAATAGTTATTTTGTTACATTTCCTAAGCAAATCCTGGCTGAGCCAGGATTTGCTTCAGTGCAACTGCCCCGATTAGCCCAGGGACTGTGTTCCAGGCCAGAATGACGTATGACGACCTGGAATCCCCATAGCTGGCAGCGCTTCCCGGCCCAACAGCAGCCGACCTACGACAGCCCCTCCGAGCTTGAGGGCGTGCTGGCGCGACTGCGTCGGCTGCCGCCCCTGGTGGTGCCCGAAGAGGTCACCCGCCTCCGCGGTCTGCTGGCCGAGGCCGCCGCAGGTCGGCGCTTCCTGCTCCAGGGCGGCGACTGCGCCGAGCAATTCAAGGACTGCACGCCGGAATCCATCGAAGGGAAATTGCGGGTACTGCTCCAGATGTCCGTGGCCCTCACCCATGGTGGCCGCAAGCCCGTGGTGCGCGTGGGCCGCATCGCCGGCCAGTTCGCCAAGCCCCGAAGCAAGCCCACGGAAACCATCTGCGGTCGTGAATACCCCAGCTACCGGGGTGACCTCGTGAACGGACTGGAAGCCGATGATGTCGTCCGGCGCCCCGATCCTGGCCGCATGCTGGAGGCCTACTTCCACGCTTCGGCCACACTGAACCACCTGCGTGCCCTCACCGCGGGCGGCTTCGCCGATCTGCACCATCCCGAGCGCTGGGAGCTGCCCGGCGGCACCGGAGAAGTGCCCGCCTACCGGCGCACCCTCGATCAGGTGCGCGAGTCCCTGGATTTCCTGGAGGCCCTGGGCGGCGTGCAGCGGGATGTCCTCGAACGCATCGACTTCTTCACCAGCCACGAGGCCCTGCTACTGCCCTACGAAGAGGCCCTCACCCGCTGGATCACCGAAGACCACGGCTACTACAACCTGGGCGCCCACACGCTTTGGGTGGGTGAGCGCACGCGCCAGCTGGATGGCGCCCACCTCGAATACCTGCGTGGCATCCGCAACCCCATCGGTGTCAAAGTGGGCCCCAGCGCCACGCCGGAGCACCTCACGGAGCTGCTGGCCAAGCTGGATCCCGACCGCGAACCCGGCCGTATCACCCTCATCTCGCGTTTCGGCGCCACCAAGATCCAGGCGGCGCTGCCTCCCCTGCTGAAGGCCGTGCAGGCCACGGACCACCCCGTGCTGTGGAGCTGCGACCCCATGCATGGCAACGGCACCGAAAGCACCACGGGCCTGAAAACCCGCGACTTCGGCGCCATCCTTTACGAGCTGAAACAGGCCTTCGAGCTCCACCGCGCCCATGGCTCCCACCTGGGCGGCGTCCACATCGAACTCACGGGCCAGCCCGTCACCGAATGCACCGGCGGCACCGAAGGCCTCTCCGAAGAAGACCTCGCCAAGGCCTACGAAACCGGCTGCGATCCCCGCCTCAATGGCACCCAAAGCCTGGAGATGGCCTTCCTCATCGCGGAGATGATGCGGGGCTGAGCCACGCTATGTCAGGCTGGCGCCCTTCTCCGCCAGCAGCGCAATCGCATGCCCATGCTCGGGCGTGTTCATCTCGGCCCGGTACTTCCGCGTGATGGCCGCCCACTGGGCCGGTGTCTCGGCCTCCTGGCCCAGCTTCAAGGTTTCGGCGCTGGGCGCCAGGTTGTTATTGCACCGTCGGATGCACGCCTTCTGGTCCCAGCCGCAAGGCCAGGCGGTCGAAGTCGGCGCTGAGGAGGACGTCTGAGCCGACCAGTAGCCCCGGCAGTGCTTTCAGTTTGGCTGGCGGCAGCAACAGGACTTCCCCCGCATGCATGAACGGCAGCTCCAACCCCTCCCAGGCCTTCAGCGGCATGCTGCGCCGGGCGGCTCCGGCCTGAAGATCCAGGCTGCCGGTGGGCCATTCGTCCACCAGCCAGGCGCCCAACACGGCGCTGCCAGCATCCTCCAAGGCCAGGCAGTACCCGGCGAAGCTGCCTCCGGCCAGGCCCACGGCGGCCAGGGTCGGCTGCGGGGGGCTCGATAGTTCGGCACCGCTGCCCCGCACGGCCAGGCGATCCAGTTGCAACCCATCCAGACGCCGAAGCACGGTGGGGCGCGGCAGGCAGGGCAGGAAATTCACGGCCTCCAAGCCGAGCGCGAGGGTTTCCGGCAACGTGCCACGCCGATCCCACTTTTCGGCGTAAGCCAGGGTCTGCTTCACGCGGGCCAGGGCCCGCAGCCCGCCCTCCAACACCCGCCGCAGGCTCGATGGCACCAGTACCTCCGCCAATCGCTCGGGATCGCCTTCGCCCAGTTTGCGGAGGCGCACGGCCTCGATGCGGTTCAGGTCGGCGATGCGGCCCGAGGCCAGCCGCGCCACCAGGGCCCGGCGTTCGGTGGGGCCTTCGGCCCAGGTGGCCGTGCCGATCAACATCAGGGTTGGGCGTCCAGCCACTCGCGGGTGGAGGCCACGAGGGGCTTGGGCCGGTGGGTGGCGAAATCCACCATCACCTGCACGGTGCGGCCTTCGGCGAACAGCTCGCCCCCGAGCCCCTTGGTGATGCGGTAGTTCAAATCGAAAGAGCTGTTGCCCGCCTTGGCGCAGTGCAGTTCCACACTGACCTCATCCCCCAGCAGAATCGGCAGGCGGTAGTCCACCTCCACACGCACGATGAGAAAGCCCTCCTCCTGGAATTTTCGGCCGCCCAGGAAACTGCGCCACCATTGGAACCGCGCCTGCTCCATGTAGCTGACCACCACGGCATTGTTCACGTGCCCCATGGCGTCCAGGTCGCTGAACCGCACCTCGATGGGATGGGAAAAGGCCATATCAACCTCCGGATATTCTAACATACCCGCATCCCGTGGCATCATGCGCCCAATGCCAGCACCCTTGATCCTCGCCTACGACCCCGCCTGCACCCTCTGTTGCCGCATGGCCCTGTGGTTGGCCCGGCGTGACCGTCAGGGCCTGCTGATGATTCTGTCGGTCCGGGATCCAGAACTGCTGATCCTCGCCCCGGAGTTGGGCGGGAAGCCGGTCGAGAAGGAGATCCACGGCCTGGACCTGGGTACCCGCGAGGTCCGCGCCGGGGCCGACCTGCTACATCCCATCGCCCGCCGCCTGCCCGGCTGGCAGTGGCTATCCCCGCTGCTGGCCCTCCCCGGCCTGCCCCGTCTGCTCAATCGAATCTACCTGGCTTGGGCCGCCTGGCGGTTCCGCCGCACGGGCCGCCAGCCCTTCGCGTAGCCTAGGAGCCATGAGCTCCGACCCCAGCCCTTCCTGGCACCCCGACCGCAGCTGGGCCGATCCCCTCATCGCCCTGCTGGCCCTCCTGGCCCTGCTGGCAGCTGGCATCACCCTGCTGTCCCGGCACCGGAGCGCCCAGCGCCCTTCGGAACGGGCCAGCCTCCAAGGGCGCATGTTGGAAGTGACCCTCGCGGGGCCGAAGGCCTTGGCGGGACGGGAAGCCTCCGCCAAGGATTGGGCCAAGAGCGAAGCCCAGCTGAAGGAGCCCTGGGATCAGGCGCTCTTGGCGGTGCTGGGGGCGGAGCTGAACGGGCAGAAGGAGCTCAAACCATCGGCCACGCCCACCGGAGCTCCCGGCGAACGCTTCCGGCGTGTCTGGTTGGCCGCCTACACCGGGGAGTCGCTACCTGAACCAGCCTTCCGCGAAGACATCCACCGCCGCCTGGGGGGCGGCTATGCGGCAGACCTGCTTGAGGCTCGACTCCTGGATCGCGAGGATCTCCATGGTCGGGCTGAAGCCCTGCGCGCCCAGGCGAAGCATCGGCTCGTGCTCCACCTCGTGGGACTGGGCGTTCTGGGATTGGGCGTCCTCACCCTTGGAGCCGGCGGAATCGTGCTGGGCATCTACCTCTTGGCGACCCGGAAGACGCCCCTGCCACGGGCCCTGCCGCAGTGGTCCCTGTCCGGTCGGGCCACCGCCATCATCCTGCTCACCTGGTTCCTGGCCTTCTTCCTCTCGGGCAATCTGGCCGGGCTGCTGCTCCTGCCCTGGTCGGGGCTCCGCTGGGCGGCCATCCCCCTGGGCTACCTACTCCATGCCGCCTTCGGGTTGACCCTCGTCTGCCGGGCCGAGGGCATCACCTTCGGCGCCTTCTGGCAACGCGTGGCGCCGGGGCGGATGGGCCGCGACCTGGCCTGGGGTGGGGCCTTCCTGGCCCTGGCGGTCCTGCTGGTGATGGTGGTGGCCCTGACCTCGAACCTGATCCTGAAGCCTGACCAGAGTCCCCAGCGGGATCTGCAGAACCTGCTCCGGGGCGTGACGGGTCTGGGGCCCACCCTGGCCCTGTTTCTCACCGTGGCCGGGTTGGCACCCCTGTTTGAAGAAGCCCTCTTCCGCGGGTTCCTGCTGCCGGTGCTGGCCCGGGACAAGGGAATGGCCTGGGCCCTGACCCTGTCGGCCCTGCTCTTCGGGGCTATCCACCTGCAGCCCGTGGGTCTGCCCACCTTGGGCACCCTGGGCTTCGTCATGGGGCTGGCCATGCGTCAGACCGGCAGTTTGCGGACTCCCATTTTCATCCACGCCTGCTGGAATGGCGGCCTGTTCCTGCTCATGCGGGTCTTCGCCTGATCAGGGGCCGTTGCGAAACAACCTGTGCAGTTCAGGTTGGTTTGCTACGGCCCCTGATGCCGGACACGCTGAACAGCTGATTCAGTCATGTCTGAACGAAGGCTCAGGGGTGGATCTTGACCTGCGAGAGGTTGGGCGACAGCCACCAGAAGAGCTGCAGGAGCAGGAAGACCAGTCCCACCCACTTGATGATGGTCACCCAGTCGGTGCCCTCGTGTTTCTGCTCGGGCGTGGTTTTGCGGGAGGCCAGGTAGGTCTCGACCGGATCTTCCGCCAGGCTGATCTTCGCGGGTTGGCTATCCCTCGACCGCGACCCGGTCACATGGGCGCCGCTGTCCTCGTCCGGGGGCGACAGGACTCCCGGCAGGCGGAACCGGGCCGTGGACACGCTGCTGCCATCGTCATCCTGCCCCAGGGCGGCAAAGAGGCGCGCCCGCATGTGGGCTGGCCCGGGCAGGGCATCGATGAGCTCCTCCATGAATTCCGGGAGGGTGGTGTAGCGGTCATCGGGGTCGATGGACAGGGCCCGCTGGAACACGGCGCCCAGGCGGGGGGGAAGATCCGGTGGGAGAGCCACCGGTTCCTGGAGAATGTGAATGATGATCTGGGTCAGCCCACTGCCGGGATGGGGCAGCTGGCCCGTCAGCAACTCAAAGGCCGTGGCGGCAAAACTGTACCGGTCGGAGGCGGGCGTACCCTCGCCCCCCCGAAGCACCTCAGGCGGCGCGTAGGCGGGTGACCCCAGGAAATCACCGGTGACCGTCAGCCGCAGGGCCAACGTCTCCGCAAGGCCATTCTGTGAGCCCTCATTCAGGCTGGTGACGTCCATGGGATGGTCGAGGTTGACGCTCATGTGGCCCATGGTGCGGGCGATGCCGAAATCCATGAGCTTGGCCCGTCCCTCCTCGCTGAGCAGGATGTTGTCAGGCTTCACGTCACGATGGACGATGGCCCGCCGGTGAGCGGCCCGCAGGGCCCGCATGGCCTGGATGAGTACCTTCGCCGAGGTTTCCAGGTCGAGGTCCTTCTCCTTGATGTGCTTGCCCAGGCTCTTGCCTTCGACGTACTCCATGGCCAGGAAGGGGCCAATGTCTTCTTCCACGCCCACATCGAAGATCGTCACCAGGTTCGGGTGGTTCAACTGGGCGCTGATCTCCGCCTCGCGGCGGAACCGCAGCATGGCCTGGTGACGGGCGTTGCCCGTGACCCGGACCACCTTGATGGCCACGCGCCGCTTGAGCAGCGGATCCTCCGCCAGGTAGACCGTCCCCATGCCGCCCTGTCCGATGGACCGCAGTATTTGGTACCTGCCGATGGTCTTGGGGTCTGCCATGAACTGAAATTCTAACCAGGAGACCTTCTCTGAGACGCGATAGAATGGAGGATTCGACATTCTGGAGTGCCCATGGCCGCCCTGCTTGAAGCCATCGAGATTAAACGCAAGATGTTCTTCGAACTCGAAGACACCCCGTTCCACTGCCTGGATGTGGAGATTTCCACCCCCACGGCCCGGGGCGGCCAGACCCTCGTCCGCATCAAAATGAGGAACCTGCTCACCCGGGCGGTCTTTGACAAGACCTTCAAGGCCGGGGACAAATTCAAGGAGCCCGATCTCGTCCTCACGCCTGCCAGCTACCTCTACAGCGATGGCGAGGGCTCCCACTTCATGGACCAGGAGAGCTACGAGACCCACACCCTGGGTGAATTCCTCCTGGGCAACGCCCTGGACTACCTCACCGAGGGCCTCATCGTCACCATCCAGAAGTTCAACGGCAATCCCATCGGCCTGCAAATGCCCACCACCGTGGAGCTGGCCGTCACCTACACCGAGCCCGGCGCCCGTGGCGACACGGCCAGCGGCAATGTCACCAAGCCCGCCAAGCTGGAGACCGGCATCGAGATCAAGGTGCCCCTCTTCGTCAAGGAAGGCGAGAAGGTCAAGGTCAGCACCGAGACCGGCGAATTCGGCGGCCGGGCCTAAAGATCCACCACTGAGACACCGAGAGCACGGAGGTATTCACTGAGAAAAGCGGGTAGAAGAGCGCAGCTGAACTCGCGCAGAGGTGTTGCTCCTTTTGCCTCCGTGATCTTTCCTCCTCCGTGCCCTCCGTGTCTCTGTGGTGAATGTCGATGAAGAAATACCGCCTAGGCCAAAGCCGGGAGGCCCAGGATCTGGATCACCGAGAGGCCTATTCCCACGAGCGGGGCGGCGAAAGCAAGCGGCGCCAGCGCCACGCCGAGCGGCTGGAGACCGGCATCGAGTCCCATGACGCCCAGTCCCAGCTCCAATTGCCCGATGTCAGCCCCTGGCTGCACCTGCCGGAAGCCACGCTCATCCAGCGGCACAGTCAGTGGGTGGACCTGGAACTGGAGGACCGCACAATGATGCGGGCCACCCTGAGCGGCAAGCTCAAGGGCGTGCGACTGGTCTGTGGGGATCGTGTCCGCTACTCAGCCGTTCCCGTCGAACCCGATGACCCCACCCTGCCAACCCCACTGCCTGTGCGCGGCGATGGCGGTTCCCCCGAGGCCCAGGTGGTGGCGATCATGCCCCGCAAATCCCTGCTCAAGCGGGGCGGTGGCGATGACCGCGAACCCTGGCAGCTGATTTGCGCCAATGCGGACGAGCTCTGGATCTGCGCGGCGGTGGTCGATCCACCCCTGCGCCCCGGCCTGCTGGAGCGGGCCCAGGTGCTGGCCCTGGAAGCGGGCCTCACCTTCCGGGTGCTGGTCACCAAGCGGGACCGGGCTTCCAAGAAAGACACGCTGCCCGAATTGGATCCCCTGCGGGAACAAGGCGTGGCCATCCATGAGACCTCGGCCTTGAAAGGCGAAGGGCTCGAGCCCCTGTTCAACCTGCTGCAGGGCAAGGTGGTGGTACTGCTGGGCCACAGCGGCGTCGGGAAGAGTACCCTGGTGAACGCACTACACCCCGGCATCGCCCTGAAGACCGGCGGCCTCACCAAGTTCGGCACGGGCAAACAGACCACCACCGCGGCCCGCTGGCTGCCTCTGGTCACCGGCGGCACCCTGGTGGACACGCCGGGTATCCGCAGCCTCAGCGTGCGGGGTTTTGACCGCGCCTTGCTGGCCCAGGTGTTCCCCGAATTCCCGCCCGAGGTGTTGGAGGATCCCCTGGCCTTCGATGCCGAAGACGAAGCCACCCTCGACCGGCTCAGCCTCGACTACCCGGAACGCCTGCAGAGCCTGCAGCGCCTGTGGCAGGAAATGGATGATCGGAACCCGAACCAGAACGTGTGGCGGTAGGAGTTCGGCCCCATGCAGGACCGCATGCAGTCTGAATCCAAACTCCTGGGCTTCGTCTACGGCGCAGTCTTCGGCACCCTGTTTCCCCTGTTCCACTTCGCCGCCCGTTCCTTCGCGCGGCGGGAGCGCGGCCACGACATCGCGGACCAGATCGCGAACGCCTTCATGGATCTGCGGCCCAAGTACCTCGACGCCATCCTCGGCAACACGGCCCAGGTGATGGGCTTGAAACCCTCCCATCCCGAGGTCGACCGCGTGGCCCGCAACATGGTGCGCCAGCACGCCCGGGCCTGGGTGGATTTCTTCTTCTACGGCCAGCGGCCCGTGGAGGAGGCCCTGGCCCAGTTCGCCAGCCTCGAGGGCATGGATCGTTTCGACGCGGTCCTGGCCGAAGGCAAGGGCGCCATCCTGCTCACAGCCCACGCGGGCAATTTCGAGCTGGGCGGCATTCTCCTCCGGTCCCGAAATCTGAAGGTGCATGCAGTCTACAAACCCGATCGCTTCGAAGCCGTGGAGCGCCTCCGCCAGGACATGCGCGCCCAGGGCGGCGTCATCGGCATCCCGGTGGATGGCGTGGGGTTTTCCACGCTGCCCCTGGTGAAGCTGCTGCGGGAAGGGGCCCTGGTCGGCATGCAGGGGGATCGCGACTTCAGCCTCAACGGCGTGTCCATGCCCTTCTTCGGCCGCGATGTCCCCTTTCCCCGGGGGCCCTGGGAACTGGCGGCCATGACCGGCGCTCCCATCGTCACCTGCTTCTTCTACACCGACGAAGAGCGCCGCTTCCACGCCCACTTCGGGGAACCCATCCGGGTCGTGGGAGCCAGGGGCGACCGCATGGCGGCCATCGAGGCGGGCATGCGCTCGTACGTGGCCGATCTGGAAGCCCTCATTCGCCGCCACCCCAGCCAGTGGTACTGCTTCTATCCCTTTTGGGATGATCCGGCGCGGAGTGCGACCTAGGCGGGGCGCTCTCCGCGCCCGGTGGGGGTCTGTTTGGCCTAAGCTTTAGCATTCGTCCGGCTCGATTCCGGCCCCTCCCAGGAGTTCCCCCATGCGCGGCGTCCTTCCCCTTTCCTTCGTCCTGGCCGTGACGGTCGGTTGCCAATCCAAGAAGTCCGACGCCATCGTGGCCGCTCCCACCACCGGCGTGCCGGTCACCGCCCCCGCCCCCGCCCCGGGCCAAGGTCTCAGCGGCAAGGTGCTGGAGCGCATCGACGCCGCGCCCTACTGCTACCTGCGCCTCCAGACCGTGCGCGGCGAGGTGTGGGCGGCGGTACCTGAGGCCAAGATCGAGAAAGGCACCGAAGTCACCATCGCCAATCCCATGCTCATGAACAACTTTGAATCCAAGACCCTGAACCGCACGTTCTCCGAGGTCTACTTCGGCACCGTGGCACCAGCCGGTGGTGCGGCGGTGGCTGCCCCGGCCATGCCCGGCGCAGGGGCCATACTCCAGACAGGCACCCCGGCTCCAACCCCCATGGAAGTGGGCAAGGTCGAGAAGGCCACGGGTGCGGATGCCCAGACTGTGGCCGATGTCTGGGCCAAGAAGGCCAGCCTGAAGGAAAAGACCGTCAGCATCCGCGGCAAGGTGGTGAAGTACAACGCCGGTGTCATGGGCAAGAACTGGCTGCACCTGCAGGATGGCAGCGGTGACACCGCCAAGGGCACCCACGACATCACCGTCACCAGCATGGATTCAGCCACCAAGGGCGACGTAGTCACCATCAAGGGCGTGGTGCGGCTCGACAAGGATTTCGGCGCAGGCTACACCTATGCCCTCATCGTCGAGGAAGCCAAGGTCGTCAAGAAGTAGGTTCGCTTGAACCCTCAGGTGCGGGCGTCTTCGGACGCCCGCACCTTTGTGGGCAACAGGTGGAGCTTGAGCACTTCGAAGTTGGCACTGAGGTCGAAGTCCCTCGGCATGATGTAGCTGGGATGCCGGGTGATGATGGTCCGCCGATCGGTGCCCGGGGCCGCCGCCATGATGGGCTGCACGGGAAAACCCACCTGGTAAAAGGCCTTGGCGATAAGGGCCGAGCAGATGACCTCGCGACTGCTGGAGCTGCCGAGGTAGAGGGGACGCCGCCGCCAGCGCATGGGCAGCAGGTGGAAGGGCGTGAGGTAGCGGCCCAAATCGAAGATGTTCCGACGGTCGTAGCGCAGGCCCAGGTGCCGCAGCATCTCCCCCACGACCCGCTCCAGTTCCTCCATGCCCAGCCCCTGGGGTCGGCAGATGCGCAGGTTGAAGCCTCCATACAGGGTCACGGGCCTGACCCGGACGCCCTCGGCCATGTCGCTTTCCAGCACCAGATGAGCCGCCTCTGCGCCAAACCGCTCAAGGGCCGCATCTGCGTGCGGCCCTCCCCAACGCAGCAGCGCGTCGCCGATGTACATGCAGGCGTGGCTCCAGGAACTCTGGGTGAGGGTCATGATGATGCGGCTGATCCGCGATTTGCCCTCCACCAGCACCACATCGCCCGGGCGCAGCTCCTCGCGCATGCGGCCGAGATCGTTGGGCACCCGCCGCTGGTAGGTGGGCAACTCCATCGTGAGGTACTCCACCAACTCACGGTTCAGCGCATCGTGGAGGAACATGGTCCCTCCTTTCTTCCCACTACACGGATGCCGGAACGGCGGCCAGGTCCTTCACCCAGGCGGCCACGGTGCGCACGCCCTTGGGCGCCTGTAGGGCCTTCTGGTAGCGGCGCAACTCGCCATCGTGGTTGATGATGAAATCGCTCTCTTCGGCAAAGCTGGCCACGGGCAGCCAGGCTGTGGCTGAGCGGCCCAGGTCTGAGGCTTCCCCTTCGAGCGCCAAGCTGAAGGGCGCGGCCTTCACGATCTGCCCCAGCAATACGGCTTCCTTCTCACTGGTGAAGCCGGCGTCATGCAGCATCACCACGGCCTTGACCTCGCCCTTCTGCACCTTGCCGAGCAGTTCCTCCAGGGCCCCAAAGCGGAAGCCCCGCTCGGAGAAGCCCCGGCGGTTCAGGATGCCGTCGGCGCTGGTCTGGTACTTGGGCAGCACCACGGGGATGGTCTTGTCGCCGCTGCCGTAGCGCAGATCGGCATTGGAAGCCAGTTCGCCCAGGCGCTGGGCGGAATCGCAACCAAAGGTGCCCTGACCGATGACCGCCACAGGACTGGCCGCCGATAGGGCTTCGCGGATGGTCTCCAGCGAGGCGGAGACGCCCTTCAGAAGGCTGACTGGCGCCTGCCCGGTGCGGTTGTAGCGCGGGTAGGCGTGGCGCTCCTCATCGCTGATGAAGTGCGTGGTTTCCTTGCCTTCGAGGGGCCGTGGGCGGAAGCGGTGGATCTGGTTGCCTTCGTGGTCGATCCAGATGGGGCTGCCCAGGGCCGAGTGGCGGCTGATGGAGGGCACGCTCTTGAGATACCAGACCCGCTTCTTGAAGCGGAAATCGCGGCTGGTCAAAGCGCCCACCGGGCAGAGATCCACCACGTTCCCCGCGTAAGGATTCTGATCCATGCTCTTGCCCGTGAAGGTGGTGACTTCCAGGTGCGAGCCGCGCGAGGCCACGGTCAGTTCGCCGCCGCCGCTGATTTCGCGCGTGAAACGCACGCAGCGGGTGCAGTGGATGCAGCGGTTTTTGTCGATGACGATCTTGGCGCCCAGGTCTTCGTAGCGGTAGCGCCGCTTCACTTCGGCCATGCGCGCGTCGCCGCTGCCGTAACTGTAGGAGTAATCCTGCAGCTTGCACTCACCGGCCTGGTCGCAGATGGGGCAATCCAGCGGGTGGTTCATGAGCAGGAATTCCATCACACCGGCGCGGGCATCGGCCACGGCAGGCGTGTTGGTGAAGACTTCCATCACCACGGCCTCGGGATTGTCCTTGGGCGCCGGCGGCACCGTGGTCGTGCAACTGGTGGCGAGCTTGGGCTGACCCTTGATGTCCACCAGGCACATGCGGCAGGTGGCCACGGGCGTGAGTGCCGGGTGGTAGCAGTAGTGGGGAATGTCGATGCCAATGGTTCGGCAGGCGTCCAGCACGAGGGTGCCGGGGTTCACGCTCAGTTCAACGTCGTTGATCTTGATCGTCGGCATGGGCCCACTCCAGGCCTACCAGGATGAGGCTTGACGCCTGGAAGGTAAAGAAGGCCCCATCATGCCCTTCCGACAGCCCCCACCATGCACCGTCGGCAGAAATCCAGGAAATCCTCCAGATCCGGGATATCCACGTTCACTGTGGCGGGAATCACATTCGGAATCACCACGTGCCGACGCAGCTCGCCCGTGGCTTCCAGGGAGAAGACGAACCAGGCCTGGCGGTCCTTTTCCGAGGACAGAGTGAGGCTCACCTGTTTGGTCTCGAAGAACAGATCCGGGGCGCCGCCATCCTCGGGTGTATGCCACTCGGGGATATGGCCTCGTTTGACGAACTCGGCCTTCAGCTGCTCCAGGGTGTGCTGGACCGTGAACTGCACTTCGACCTGGACATCCATCCTGACCTCCGTCTCAAGCCTCTTCGGCCGGCGCCGCCGGGAACCCAAACCTGGACATCCTGCCCTTCCGAAAGCCCCGGATGCGTGGGAAAATCAAGGGTTCAGGGGGCGCCCATGCCGACGGCATTGATCTCGGTGTATGACAAGACGGGGCTCATCCCCCTGGCGGAGGGCCTGCTGGCCCAGGGCTGGCGGCTGCTGGCCACGGGGGGCACGCTGCGCACCCTGCAGGAAGCCAAGTTCGAGGCCCTCGAAGTGGCCGCCTACACGGGCGCGCCCGAATGCTTCGATGGCCGCGTGAAGACCCTCCATCCCCGCATCCACGGCGGCCTGCTCTTCCGCCGGGACCTGGCTGACCATGTGCAGGATGCCAAGGCCCAGGGCATCGAACCCATCGATCTCGTGGTGATCAACCTCTATCCCTTCGAGGCCACCATCGCCCGGGCCGGCGTCACCTCCGCCGAAGCCATCGAGCAGATCGACATCGGCGGCCCCAGCATGATCCGCAGCGCCTCGAAGAACCATGCCTCGGTGACGGTACTGACCGCGCCAGACCAATACGGGCCCTACCTGGAAAAGCTCCAGTCCGGCACCTGGAGCCTGGAGGATCGCCGCCGCTGCGCCCTGGAGGCCTTCCGTCGCACCGCCGCCTACGATGCCGCCATTTCGGGCTGGATGGAACGGGAACTGGTGGCGAAAAACGCCACGGACCTGCCCCATCACCTCAGCTTGAACCTGACCCAGAAGCAAGGCCTGCGCTACGGCGAGAACCCCCACCAGCCCGCCGCCTTCTACGTGGAACCCGGCCGCAAGACCGAGGGCATGGCCTCTTGCATCCAGCACCAGGGCAAGGAGCTGAGCTTCAATAACCTGCTGGATGCCGATGCCTGCGCCCGCCTGGTCTGGCAGTTCCCGGCCCCGGCCTGCGTCATCGTGAAGCACAACAACCCCTGCGGCGTGGGCCAGGGGCCCCATGCCCTGGAAGCCTTCATGCGCGCCCAGGCTGGCGATCCCGTGAGCGCCTTCGGCGGCATCGTGGCCTTCAACCGGCCCGTGGGCGTCGAAGTGGCCCATGTCATGGCCCAGAATTTCTGGGAGGTGATCCTCGCGCCCTCTTTCACCGGAGAGGCCCTGGAAGTGTTCGCCGCCAAGAAGCAGCTGCGCATCCTGGAAACGCCTGATCAGTGGCCCCAGAGCGCCGAGGGGCTGGACACCCGTTCCATCGGGGGCGGCTACCTGGTGCAGCGGGCGGATGACGCCTTCACCCCCTTCGAGGCGTGGGAAGTGAAGGCCAGCGGCCCCGGCGCCAAGCCCCGGACCGAAGATCTGGTGCTGGCCCAACGCGTGGCCAAGGCCGTGAAGTCCAACGCCATCGTGCTGGTGAAGGATGGCGCCACCGTGGGCATCGGCGCGGGCCAGATGAGCCGCGTGGATTCCGTGGAAATCGCCTGCCGCAAGGCCGGCGAGCGCGCCAGGGGTGCCGTGCTGGGCAGCGATGCTTTCTTCCCCTTCGCCGACGGTCTCGAAGTGGCCGCCAGCCACGGCGTGTCGGCCTTCGTGGAGCCCGGCGGCAGCCTGCGCGACAAGGAAGTCATCGAAGCCGCCCAGAAACTGGGTGTGTGGTTGTTCTTCACGGGCATGCGGCATTTCCGGCACTGATTGGAACCGCGAATGACGCGAATGGGCGCGAATGAAGGTCTGATTCTTGGTGACGAGGCTTTCGCCATCGTTGGCGCCGCCATGGAAGTGCATTCGGCCCTGGGGTCTGGGTTTCTGGAAGCGGTTTACGCTGATGCTTTGGCCGTGGAATTGGCATCCCGTGGTATTCCCTATGAACGGGAAGTCGGGATTGGCGTCATCTACAAAGGCCAGCGATTGAATCATGGCTACCGTGCTGATTTCGTCGCCTTCGGCCAGATCATCCTTGAGCTGAAAGCGATTAAACAACTAGGCGATACTGAGAAGGCCCAAACAATCCATTACCTGAAGGCCACAGCTCAGCCTCTTGCCCTGCTGTTGAACTTCGGGGCCTCCAAGCTCGATTGGATGCGCCTGGTTCTGACTTGACACCTCTTTTCCATTCGCGCCCCTTCGCGCCATTCGCGGTTAAAAATATGAAAACTTCTGAACTCCGCCAGCGATTCCTGCAGTACTTCGAACGCCAGGGGCACCGCCGGGTGGCTTCCAGCGCGGTCATCGGGCCCGCGGACGATCCCACGGTCATGTGGACGAACTCGGGCATGATCCAGTTCAAGGATGTGTTCCTGGGCAAGGAGAACCGCGACTACAGCCGCGCCACCACCAGCCAGAAATGTCTCCGCGCGGGCGGCAAGCACAATGACCTGGACCAGGTGGGTTTCACGGCCCGCCACCACACCTTCTTCGAGATGCTGGGCAACTTCAGCTTTGGCGACTACTTCAAAGCCGACGCCATCCGTTTCGCCTGGGAGTTCCTCACGGGCCCCGTGGATCAGGGCTGCCTGGCTCTGGATGCCTCCAAGCTATGGGTCACGGTGTTTGAAGGTGCCGATGGCGTGCCGGCCGACACGGAAGCCGAGGAGATGTGGAAGGCCGCAGGTGTGCCCGCGAACCGCATCATGCGCTTCGGCAAGAAGGACAACTTCTGGCAGATGGGCGACACCGGGCCCTGCGGGCCCTGTTCCGAATTGCACTTCGACCGGGGCGAACACATCCCCGGCGACGCCACGCCCAACGGTGAGGGCGACCGCGTCATGGAAATCTGGAACCTGGTCTTCATGCAGTACGAGCGCGACGCCAAGGGCGTGTTGGCCCCCCTGCCCAAGCCCAGCATCGATACGGGCATGGGCCTGGAGCGCACGGCCAGCATCCTCCAGGGCGTGGACACGAACTACGAGATCGACCTGTTCCTGCCCATTTTCGAGGCCATCTGGAAGGTCGCCAAGGTCA
This sequence comes from Acidobacteriota bacterium, assembly GCA_043775845.1. Taxonomy (GTDB): domain Bacteria; phylum Acidobacteriota; class Holophagae; order Holophagales; family Holophagaceae; genus Geothrix. The sequence continues at coordinate 15,249 of JAYVRY010000148.1, forward strand.
AAGCCGAGGATCGGCGCGAGCTGACGAACCGCACCGCTTCCCAGGTGGTGGCGGACCACATCCGCGCCGCCACCTTCATGTGTTTCGATGGCGTGGTGCCCAGCAACGAGGGCCGCGGCTACGTGCTGCGCAAGATCGTGCGCCGGGCCCTGCGCTTCGGCCGGAAGCTGGGCATCGAGGGGCTCTTCTTCGCCGACCTGGCTCCGGCGGTGTTCCAGGCCATGGGCGACCATTACCCGGAGCTGTTCGCAGAACTGGGCCGCATCCAGAAATCGCTCCACCGGGAAGAGCAGCAGTTCAGCCAAACCCTGTCGGCAGGCCTGAAGATTTTGGAAGCCAGCGACATCTCCTCAGGGACCTTGGCAGGTTCGGATATTTTCCGCCTCTACGACACCTATGGCTTCCCCGTGGACCTGGTGGAGGACTGGTGCCGCGAACGGCACATCACGGCCGGCCTGGAGGGCTTCCAGCAGGAGCTCAATGCCCAGCGCAGCCGGGCCCGGGCGGCCATGAAGGCCCACGACCTCCGCCTGGCGGGGGACTTGGCCATCCTGGCGGACCTGCCTCCCACCCGCTTCATGGGCTACAACCAGCTCGAAGGTCCCGCGCATGTGGTGGCGCTCTTCGACGCGGAGCACCGGCGGGTCAAGCAGCTCACGGGGGACGGCTATGCCCTGCTGGATCGCACGCCCTTTTACGCACTCTCAGGCGGCCAGGTGGGCGACACGGGCCAGCTGCGCTTCGAGGGCGGCCACGCGGAAGTGGTCGACTGCACGGCCCCGGCCCAGAAGCGCCACCTCCACAAGGTCCAGGTCCTCGGAACCCTCGTCGAGAACATGTCGGTGAATGCCATCGTGCACACGGTGCGTCGCCGCCGGGTTCGGGCCCATCACACCGCCACCCACCTGCTCCATGCGGCCCTGCGAGAAGTGCTCGGCACCCACGTGAAGCAGGCCGGCAGCGTGGTGGATGCCACGCGGTTGCGCTTCGACTTCACCCATTTCGCGCCCCTGGAGCCCGCCCAGATCATCGAGATCGAGCGGCTGGCCTCCCGCCAGGCCCTGAAATCTGTAGACACATCGGTCCGCGAGATGGACATCGATGAGGCCCTCAGCTCCGGCGCCATGGCCCTCTTCGGCGAAAAGTACGGCGATGTGGTCCGCGTGGTGCAGGTGCCAGGCTTCTCCACCGAACTCTGCGGCGGCACCCACGTGGTCAACACCGGGGAAATCGGCGTGGTGAAGATCATCTCCGAACAAGCCGTGGCCGCAGGCGTGCGACGCATCGAAGCGGTGGCTGGGGAGATGGCTTTGGAGCTACTGCAGGCGGACGAGGCCATGATTCACGGCCTTTCCCGCCAGGTCAACGCCAGCCGGGAGCACCTGCCCGAGTTGCTGGCCGCCAAGGACCACCGCATTGCCCTGCTGGAGCGCGACCTGAAGGACGCCAAACTGAAGGCGGCCGGCGGGGGCGGCAGCGCGGAACAGGTGGAGCAGGTGAAAGGCATCACGCTCGTCACCGCAGTGCTGGAAGGACTGGAGGGCAATGCCCTGCGGGAGTTCATGGATCAGGTGCGCACCCGGCACCACAGCGCCGTGATCGTACTGGCCTCCAAGACCGCCGAAGACAAGGTGGCAGCCCTGGTGGCCGTCTCCCCGGATCTGCCCTACGATGCCGGCGCGTTGTTCAAGGCCATGGTCCCGGCCCTGAACGGCCGTGGCGGCGGCAAGAAGGACCTCGCCCAGGGCGGTGGCTCCAACCCCGCCGGCCTGCCCGAGGCCCTGGCCGCCCTCAGGGCAGCGCTGTAGCAAAACCCAAGGTTCCGCCACAAGTAGCCAAGCCTGCCTTCACAAGAGTCGTTTCCGGCCGATCGCAGAAATTGTGTTCTTTGTGGCTAAATTTTGTTTCTGGGCCTTCAACCCTTTTCATGGCAACCCAGGCAGGTCGCGAGCTTGGGATCGGGGCTGCGCCAGTAGATGGCCAGGGGCAGCACCGCCACGAGGCCGATGGGGATGTGGACAAAGGCCGGGTGCTCCCGCGCAATGAACTCGATGAGGGGCGAGGCAGACATGAGGCTCCTGAAATCAGAAGACGCGAGCCACGTTGAAGCCGATGGACCAGCTGGCCGAGGGGCGAGGTCCGCCGCCGTAGTCGCCGCTCATCACCTGATTGGCGGTGGTGCCGCTGGCATTGGTGCCCACGACTGTGAAGCGGTGCTTGAAGGTCTTGTAGGAGATGCCCACCGCAAAGCCGTTCTGAAAGGTGGTGCCATCCTGGATGCCGCCAGGGGCCTGCTTGGCAAGTCGGGAGGGGCGCGGATAGTACTCGCTCACCAAGGAGAGCTTTTCCGTGATGTTCGCGCGCAGCCCCACACCCACATTGAACACACCGCCCTTGTTGGGCGTCGTGTTGGCCGTTTCGCCGGGCGCCGGAATCATCACTGTGTCCGTGGTGGTGGTCTTCGTCACCAAGGATGGCACCAAGGAGAAGATGATATCGTCTGTGATGAAAATGTCAGTCGGGACCTGAATGACGAGCCCGGTGATGCCCACGCGACCGAGGGGTGTCACCAATTCCTTCACCACTTCGTCGAAACGCTCGGCGCGAACAGCCATGCGGACCCGGTCGCCGTTCAGCACCTGCTCCTGCAGACCAAAACTGAAGGTCTTATTGTCGGCGGTACGGTAGATGAAGGCGTTCAGCCCAGGAATGGATTTGATACCAAAGGTGAAGCCCAGCCCGGCGTAGGTGAACCCATCCAGACCATAGGCATCCTTGCCGTGATCCTTCACGGGCTGGATGAACCGGTGGGTGAAGACCACGCCGATGTCCCAGTACTGCATCCGCTCGGCGGAGGGAAGGTTGATCACGAGGGGGTACTCGGAGGCTTCGGCGTGGAGCGCTCCCCCGGCCAGGAGCGCACAGGCGAGCAGAGGAGCAGTCTTCCTTGTCATCGGATCTCCAGCATCATCACTTGGTCGCGAATTTCCGCATGATGGCGATCATCTTCTCGACATCAGCCTGGGCCATCTTGTCCTTGAAGGCGGGCATCTTGTCCTTGCCGTCCAGGGTGACCTTGATCCAATCGCTGCCCTTTCCCTTGTTGGCCTTGCGACTATCCGTGAAGTCGAAGCCCGCCTCGGGCAAGGGCTTGCCGCTGTTGTCGCGGCCGTTGCCATTCACGCCGTGGCGGCGGGCGCAGGCATCCAACCAATAATTACTGAGGTCGCCGCCTGAGAGCTTGGGCAGGTCCTTGGCCGGGTAGCCAGCGAAGAGGGTCCAGCCGGCCAGAAGGGTGAGGACGAGGGTCTTGCGCATGGCGTCTCCCATGACTGGAGGTTGTGGTGGAGTGCGGGAATGAAGGGTTCGAAAACAGGCTAGGGCAGGCTGCTCCAACTTCCGGAATCGGACGCGCTGTGAGTCTTGCTTCCACCCGGCGTATGGCACGTCAGGGCACAGTTGGCGGTGCCGACGCTGGTTCCGCTGGTGGCCATGATGGTGCCGCCGGAGACCACGCCCGTGGTGATCGTGGTCCCGTTGTAGATCACGACCTTGATCGTGTCGATGGACCGCTGGTCTGGCGACACGGCAGCCACGGTGGTGTCGAGGTAATTGTAGTGGTTGGTCACGCCCTGGACATTGTTGGTGGCGGGGTTCATGTCGTGGCAAATCAGGCAACCCACATTGGGGTGCTCACCCCGGGTGTGGGAGCCACGGGCGTCGTTGTACTGCGTGGACGTTGAGCGGTTGGCGTGGCAGCTGGTGCAGTTGGACCCGGAGGTCACGGCGGGCAAGGTGCCAGACCAAGCCGGAGTGGTGATGCCGCCATGGCAGCTGACTGCGGAACAGGTGGGGTTCGTACTGCTGGCAGCACTCGCAGTGGAGGCCTTCGCGTTGAAGGTCGCGTGGATGGCCACCGGCGTAGGCGTGGTTCCGGTCGAGCCCGTGCCACTGCGGGTATTGGCCTTGTCGTAGTGGGCCTGATTTGTGAGGCCACCTTCCCCTGGCAGGAAGCCCGTATGACAGGCGGCGCAGGCGGGATAGGGCTCCGTGGACAGCCCGATGACGGGGGTGCCCCGGGTGAAGGTCGACAAAGTGGTGTGCTTCACATGAGCCCTGGGCAGATTGGGCCAGGCCGATCCGCCGACGGGGCCCTGGGTGGTAAAGGCCATGCCTCCGTTGGTGTTCACGTGGCAGGAAAGGCAGGTTCCGATGCCTGTCCCGGTCCCAGCGGCGACCGTGACAGGGCTCGCCAGGAGATGGCAGGCCGCGCAGGTGGGACCACTCTTGGAGCTCGTTCCCGAGAGGTCATGGCAGTTGATGCACTCTGCATTGAATTGGGTGGTCGTGACCGCCTGGTGCGAGTACCCGGCCGTGCTGAGGTACCCCTTGTAGAACGGCACATGGTGGGCCACACCGGAACCCTTGGGCATATTCCAGTGATTCGAGGCGGGCACATGGATGGTTGAGTGACAGGTCAGAGCACAACCTCCATCCCCTTCGGCGTAGGGTGCGGTGACGTCATAGGTCATGGCCCCGGAAATGGGGTGGGCCGTGCTGCTGGCGAAATGCACGGTTCCGCTGGAGCGCTTCGCGGCGCTGTCGACGGGCGTGGTGTCGAGCTCGGCAAAATGCTTGAGGGCGCCCTGACTGCCGTTGTTCATGGCGTGGCAACTGGAGCAGTCGGCGGTGGCAGCGGTCTTGTGCGTACCCCAGGCGTGGCCGCCGACGGCATCGTTGTACTGCACGGCGCCCAAGGTCCCATCATTCACGGCGTGGCACTTCACGCAGTCTGTGCCAAGGGTCGAATTGATGGAACCGGCATTCTGCCAGCTGGGGGTCAACTTGCCACCGTGGCAACTGATGTTGGAGCAGGTGAAGGCAGCCGCGCTGAAGGACTGGGCGCCACCATTCGCTGATTTGAAGGTATTCACGATTGCGACTGCGGCAGGAGCGGCAGGTGTCACGCTCCGGTAGTTCGCATTGTCATAGTGGGTCTGGGACAGGGTGCCGACCCCCTGGTGGCAGGAATCGCATGTCAGCGTCGTAGGAAGCGCAAGATGCTTGGGGTGCGCTGAAGCCGCATTCGGATAGCTGGCACCCGTCGGACCTACAGTCGAAAAGGAAACGCCGATGTGGCAAGAGAGGCAGGTCCCAGCCCCAGTCGCAGTCTGAGAAGGGTCGCCCAGCTTGTGGCACACATTGCAGCGTGGGGCGTTGACAAGAGGTGACGTTCCAGAGTGGGCATGGCAGGTCACGCAGTCCGCAGTGAACTGTGCCGACGTAACCGTCATGTGGCCGTTGCCGGCGTTGTCGACGGGACTGCTGGAATAGAAAGGCACCTGGTGGGGGGCGCCCGTGGACTGCCACGTATCTACCGTGGGCCCGGTGTGGATATGGGTGTGGCAGGTGATGGCGCAACCGCCATTACCCTGGCCGGTTCCGGCCGTCGTCACGGTGTAGGGCGAGGTCCCGGTGACGATGGCTGGGTCAAAGGAGAGCGTGCCGCTTGAGAGCTGATCCGAAGGGGTTCCAGACACGCCATCCACGGCGGTGGTGTTCATATATTTGAAGTGGTTGGTGGCGCCCGGAGAGGTTCCACTGGTCATGTTGTGGCAGGTGGTGCAGGCGATGCTGTTGGCAGCGTTGGTGGCATCATGGGCACCCATGCTGTGGCGACCGAAGGCGTCGTTCCACTGGGTGATGGCAGCCGCAGAGGCAGCCACGGCATGACAGACGGTGCACTGGGTATTGGTGTTGATGGTGCCCAGCTGCCAGCCCGGCGTGATCTGTCCACCATGGCAGCTCACATTGGAGCAGGTGAGGGTGCCGGGCGTGAAGGTGGCAGCTCCACCCGTTTTGGCCTGGAAGCTAACGCTGATCGACACATCGGCAGGGGCTGCGGGGGTTCCGGTCCTGGCATTGGCATTGTCATAATGGGTGACCGTTCCCGTGCCGCTACCGGCATGGCAGGAGTCGCAGGTGAGGGCCGTCGCAAGGGCCATGTGGCTGGCGTGGGCACCTGCAAAGCTGGGGAAGGCGGTTCCACCGGGGCCGTTTTGTGCCACGGAAGTGCCCGCATGGCAGGACAAACAGGTGCCAGGACCGTTGGTGGCGATGGTGGGATTCGCAAGCTGGTGGCAGACATTGCAAAGCGGCGCGTTACTTGTGGGCGAAGTGCCCGAATAGGCGTGACAGAGGGCGCAATCCGCGGCGAACTGGGGCGCGGTCACCGTGAGATGGCCATTGCCCTTGGAATCCACCTGGGTGGCCAGGAAGGGAACCGGATGCGGGGTCGCGTTGGCGTCGTGGCAAAGGGTGGCGTTGTAGCAGCCAGGCTGCGTGTTGGCCAGGGCGGGCGTGCTGGGATGGCCAGCCGGGTTGTTCGGTGAACCCGCCAGGTGGCACTGGGCACAGACAACGGCATTGGAGGGATCGGCGGTGGAGTGGGTGTAGGCAGTTCCGGCAGATCCCCGCCAGGGTTTCACGGGATGGGGTGCGCTCACGCCATGGCAGGTGCTGCAGGCCTTGGTGGAGGCGCCTCCAGCGAAATCATGCCCATGACAGATCTGGCAGGAGACCAGGCTTCCACCGGAAGCGTCATCCACGGCCAGCTTGGCGCGGATGCCGTGGGACGTGGCCACGCCAAACCTAGCCTGGTGGTGACACCCCGTGGTCACGCAGGTGGGAACGCCGTTGCCCACCTTGAGGATGGAGATCTCGTGACATTTGGTGCAGGCGCTGACGCTCAGCACGGCTTGTGAGCCGTGGGATTTCTGTCCCAAGGTGCCATCAATCCAGCCCGCCGGATGGTAGTTCCCGTAGTACTGGGCCACGCCCGTGGCCCCCTTGCCGCTGCCGCAGGCCACCGCCATCAGGAGGGTCGCCAGGGTGCAGGCGAATGCCCCCAGCAGGCTGATGGTCTGGCGGGGATGGCGAGGCCTGGTCATGGCGATATCCAGAAAATCGACGAAAAGCTCATTGGAAGGGCCGATAGCCATAGTGAGTCGTGTCTGGTCTATCGGCGTATGGGGGGAAAACCCTAAAGAGGCTCCAGAAACTACCCCTAAAGGCCATTCATTAAAACCTTATGACTCATGAATTCGACACAGCGTGTCATAACAGGTGCGCTTAACTCACTATCGGGCGCAAGGCCCGCGCCATCCATATCCCGATTGGATCCTCATTGTTAGACCCTTCGAACTACGACCTTCTCGTTGCCCCAAAGCTTCTAATGGCATAACCTGCAGCTTCCATGCACCCACGACTGGCAGGAAAACGACCTTTCTTCTTAATAGCCCTCCGATGCCTTCTCGTCGTCCTGCCCTGGCTGTGGGGAACCGTTCCCAGCCTCGCGCTGGAGCCGGCACGACCGCTGGGCACCATGGCTCATCGCACCTTGGCTCATCGCACCTTGGCTCATCGCACCTGGCGCAGCGAGGATGGCCTCCTTCAGGACACCGTCTCGGCCCTGTGTGAAGCTAAGGACGGTTTTCTCTGGATTGGCACCGATGCAGGTTTGGTACGTTTCGACGGGGCCACCTTCGACCATTACTCCCGGTTGAACCTCCCCCTGTTCGAGCACAATGCCGTTCGGTGTCTGGCCGAGGCGACCGACGGCGGCCTTTGGATCGGCACCTCAGAACCGGGCCTCTACCTGCTCAAGCGGGGCGAGATCCGCGTCTTCGGCGAGCAGGAAGGCTTGCCGGATCGCCCCATCCATCATCTGCTGCGAGATCGCACCGGAACCCTCTGGGCTGCCCCCACGGAAGGGCCCCTGCTGCGCTTCGATGGCATCCGTTTCCTGCCCGTGCCTTCAGATGCGGCCCAGCTCCGCATCCGGGCGCTCAGCAAGGATGCAGATGGCACTCTCTGGGTGGGCACTGCGGGCTCAGGCATCTGGCGAATCAAGGAAGGCCGATTGGTGGTCGCCGCCCTCACCGCCACGGAAGTGACTGCCCTGGCCGCCCTCCAGGACGGAGCCATCCTGGTAGGAACCCGCACCCAGGGCCTGTTGATGCTGTCCGAAGGCCAACTGGAAGCCCCGGCCTGGGCCCGCAGTCTGCCCCGCAAGCCGGTCAGCACCCTGTTGCTGGACCGGGTAGGCAATCTCTGGATAGGCCTGGAGCAGACCGGCCTCTTCCGCCGGACTCGGGAGGGCACCCTGGAGGCCTCCCCCGGGCCTGTTATCGCTCCCTGGACACCGCTCACCCTGATGGAGGATGCTTCCGGCGCCCTCTGGACCGGAACCCAGGAGCGCGGACTCCAGGTGCACTTTCCCGTGCCCTTTCAGTCGATACCCCTTGTGGGTTCCGTTCCCGATGAGCCGGTGCGGATGGTCTGCCAGGACAAGGAAGGGACGGTGTGGTGCATCACGGGGAACCAGACCTTGGGCCAGGTTAGGCGGGGCCAGGTCGAGCAGGCG
>JAYVRY010000149.1:0-23477 GCA_043775845.1 Acidobacteriota bacterium
CCCTCGACCTGTCGCTTAGGAGGCGACCGCTCTATCCACTGAGCTACGGGACCACTGGCTGCAGCACTCATTCTAGCGGCAAGTGGCAGGGTAAGAGGAGAGACAGGTTGGTGATGGATCCGTTCAAGCCCGGAGGGCCTCGATCAAGGCATCCACCGAGATGCTGGCGATGGCGGTGTTCTTGTCGCTCATGGCGAAGGGAAGAATCAACTCCCGGCCATGCAGAAGGGATCCACAGCTGTAGACGACGTTGGGTACGTAGCCTTCCCGGCCGATGCCCTCGGGCTCCAGGAGTGGCTGGCTCAAACGACCCAGGACCTTGGTCGGGTCGTTCAGATCGAGCAGGGCGGCTCCGATGCAGTATTTCCGCATGGGGCCTACGCCGTGGGTGATCACCAGCCAGCCGGCCTCGGTTTCGATGGGGGATCCACAGTTGCCGATCTTCACGGATTCCCACATCTCGGCGGGGCGCAGGAGGAGCTTCGGATCGCTCCAGTAGTGGGGGTTGTCGGAGAACATGATGAAGAGGTTCTCGTCGTCCTGCCGCGAGAGCATGGCGTAGTTACCGTCGATGCGCCGCGGGAAGAGGGCCATGCCCTTGTTCTGCACCGCCGTGCCGTTGAGGGTGAGCACCCGGAAGTGGAGGAAATCCTGGGTCTCGATGAGCTGGGGCAGGATAGCATGGCCGTTGTAGGCCGTGTAGGTGGCGTAGTACATGACGGTGCCATCGTCGTCCACGTGGCGGACGAAACGGGCATCCTCGATGCCATTGGTTTCGTTGGGCGAGACCGGGAAAATGATCCGTTCGCTCATGGCGAGCTTGGGCGAGAAGTTCATTTCGTAGTTGGAGTCTGCCAGCCACTGGATGCACAGGAGGGTGTTGGTGAGGCCCTGGGTGGTGGGCTGGGTTTCCCGGCGGACGCGGGCGACGCTGCGGTTGAGGTCGCTCCGGGTGAAGCTGTCATCGAGCGAATTCATCACGGCCGCCGAGGCACCGTTCTCGAAGCCCATCTCGTGCAGCTTCACGATGAAGAGCCGCTTCTTGTATTTGGGATTGGGATTGATTTCCGGCATGTTGACATAGCGGGAAACGGGATCGAGCTGGATCTCGGCAGCACTGGAGATCAGGCCGGTTCGGAACTCGATGGAGGAGATGTGGCCTTCGCCGGTGGCGCGCAGGCTCATGATGAAGCGCAGGGACCCCGCAGGCACACCCTCCTGGTCAGGATGCGCCACGATGGAAGGGTTGAACAGCGCCGCAGATTCCAGGGCATATTCGCCGGAAAACAGGGCGCCAATGAGGAGCTTGCGCGTCCGGGTGAGGGGCCGCTGGGTGAAGACATGGGGCAACACCCGCTCGAAGTTCGCCAGCAGGGGTGATTCGATATCGAGGTGCCTGGCATCGAACTCCTTGAGCATGGCCGCCAGGTCGCGGGAGGCATCCTCTTCGCTGATGGCGAGAGCGCGCCCGATGACGGTGGTGATGTTGTGGGTGCTGGAGGGGATGAAGGGCCTGACGATGACGCGGGAACTTTCCGGAATGAGGGTCAGTTCGTGACGGTGGAGCGGAAGGGAAGTCATGGGGCGCTGCTCGCAGGGTGGGCAATCAGGTGTTCGGCGAAGTTCATTTCGGCGAGGGAGAGGTGGAAGGCCAGGGTGGATTCGGCCCCCTGGTTTTCGCTCACCCGATCTCGGTGCAGGCCATCGCTGCATCCGCCGCTGCCGGAGTCATAGAGGGGCACGCCGAGGTCGTTGCGGCCCAGGAACCACTCGAAGGCCCGCTTGGCCTCCTTGGACCACGCCGCATCCTGGGTGGCGCGGAAGGCCTCGAGGCTGGCGGCCACCATGGCCTGGGCCTCCACGGGCTGCTGGTCGAAGTCGGCGCGGGCGCCGCCACGTTCACAGAAACCATTGCTGCCGATGGGACGGAAATGGCCCGCCTGGGTTTTCTGAAGGGAGGCCAGCCAGCGCAGGGACTTGAGGCCGATCTCCAGGGCTTCAGGGTGGGGAAGCCACTGACCACTGAGCAGGAGCGCCTGGCTTAGCCTGGCGTTATCGTAGGAGGCGATGGGCTCGAACCAGGGCCAATCCTCCGTGGCGCAGGTATGCCAGAGCTGCACCAGCTTGTGGGTTAGCCGCTCACAGGAACCGAGTACTTGCGGCTGCCCCGGGAAGCGTCGCAGGTATTCGTGGATGCCCAGCAAGGTGAAGGCCCAGGCTCGGGGTGAATGGAAACCCTCCACCACGGGCAGGCTGCGTTTGAAGAGCAGGGCGCAAAGTCGCTGGTGGCCTTCGTTGCGCGAGCGTCCCGCGCCGGTGCCCAGGGCCCAGAGGGCCCGCGCATGACTATCCTCGCTGCCTGCCTCCTCCAGCCACTGTCGGCCATGGCTCATGAAGTTCCTGAACCGGTTCGTCTCCTTGTTCGGCGCCGCAGACAGGAAGGCGAGATAGCTGGTGGCCAGACGATCCAGGTTCTCCTCGGGGGGCTTGCCGCCGAGTTCGTCCAGCAGGTTGCAGAGGATCAGGGCGCGGGCGTTGTCATCGGTGCAGTAGCCTTCATCGAAATTCGGAACGTTGAAGGTAGCGTGCTGGAAGATGCCCGTGCCATCGCTCATGCGCACGATGTGATTGAGCTTGAGGGGGGGCAGTTCGTAGGGGCGGCTGGCCAGGGTCCACTCGGCGAAGGCCTTTCGTGGACGGGCCTTCCGGTCGGCACCGGCGCGCTGGAACGATTCGAGATAGCGCTGCGCCACGGCGGGCCAGATCATCTCCCGACCGACCTCGTAGGCTCGTTCCCGAGTGACCTGCAGGAGGGCTGGGTCATCCAGGTAGGCGCAGACGCCGTCTGCAATGGCCTGGGGATTTCGGAAGGGCACGAGGATGCCCCGTCCTTCGTCCAGCAGCTCCTGTGCATGCCAGTAGGGCGTGGACACCACGGCCTTTCCCGCGCCGAAGACGTAGGCCAGTGTGCCCGAGGTGACCTGGGCTTCGTTGAGGTAGGGCGTGAGGTAGATGTCCGTGGCGCCGATGAACTCCTTGAGGTCCTCCAGCGACACGAAGCGGTTGTAGAAGATCACGTGTTCCTTGACGCCGCGATCCTCCGCCAGTCGCTCCAGTCCCAGCCGGTAGCTTTCGCCTTCACGGGCCACGAGGTGGGGATGCGTGGCGCCGAGGATGAGGTACACCACGTTCGGGTGCCGCCTCACGATTTCAGGCAGGGCTTCGATGGCGTTCTCGATGCCCTTGCCCGGCCCCAGCAGGCCGAAGGTGAGCAGGACCATGCGGCCCTCCACCCCCAGTTCAGCCTTGTAGAAGCTGGAATCGATGAAGGGGATGTCTGGAATGCCGTGGGGAATAAGGTCCACCTTGGCATCGGACACGCCATAGGTCTCGCGCAGGATTTCGGCGCCCTTCTGGGCCATGACGATCAGGCGGTCGCTGCGCTTCACTAGCTCGTCCATCACCTTCCGCTGGGCGGGGTTTGGGTCGCGCAGGATGGTGTGCAGCGTGGTCACCACGGGCATCCGTACTTCGCGCAGCAGGGTCAGCAGGTGGCTTCCTGCGGAGCCCCCGAAGATCCCGAACTCATGCTGAACGCAAAGCACATCCACATTGTTGAAGTTGAGAAAGTCCGCCGCGCGGCGGTAGGAATCCAGATCCTTCTCGTCCAACTCGAAGCGCACCCGCTCGGGGTATTCATACCGCTCAATGCGATCGTTGACCGCACCGGCGAAACAGAGCGAGGCCGGCGCCGCGGTGGCCACGGCCTCGCAGACGTCATGGGTGAAGGTGGCGATTCCGCAGAGACGGGGCAGGAACCCGCCGAGAAAGGCGATGCGGCCTGGCAGAGTGGCGTCCATAGCGGGTTCCTCGCAATCCCAGCAACACGTCGCGACGCGCCCGGTTGTATAGAATCGATATTAGCACCTCGCGCCAGGGCCTGTTTTTGCGATCATTGGAGTTCAAACCGAGGTTTCGATGTCGCGCGCCCAACTCAAGGATGAAGTTTTCATGAACATGGCCCTCGAGCTGAGCCGCCTCGGGACCTGCTGCCGCCTGAAGGTGGGGGCGGTACTGCTGCGCTCGGATGGCGGCATCGCCGCAGCCGGTTTCAACGGCGCGCTGCCGGGTATGGCGCACTGCACGCCAGAAACCTGCAAGCCCGGTCAGCGCTGCCTGCACACGAGCCACGCCGAGGAGAACGCCCTGGGTTTCTGCGATGGCTCCGTGGCCACGGCCTATGTCACTCACGAGCCTTGCCTCACCTGCTGCCGCGCGCTGGTGCGGCGGGGCGTGCGCCGCGTGGTGTTCCGCCATCCCTACACCAGCATCGCCGACCAGGAGCGGGCCGAACGCCAGGGGATTCTCGACCACTTCGGCGTGAAGTGGGAGCAGCTCAGCGAGGGCTGAGTTCAAAGCAGGAATACATAAACACAGAGAGCCACAGAAAACGCAGAGAACCACAGAAAACACAGAGAACTGAAATCAGGGCTATTTCTCTGTGCCCTCTGTGGGATTTCCGCGCCCTCTGTGTTCCGCTTTTCAGCTCTTGAATTCAAAGTCGTGTCGACGCCTCTTCAAATGCCGCCATGCTCCCAGATGGGCACGGGGTCGGGATCGATGGGGACTTCGGTGCCATCGTCGAGGATGAGCATGGGGTGATCGCCGGACCTGACATCCACGATGACGCGTCCCAGCAGCCGCTCGCGGCGGCCATGGTGCCAGGAGATGCCCACGGGGTAGGTGCGGCGGTAGGCATCCAGCGGGCCTTCCATCCAGTGGCACAGCTGTTCCATCGCGACCTTCAAGGCGGCCTCATAGCCCTTGGGGGGTTCGGGATCCAAGCCTGCGGCCAGAAGGAAGGCTTCTGCGCCCAGTCGGCCTTGACTGTCCTCGGCCTGCCAACGTTGGTGGGAGGCAGGGGCCGGGGAGAGCCCCTCGATGACCACGGGGCGATCCCGGTGGATGCCCAGCCAGAGGGAAATCCGGCCGCAGGGGCCCGTGCCTTCGAAATCCAGGGGCAGCTGGGCATCGTCATGGAAGACGACGGCGCGCAGCGGCAGCCATTCGAAGGTCTCGGCCACTTTGGCAGCCACAGGACCTGCATGCTTCCTTCGGAGTCCGGCGACGGCTTCCACGAAGGTCTGACGCAGCTCGGCGAGACAAAGCACGCCCTCGGGCAGCCCGTGGGCATTCACGGAAAAGGGGGGCTCGTGCCAATCGGCCGCCAAGGCAGGCACCACCTGCTGGAAGAGGATCAGGGCCGGATCCCAGTCCCAGTGGCGGGCCGGTTCATAGCCCAGTTCCCGGCACAGTTCGAACCAGGCGCGAGCGGGTGCCGCAGCGCCCGGGCGGAAAATGGAATGGCCATCCAGGAAGAGTTCACTGCCCAGACCGGCTGGCGTGTCGCAGCGGCACAGGCCCAGTTCATGGCGTCCCAAAGTGGCCAGGGAAGTCTCGTGGTACGGATGATCCTCCTGCCGCAGCACTTTGAGCGGCGAATTGAGGATCCACGCATCCATGGCCATACCCTTCCCCTTCGAAAGGCAAACTCGGTTGCATGTGATCGGCCGTCAATCCCCAGAGGATGAATAACGGCTGGATCTCAATCCACCCGCTGGAGGCTCATTCCGGGGTAGTAGTGCTGCAGAATCTGCTGATAGGTAGAACCTTCCAGGGCCATGCCGTAGGCCCCGGTCTGGCACATGCCCAGTCCGTGGCCCCAGCCCCGGCCATAGAAGATCCAGCGGCGGTTGGCCCCCGGACCCACGGTGAGCCAGCGGAACACGTTGTCCTTGAGGCCCAGGAGCCCCCGGATATGCATGCCATGGACCTTGTGCGGGGCTCCCTGGGTATCGATCAAGGTTAAGGACCCGACCCGACCCTGGTCGTTATGGTCGGCTTTCAAGTCGCGGATGCCCGTGACCTTGATCCGCTTGCGCACCGTGGCCAGCAGGTCGGCCTCGGTGTATTCCACCCGCCAGTGGGCCATGGGGTTGTAGCGATCCCAGGCGGCGCCATCGGGATCGAGACGGCGCACCAGCACCTGGGCTGGGCCTTCCTCACCCGGGATCCATTTCAAGCGGTCGCCCACCTGCAGATCGGCCTTGGGGACGAGGCGCAAGCTGCCATCCGGGCCTTCCTCCACCAGCAGCAGGGAAGGGGAAAGGGCCAGGGGTTCAGGTCCCCCGCGTTTGCGGCGCACCTGGCGGTCCATCAGGAGGGAGCCTTCGCCGGGCGTGAAGGCCTCCAGTTCCTGCCAGAGCCGCCCCAGCACCTGCAGGGCCTGGCGGAGGGGGATGGGCTCGGTGGCGGCCCAGGCCGAGGCGGGCACCACGCCCCGGCGCGTGAGGAAGGCTGCCAGGAGGCGATCTTCGGCCGGGACTGGCGTGCCATGGGGAAGGAAGTAGGCGGCGTCCTGGGCCCGTTCCTGGCCTTCCACGATGCGTTGGAAGCCGAAGGCCCGGGCCAGGGTCAGGTAGAGGTTGCCTTCGCGGTCCAGGGGCCGGGCTTCCATGGCCAGACGTTGCTGGAGACTTCGCACGGGCTGGGCCAAGTCACCCAGGGTGGCGGGCTTGGCCAGCCGATCACCCGAGAGCCATTCGACGGGGATGGCCGTGGCGGCGAGGCGAAGCAGTTCCCAGCTGAGCCAGGGCTGCTGGCTTTCTGCGGTGACCGCCACCCCCGAGGCATAGGGCAGGGTGAGGGGCTTGGCCGGATAGCAGGGGACGGCCTGCAGGTAGGGCGCGTTCCCGCCGAAGACCTGGCTCACATCGGTGGTGTGGCCGCCGCAGTTGGCCATGAAGAGCGCCTGGATGGGCCTGGCGCCGTAGGTGGCGAAAAGGCCTTCAGTCTCGAGAATCGCGCGGTCCGTGAGGGCTTGTTCGCCATCGCGGCCGCCGTAAACCTGGTCGGCCACGGTGTCACCCATGTCGAAGCCATCCGCCGCCCGCTTGCCGCGGTTGGCCACGGCATAGGTGCGGGCTGCCACGGCCTGGGCCTTGAGGGCCTCCAGGGAAGGAAATTCCCAGGCGCCCATTTCTTTGGGCACCACCCCGCGCAGGTAGGTCTCCAAATCGAGGGTATTCACTACGGTGAGGCGGCCCTGGGCATTGGGGAAGATCTCGACCTTGCCCCGGTAGCGGCCCTTGCCCTGGAGCGAGGTCAGCTCGCCCGCAGGCTTCAGCCACACGCCGCCCAGGGGCAGGGCTCTTCGCTCGTAACGCTCTGTGATCGCGTAGAGGGCCCGGCCTTTCCGGGGCTGGCTGGGCCGGGCCTCGGAGGCCACCCAGAGCTCCTCGAAGCCCAGATCCTGAAGTTTCTGCAGCACGGGCTCGGCTTCATTGGCATCGCGGAAGTGGCCCGTGACCACGCGCCAGGTATCCGCATCCGGGATTTTCAGCTTCTCCGGGGCTTCGCCCAGCTCCTTGAGGCGCTTCATGAGCGTGGCGGCCTCGGCGGTGGTGTGCGGGCGGCCCACTTGGATGCGGTATTCGCTGGTGGGATCGGACACGCCCCGGCTGTCCCACCATAGGCGCAGCTTTTCATCTGTCGCCACCTTCATCAGGGGCTTTCCTGCACGGTCGCAGACCAAGCCTCCTCCTTCCAGCGACACGATCCATTCGATGGCCTGGGTGTCGATGCCGATCCTCAGCGGGGGTTGCGCGGCCACGGCGGGAAGGGCAGACAGGGCGGGAAGGATGGAGAGGAACAGGGCGGGGACGTGAAGGGGCTTCATCCGGCAGATTGTCCCACGAATTGCTCCACGAACCGGGTCAAGGTCGCCCAGCGGCGGGCCCGCAGAGCTTCGATGTCCAGCAATCCACCATCCGGCCCGCGGCGGTGCAGGAGCAGGGCGATGCAGGCGCCATCCGAGGGCCGGAAGAAGAGGGCCGGTCCCGTGTAGCCGAAGTGGAACCACCAGCCGCTCTCGGGGCCCGGAGCGGCCTCCAGGGCAGGTGCGGCCATAGGCGCTTCCTCGGTGGCGTCTTCCAAAATGTGGAGGCCTGTGCCAGGGGGCAATGTTGACAATAACTGTCCGAAACGGCCCACACCCCTGAAGGCCACCTGGAGACCGAGGCCCCACAGGGTGCCGTCTTCGCCTTGGGCCGTGGGCTGGGCCAGGCGTTCGGGCCACCCGGCGGCGATCCAACGGGCCAGGGCGGCGCGCAGCTGTGGCGCCGTGGTGCCAAAGCCCGCGTGGCCGCGCATGCCCGCCCGGGTGTTGGCATCGTGAGGGAGAAGCGGCTGCCGCAGGGGCAGGGGCCGGTCGCAGGCGAGGGACCAGGCGATGGCATCGGGGCCATCCGGAATTTCCGTGGGCGCCTGGACCCAGGGGGCGGGACTGAGACCAGAGGCAGCGCCGAGTCGTGCAAAGGGGACGCCTGTTTCCGCCTCCAGCAGCTCCGCCAGCAGGCGGAAGTTCAAGTCTGAGTAGGTGGCAAGTCCTGGTGTGGGCGCCCGCAGCAACGGATGTTCCGGCACCTCGCGGCGCAGCTGCGTGGCCACGGATTCACCCGCGAAGGGGCGCCAGGGGGGCAGGCCCGAGCTGTGGGAGAGCAGCTGGCGCACGGTCAGCGGGGTCTCGCGCTCGTGAAAACCCAGTGCCCAGCGGCGGTCCGCATCCAGCTCTAGGAAGGCCAGAGCCAGCGGCGCCGTCACCAGGGGTTTGGCGAGGGACGCGAGGTCGTAGAAGCGGCTCACGCCTGGTTGATCTCCGCCAGACTCTTGGCCACGGCCTTCTGCACCAGGTCCGCCACGCGCATGGCTTCCTGGCCCTCTTCCCAGGTGACGCCATCCTGGCCCGTGCCAAGGCAGGCGGCATGGAAGGCTTCGATCTCCAGGCGCAGGGGTTCGCCTTCTTCGATGTCGGCGGTTTCGGGTCGCACTTCGGGGCCGTCAGGGCCCATGACGAGGCGCAGCAGCTCCAGCTTCTGGGCGGCGAAATCGAGGCTGGCGTATTCCTTATCGCCGAAGGCCCGCAGGGTGCGTTCTTTCTTGCGGGCCACGCGGCTGGCGGTGACGGTGGCGAAGGCGCCGCCTTCGAACTTCAGGCGGGCATTCACCAGATCGGCATAGGGCGTGAGCACGGGAATGCCCACGGCCTCCACATCGATGACGGGCCGGCCCACCAGGGCGCGCAGCAGGTCCAGGTCGTGGATCATCACGTCCATGACCACATCGACTTCCAGGCTGCGGGCGGGGAAGGGCGAAACGCGCACGGCCTCCAGGAAGCGGGGCTTGAATCCGCGTTCACGCAGGGCGGTGACGGCGGGGTTGAAGCGTTCCAGGTGGCCTACCTGGGCGACGATACCGGGTTTCGTGGCGCGGGCCTCGGCCAGGGCTTTCAGCAGGGCCACGCCTTCCTCCAGGGTGGCGGCCAGGGGCTTTTCCATGAGCACATGCTTACCGGCCTTCAGCGCCTGGGTTCCCAAGACATGGTGAAACCCTGTGGGCGCGGCGATTTGCACGGCGTCCACCTCGGCCAGCACCTGATCCAGCGAGGCCGCCCAGGGCGCGCCAAACTTGGCGGCGATCTCGGGGCCGCGGACGGGATCGGGATCGACCACGGCGGACAAGATGGCATTTGGCGCAACCGCCGCGATCCGGGCATGATGCTGCCCCAGATGACCCACACCCACCACGGCGACCCGAAGTTTGGACATGACTTCCTCCTGACCAATCGAGCCTAGCAGGGCTGCTACGCTGGGGGTCTTCCTCGAGGCGACCATGAATCTCAAGCTTGAAGCCATCAACCTTGTCCGTTGGCTACACTTTGTCGTATTGGCCGTGGGTGGCGGCGCCGCCGTGGTGGCCCTGTTGCTGTCCGGATTCGAAGAAGGCAAGGAAGATCTGCAGGGGCTGGCGGCCACGGTCTGGTCCAAGGTGGTGGCCTGGTCCTTCCGCCTGGCGCTCATTGCCGGCATCGCGCTGCTGGTGATGAAGATCCAGGCGGGGAGCAACCCCCTGAAGGATGGCCATTACTTCCACATCAAACTGCTGCTGGTCTTCGTGCTGGTGGGGCTCTCCGAGATGACGCCCAAGGCCTTGGCCGTCGGCAAGCGGGGCTCGGCCCTGCTGGTCCTGGTGCTCTTCCTGGCCACCAGCTTCACGGTCTATAACAAGGGACTGTTCGGCGGCCGCTTGAAGACGAACCCTGAAATGCCCACCGCTGCTGCCGTGTCGGCCCAGACCCACTGATCCATGCGGGCACTTTTCCTGATTCTGGTGGGGACTTCCCTCTTCGCGGGTTGGCCCCAGACCACGCCTGAACGAACCGATCTCCGCCGCACCTCGACCGTGGCTGAAGTCAGCGCTTTCATGGAGGCGCTGCGCAAACAGGCGCCAGGCCTCGAACCCTACCGGCCCAAGGGCGCACCCCGCGCCACGGAATCAGGCAAACCCTTGCTGGCCTGGCGGCTGAAGGGGGCAGGGAAGGACCCGCTGCGGGTCTATGTGAACGCCAATATCCATGCGGGCGAGGTGGAAGGCAAGGAAGCCATCCAGCAGGTGGTGCGCGAACTGCTTCAGGGCAAGCATCCCGAACTGAGACGCCACTTGGATCTGGTGGTCATGCCCGCCTACAACGCCGATGGCACCGATGCGCTGGATCCCGCCATCCGCACCTACCAGCCCAATCCCACCGAAAGCGGCGTGGGGCGGCGCGAGAACGCCCTGGGGCTTGACCTGAACCGCGACCTGATGAAGGCGGCGGCCCCCAACACGCGCTGGCTGCTGGCCATGCTGAACGAGTTCGATCCCGCCGCCGTGCTGGATCTGCACACCACCAACGGCAGCACTCACGGATTTCACCTGACCCACGGCCCCGCCTGCACCATGGGCGCGGATGAGGGCCTGCTGGCCTTCAACCGGAAGATGCTGGTGGACGTGCGGGAACAACTGAAGACCGAAGGCATGCCCACCTACGACTACGGCAACTTCGTGCCTTACCGGCCCACTGCGGAGAAGCCGCCCACGGCTTGGGAAACCTACGATGCCCACCCGCGGCTGCTCACGAACTATCCCGCGCTCCGCAATCGCCTGGCGGTGCTTTCCGAAAGCTACGTGTACCGCGCCTGGCCTGACCGTATTTCGGATACCCGACGCTTCGTTCTCGCGTGTCTCACTTGGATGGTCCAGCACCGGGATGAGGTTCGCACCGAGATTGTTCAAGCCCAATCCCGCTGGACCGATGGATGGAAGACCAGCCCCGCATCCCTGCCCCTTTCAGCGAAGCTGAAACAAGTCGAACGTGCCGCGTTCGACTGGGTGGATTCCATCCGCGATGAGAAGGGCCGCCTGACCGGCGAGAAGGGCCGCACCCGACTCGAGTTGCCCAGCTTCGTGGGCTTCGAAGGCCAGGATTTTGTGGAGGCCCCGGCGGGCTATTTGATCGACCCGGCATTCAGTTCTTCCATCCTGCCCACACTCCGGGCCCATGGCCTCCACGTATTGGCAGGGTCCGCCCGCCCGGAGCATCTCCCGGTCCTTCATTTCCAGGAAACCGGGCGCAAGCTGTCGCCCTCTGCCTACCAGGGCGTGTTCACGTTGGACCTGCAGGGCGCCTGGAAGGCCGAACCCAGCTTGAAGAAGCTGCAACTGGCCTGGACTCCCGTCGACATGGATCGTGCGCTCTACATCCCTCTTGATCAGCCCCTGGGCCGCCTGGCCTTCTACCTGTTGGACCCCCGCAGCAGCGACAGCCTCGTGTTCTGGGGGGCCTTCCACAGCGTCCTGGTGCGCGGCGACGGCATGTGGGGCGAGCCGCCGAGGTTTCCCATCCTGGCGGTGGGGCGGGGAGACGCAGGGGTGGTCGCGGCTACACCCATTCCCGCTCCCAAAACTCAGGAATAACGAAGGGCGCCGACTGGCGCCCTTCGTTATTCTGAGCGATGGCAGGAACCTCAGTCCTCAGGTTCGTCGTAGTCGCCGTTGTGCCACACATTCTGCACATCATCGTTGTCCTCGAGCAGGTCCACGAGCTTGAGGAAGCTGGTGAGCTTGTTGCCTTCGAGGGCCGTGCTGGTGCTGGGATCCATGATGATTTTGGCTTCGATGACGGGGAGCTTGGCCGCGTCTACCGCATCCTTCACAGCCTGGTAGGCCTCGGGGCTGGTCTTGATGACCCAGGCCTCGCCCTCGTTGACCACATCGTCGGCACCGGCTTCCAGGGCCACTTCCATGATCTTGTCTTCGGCGACTTCAGGCTCGACCACGATCTGCCCCTGTTTGGCGAACAGATAGGCCACTGAACCCATGGCGCCCAGCTCACCACCGAACTTGGTGAAGTAGCTGCGGACCTCAGGGGTGGTGCGGTTCTTGTTGTCGGTCATGGCTTCGACCAGAATGGCCACGCCGCCAGGTCCGTAAGCTTCGTAGATCACTTCCTCGTAGGTCACGCCTTCGAGTTCGCCGGTGCCCTTCTTGATGGCGCGCTCCCAGTTGTCCTTGGGCATGTTGCTGCCCTTGGCCTGATCAACGGCCAGGCGGAGCCGGGGATTGGCGGCCACATCACCGCCGCCGAGGCGCGCGGCCACGGTGATTTCCTTGAGGATCTTGGTGAAGACCTTGCCGCGCTTGGCATCCGCAGCGCCCTTCTTGTGTTTGATGGTGGACCATTTGCTGTGGCCGGACATGGGGGTCACTCCTTCCATTCAATCGTTCGTTCTGCCCAGCAACCGCTTCGCGTTTGCTGAAATGAAAAAAGAGTTTTCAATAGTGCGAAGTCGGCGCGCAGCGGCGATTTCGCAGGGGCATTATCCGCGGAGGGCTCGCCGCGAAACTCGGGCGAAGGGCGGGGCCTCCTGGCGGATCATGGGCCGTTCCAGGAGGAATTGGTACCACTGCTCGCCGTAGACCTTCATCTTGAGGGCCTTGCCGTTTTGCAGCAGGTTGCGGTTGGTGATGAGGCGTTCGTCGCCTTTGCAGATGCCCAGGCCCCGGTTGAGAATCTCGATGGCCTTGTCCCGCTCGCCCATCTCGACCAGGGCATAGGCATAGACCGCATAGAGCAGGCTTTCCTTCTTGCCGGTCTTGAGGGCCAGATCAAATGTCTGCTTGGCCTTCTTTTTCTCGCCGCGTTTCCACTGGATGATGCCGAGCATGGCCTTGGCGATGTAGTGCTGCATGGAAGCGGCGACCAGCAGGGGTTCCGCCTCCTCGTTCTTCTTGCGGAGGTATTGCACCACGCCAATCTGGCCGTCGATGCTGCTCTTCACGAGGAATTGCCGCGAGGAGAACTTGTAGCCCTCCTTCATGGTTTCAATGGCCTTGTCGAACTGTTGTTTCTTCAACAACTCGCCAGCGCGGGTGAAGATCTTCTCAAGCTCCTGCTGGATCTTGCGCCCCTGCCAGATGAAGAGGGCGGCGCCTGCGAGGATGCCGAGCGGCAGACTGATCCACAGCTTGATGCTCAGTAAGCTGGACAGCAGGATCACGGCAAGGGCGGCGCCCAGGCCGAGCAGGAGGTTGATCACGGAGACTCCGGATGGCGCGGCCCGAAGCCGGGCCAAAGGGCCATTTTATCGGCCTTTGGCTCCATTTGCCATGCGGAGGTTTAACCAATGACTCCACTGCGGGAAGGCGCAGGTCGACGGCGGCGCACGATGCGCTTCGGCGGGGCGGGTGAGACCGCTTCCTTCCGGGGTCGGCCCGGTCCGCGCTTGGGCAGCAGCGCCTCCTTGGGCTTGGCGACCTTGCGGACCTTCACCTTCTTGTCCTTCTTGACCCGCTCGCGGCGGACCAAGGCTGCGGCGGCGCGTCCGGTGACCACCACGCGACTGCCATCCTTCAGTTTCTTTACCTTGCTGCCGGGCTTCCTGCCCCGCTTCAGGCTCATGGAGAGCGGCTCTTCATCGAGGAGTTCCCGCTCTAATTCTGCTTGTAGCGTCATCATTTCACCACGATCCACTTCATGGTCGTGACCACAGAGGTGAAGGAAGGCGTGGATGACCAGGGTCTCTACCTCGCGCCTTCGGCTGACACCGAATTTCTTGGCCATTTTCTCGGCGGTGGGCAGGCTGATGACAATGTCACCCAGGTGGGGGAAAGCGCCCTTTTCCGTGCCCGACGGGAAGCTCAGCACGTCCGTGGTCATGTTTTTTCCGCGATGTTCCCGGTTGAGTTTTCTCATGCCGCGATCATCGACATAGGTCAGTGAGATGCCTTGTGCCTCTGGCGCGAGGCGATCACGGAGGTCTTGGAGCAATTTGCCTAAGGACTGTTCACCGGGGCCGCGCATTTTGCTCCGGCTGGACCAGTCGATCATGAAAGGTGGGCGTGTCTCAGTCATGGCCATTTCCTTTCGAAAGATCAATGAAACGGCACTTATCATGATTCATTTTGCATGATTTGTCAACGGCATGATTCTATATGTCGGAATTGTATCGATGTACATGCTCTTGATGGTGAATGGTATCAAGTCAGTGGGTGTATTAATAATCGACTAAATAATTGAAAATAAATGACAAAATGAATAATTATCGAAATTCAAGCGGATGGTCGCCCACCCTGGCATGCTGAAGCCATGGAGCCCCGCCTTCCTTCCGATCTCAGCGCCCCTCTGGGCCGGTTCCTGGTTCTTCTCGACAAGTGGAACCGAACCCACGCCCTCACGGCCCTGCCGCCAGGCGTGCGACGGGAGGAACTCCTTCAGGATGCGGCCTCCCTCCTGCCCTTTCTAGAGCCACTGGCGCCTGGTTCCAGGGTGGTCGATCTCGGCACGGGCATGGGTTCTCCCGCGATTGTGCTGGCCCTGGCCAGGCCCGATCTCCAGGTCATCGGCGTTGATGCCTCCCACAAGAAACTGGCGTTCCTGCGTCAGGTGGCCATGGAATTGCCGGTTCCCAATCTCAAGTCCCTCCACGGCCGCCTGGAGGATCTCCCGCCCCTGGAGGCGGACTGGGGTACGGCCAAGGCCCTGGCACCCTGCGGAGCCTTGGTCGCCTGGTGGTCCAGGCATGGGCGCTCAGGAGCCCCCTTCTTTGCCCTGAAAGGCCCTGACTGGGGGGATGAGGTCCTCCCGGAAGGCTGGTCGGCTAGCCCACATCCCTACAGCCTGCCCACTCGCGGCCACCGTGTGGTCCTGGAACTGTGTAGAGATCCACTCGCGAACACCTAAGCAAAAGCCCCCAATCGGGGGCTTTTGCTTAGGTGAGCATTCCGTTAACGGGTGACCGTATCCCCATTGCGAATTTCTTCCACGGAGCGGAGGACTCGGCAGGTGGCGGTCTGGGCGTCCGCCCGCACCACCAGCGCTTGTCCGAGATAGTAGGTGATGGTCTCGGTGGGGGGCTTCTTTTCCGTCCCCGAGCCAACGGGGTAGGTCCTGGGTCGAACGACGAGAAGGACTTCACCCATCTTGAGGCCATCATTGGCGCCCCGGTCGATGATGATCATGTCCCCACCGGCGGAGTGGAGCCGGGCATCCCGGGCATAGACCACCACGGCGGCATTGGCGGCCACCTTCACGGGCTCGGTCACATCCGTCCGCATCTGCATGGGGATGTTGGCGGGTTCGACGAATTTCACCAGGTGATCACCGACCTGCACGGCATCGAGAGACCTTTCAATCACCGCCACGGAGCCCTTGGACTGGGTGATGATCACTCGGGCCACGCCCACCTGCTGGATCACGTCACCCATCTTCTTCTTGGCCAGAGTGGGGTGGGGCAGCTGACGGGTCAGGGTCTTGAGGATGACGAAACGGTCCCCGACCTTGACGCCCTGATCGAGGCCGCCGTTCAGGTAGATCGCCTCGCCTTCGCCCAGGAACTGGCGGTCTTCACGCTTGTTGGAGGTGATGGTGAAGGCGCCCTGATTCTTGTAGTGGGCGTCGGCGCCATCGGCGGCCACGAAAGGCAGCTGGATGAAATCCTGGAAGGAGAAACCCAGTTCGGGCCGACGCATGACCGTGGGGTCGGCACGACGCTGGTCGGGCTGCAGGTTGGTCACGTCCTCTGGTACCGAGTCGGCGGTGGCGACAGCTCGGGCGAGATCGATGATCAAGGGATCGCCAGGGTAAATCCAATGTGGATCCTTCACCCACTGATTCAGCTCCCAGATCTGGGGCCACGCATAGGGATTGCCAAGGTAGGAACCGGCGAGATCCCAGAGGGTGTCACCCTTCAGCACCATGTGGGTCTTGGACCCCTCGGGCACTTTCAACTCTTTGGGATAGTCCCACTTGGATTTGTGCTCCTCGACCTTGACGGCGTTGGCAGAGCCGGGCTCCTGGGCTCTCAGGCCAGAGCCGGAGAGTGCCAAGGCCGCGACCACGCATGGTGCCACCGCGAGGAAGCGCAACCGATCGACTTTAAGACGAACGGGCTGGTGCATCAGGAACCCCCAGTCAGGATTGAACTGCGCTGATTATAGATCTTCGACTCGGATCATATCTGAAAATAATGCCAATCGGTTGCGTACTTCATCCTGGCTGATCTGTTCGAGTCTTTCGGTGGAGAACTGTTCCACGGTAAAACTGGCCATGACGGAGCCCACCAGGGTGGCATGTTTCAGGGCTGTCGCGTCCATGCGCTCGATCCAGGCCAGGTAGCCGAGAAAGCCGCCGGCAAAGGTATCGCCCGCGCCGGTGGGGTCAAACACATTCTCCAGCGGATAGGCCGGGGCGGCGAAGATGCCCTCTGGGGTGAACAGCGCCACGCCATACTCTCCGCGCTTCACGACCAGAATCCGGGGGCCAAGGGCCTGGATCTTCCGGTAGGCCTTGATGAGGCTGTGCTCCTGGGTCAATTCCCGGACTTCCGCATCGTTCACCAGGAGGATATCCACTTCCTTCAGAACCGCCTCCAGGGCTGGTCGGGCGCCCCGGATCCAGTAGTTCATGGTGTCCAGGGCGATCCACTTGGGGCGGGTGGCCATCTGGCGAACGACCTGGAGCTGGAGCACCGGGTCGATGTTTCCAAGGAACAGGTAGTGAGACTCCCGGTAGCTCGCGGGCAGGTCGGGCCGGAAATCCGCGAACACGTTCAGATCGGTGGCGAGGGTCTTGGCCTCGTTGAGGTCGTAGCCGTAGGAGCCCTTCCAGTGAAAGCTCAGTCCTTTCACCCGTGAGAGTCCGGTCACATCAATGGGGCGGTTCTCGAAGACGCGCATCTGGTCTGGACCGAAATCCTCGCCCACCACGGCCACGATGCGCACGGGATGGAACCGGCTGGCACTAAGCGAGAAGTAGGTGGCTGAGCCCCCCAGGGCATGCTCCCTCTTGCCGAAGGGGGTTTCCAGGTCATCGAAGGCCACACTTCCGACTACCAACAAACTCATGATCAGGACTCCTGAGTGCGGGGTTCTAGGCTTGGTTCGAAGGAGGAGCGAAATACAGCAGCCAGGCCTGGGTCCCGCCCATGGGAACAGGGGCCTGGGCATAGCGGGCCACCATGGGGACCTGGCCCGAGGTCAGCAATGCCAGCAGGCCTTCGTGCAGGGCGGGGTCCGTTCCAAGGGTCACTTGGAGGCTGCGCCACCCGAGGAGCTGACCATCCCCCAGGCGATCCTTCAACCGTTCCAGGGCATCGGCCAGGGAATGGCCACGCAGATCCAGGGAGCCATCCACCTCGATGGCCATGCCTGCTGCCAATTGAAAGCGGGTTGGCTGGATGGGCGCTGCCAGAGGCTCCGGTTCAACCGGTGGCCGGGGCGATTCCAGTGGCGCCTTGGGAGGATCTGGCGGCACAACCGGTGGAGGAATCGGCATGGCGACTGGTTTGGCTGGTGGCGTGCTGCGTTCCGGGAGTCCCTTGGCCATGGGCTTCAAGCCCTTCAGATCCTTGATGGCATCCATGAAGGTTTCCGGGGCCTTGGGCTCGGCGGGGGCGACAGGCTCAGCGGCCAGCGGCTGTTCCGCTGGTACGGCCACCCTGACTGGGGCCGCTTTCAGCCCCATGGCCGAAAGGAACACCGCATCCTCATCGTCCAGCCGGACTGGGCCGGTGGGCTTGGGAACCGGTTTGGGTACGGCCTTGGGAGCCGCAGTGGTCGGCTCCGGTTCGAGTTGTTGTTTCAGTTTCGCCAGATCTTGCTTCCAGGCCATGAACCATCCTTGTCTGTCCAGAGTAGGCCATCCCGAGCTCTGTCCAAAGCCTGCCGTTGCAATCCTGCACCCCTTCGAGGCAAAACGCCGCGAATGTGGCTGGCTTTCTCCCTTGCGATTTCTCGGATATGCAAGGATTGACGCCGGTCGGCGTAACCTGGCACAGCCTTCGCACGTAGCTTTCACATCCAACCTGGAGGACCTATGCGCCGCGCCGCATCCCTGCTCATGCTCCCACTGATCCTGGCTTCGGGGTCCGCCCTCAAGGCCCAGAGTCCGCACATGGGGTTCAGCTTGAATCTCTTGATCCCCAGTGGCGATTTCGCCAGCACAAGCTATCCCTCTTATTACAGCACCAGCGTCGGCCGTACCATTCCGACCCAGAAGGAAACCTACGATGTGGGCCTGGGTGGCAGCTTCACCGTGAGTTTCCCCATGGATCGCAACCTGGCCATCCGGTTGAACCTGAGTGGATCTGCGGAGAACGGGACGAACCGGGCCGCGGGCGAAAGCACCATCCACCTGCGGCACTCCCAGTTCAACCTGGGCAGCGATCTGCAGATCTTCCCCCAGGGCACGGCCTACCGGCATCGTGGCCTCTACTTTGTGGCGGGGCTTTCGGTTGATTTCGAACAGTTCGACCGGAGCTTTGGTGATCCCAACGACTATTGGAACGATAACGTGGACACCACGCGCAAGAGTCGCCTGGGCGCCACCGGCGGCATCGGCCACAGCTTCGGCCTGGATGCAGGCATCCGCTTCACCATGGAGGCGACCTTCCACAAGACCCTCACTGGCAACAACGTCGACGCCGGCGATCCGCCCAATACTGACTACGTGAAGCTCGGTTTCGGGTTCGTGTTCTAGTTGTCTCACTCTCAAAACCAACGGCCCCGCTTGGGGCCGTTGGTTTTGAATGAAGGGTGCATCAACCCTTCTTGGGAGCAGTCCTTTTCTTCGACTTGGGCTTGATGGGCTCCGACGCATCTTCCTCTTTACCCATGAGGCCATTCACCAGTCGGACCACATCCTTGTTGGTGGGATCCAGTTTCTGGAGGCGACGGGCATAGGTGAGGCGCTCCTGGCGGGGGCGGGCGTCATCGGCCTTCACCTGTTCGAGCTTGTTGGTGACGAAGGGCGTGATGCCTCCCGCTTCGGCCATTTCGGTTTTCTCGGTATTGAGGAAAGCCTGCCAGTCGGCCGCGGTCTTGGTGGTGGTTTCCTTGGCCTGGCGCAGGCGCACGAGGATGGCCTCGATGTCCTTCAGAGCCCGTTCGCTGTGGGCGATGGCGGCCTGCTGTTCATCCATGAAAATCTTCAGCTGCTGGCGGAGCTTCATCTGTTCCTGGGAGAGTCCAGGGGCTTCTTCCAGATCCTTGTACCGGGGGGACTGCTTGGCCACGGCATCGCGGCATTCCTTGAGCTTCAGTTCGTGTTCCATCCGGGTCTTGGCCAGGAAGGGCTCGGCCGTGGCGAGGTTTTCCTCGGCCACGGAGCGGGCCTTCTGTAGGTGGGCGATGGCCTCTTCCCAACTGCCCTCGGAAAGGCAGGCCCTGGCCGCCAGTCCCCGCAGGGCGACCAGGGCATGCATGTCGTTGTAGTCGGAAGGATTGACGGAGAGGCCTTCCCGGCCCAGGAGCGCTTCCACGCCCTTGCGGACCGTGGCGGCATCCCCCCGTTCCAGCTGGAGCTCCCAGGGGCCCCGAACCTCCTTGAAACGGTCGGTCAGGCTTTGGGCGCTCAGGCTGCTGGCCAGGGCGCATACAAGCAGGAATCCGAAGCGGGTCATGGTCGCTCCCTTCTGATCACAAAGCGATTATGAACGGCTACTTCTTCTTCCCGGAGCCCTTCTTGGCGCCCTTCGGTTCCTTGGCAAAGGCTTCCTTGCCGGCGACCAAGTTGTCCAGGGCCTTCTGAGCCGTGGCATTGCCAGGATCCAGCACCAGCAGGCGGTTCAGGAAGGCGGCCTGGTTCTGGGGCGTGCCCAGCTTGGTGACGTTCTCGGGAGCGCGCAGAACGGCGTCCACCCAGGTCTTCTTGCCGACAACCTTCACCTTCTTGATGACCTGTGCGGTGTTGAACTGGGTGATTTCGTCGTTCTGCTCCGCCACGGCCTTTTTGGCCTTGACGATGGCTTCGTCGGCGGCCTTGACCATGCCTTCGACTTCCCTGCGGTTGTCATTCAGGAGCTTGGTGACCTTGGGGGCATTGACCAGGTTCTGCTTGTGCACGGGCAGGGCGGCATTGATCTGGTTGAGTTCCATTTCCTCCTGCTGGGTTTGCGTTCCCCGGGCATTGAAATCCTCAACTTCCTTCTTGGACAGTTTCTTTTTGCCGGCCTTGACCTCTGCCGAAACCGTGTCGAATTCCGCCTTGAAGGCAGCAACCTTGGCTTCGAGTTCCTTCTTCCGAGGCTCATTCTTGGCCACGAAGTCGGCGGAATCCTTGGCCACGGTCTTCCACTGCTCGGCAATGGGGGACTGGGCCTTGTCCAGGTCGGCCAAGGTGGCGCGGGCCGCCTGAATCCGCTTCTCCTGGATTTCCAAGGCCTTTTCCCACAGGCCCGCTTCCGAGACGACATTTGCGGAGAGGCGATAGAGCGACATCAACCCCAGTGCATTATCCAGGCTCTTGCCGATGGCTTGGGGAGAGGACACATCGAAGGCGGGACGCTCAGCGGGAATCAGGGGCTGAACCTTGGCCATGGCTTCCCGAGCCTTGAGGTCCTTCAGGAGCTGATTGATGCCGGGGAGTTCGGTGTTGAACCGTTGGGCCAGATCCTGGTTGGCTGGCGCCTGGGCGACCAGGACCACAGCGGGGATGAGCATGAAAGGCGTTAGGCGCATGAGTGCTCCAGAAAAGTCCAGGGTTCAGGGTAGCGAAAAGGCTTGGGGAGAGTCTTTTTCATCGGAAAAAATGTGACCGGATCAGTCGGAGGTGCGTTTCTCTTCGAGTTCAAGCCACTCGTGTTCCACCCGTTCGAGTTCGGCCTGCTGGGCTTCCCGGTCCCTGAGGGCCTGGTGGCCGGGGCTTTCGGGGCGGAGGAAGGCTGCGGGATCGGCCAGGATGGCATCCAGGTCGGCGATCCGGCCATGGAGGGACGCCAGGGTCTGCTCCACCTCGGCAAGGCGACGCCCTTCCTTCTGGGAGAGGCCTGGCTTCCGGGGCTTGGCCAGGTCGATCCGCACGGACGCCTTGGCCGTTTCGGCCTTGGCCGCCACCACCTGGGCGGCCGCGCGATCCTCTCTCAGGCTTTTCACGGTCGAGGGCGGACCCTCGTAGAGTTCCCAACGGGGCGAACCCTGCGCGTTCCAGGCCAGGGTGTGGGTGGCCACTTGATCCAGGAAGAAGCGGTCATGGCTCACCAGGACCAGGGTGCCGCCGAACTCGGCCAGGGCCTCTTCTAGGTTCTGGAGGGTGGGGATGTCCAAATCGTTGGTGGGTTCATCCAGGATCAGCAGATCCGCCGGGCTCAGCATGGCTTTGGCCATGAGGAGGCGGTTGCGCTCGCCACCACTGAGGGTGGCGGCCGGACGGGCCTGCTGGTCCACGGGGAAGCCGAAGCGGGTGAGGTAGACGTGGGCCAGTACCGTGCCATTGCCGGTATCGACGATGGCGGCCCGGTCCGCCAGATTGTCCAGGATGCTGCGCTGGCCATCCAATTCCCCACGACCCTGGGAGATGGCGGTGACCGCGAATTTCGGGTGGCGGATGACCTCTCCCGCCGTGGGTTCCAGCTCGCCCAGCAGGACCTTCAGCAAGGTGGATTTGCCGCAGCCGTTGGGGCCCAGCAAAGCGATGCGCATGCCCCGCTGGAGGCCGAGATCCAGGTTGTCAAGCAGCTCGACTCCCCCGGGATAGGCGAAGGAGATGCCTTCGGCCCGGATGAGGGCATCGCTGCGGTTGCCACCCTTGGCGAAGGCCAGGCCCTGGCGGACCTCCAGGCGGGTCCGGTCGTCCACAGAGTCCTTGAGGTCCAGGACCTCCTGGATGCGCAGCTTGGATTTGCGGGTGCGGGCTTTGGCGCCGCGCCGCAGCCAAGCCATCTCCCGGCGCAGGCGGTTCTGCATGTGCTCGGTGAGACGGGACTCGCGGAATTCGCGATCGGACTTCTCCAGCAGATAGTCGCTGTAGCCGCCATCGTAGCTGCGAAGCGCGCCCTCTTCCAGTTCCAGCATGCGGGTGGCCACGGCGTCCAGGAGGTGGCGATCATGGGTGATGAGGAGGAGGGCGCCCTCGTAGGCCTGGAGCCAGGCTTCCAGTTTTTCCACCTGCTCGGGATCCAGGTGGTTGGTGGGTTCATCCAGCACCAGGACATCGGGTTCTTTCAACCAAGCCTGGGCCAGGGCCACGCGTTTCCGCCAGCCGCCGGAGAGCGATTCCACTTCCGCGTCCAGATCCTCCAAGCCCCAGACGGTGGCGGCTGCCTTGAGGCGCGGGGTGAGGTCCCAGCCCCAGTGATCCAGCAGGTGCTCGATGGTTTGCAATTCGTTAAAGAGTCGCGCTTCGGCCTCGGGCTCGGCACCATGGAGGCCGTCATGGATCTCCTGGTGGCGCGACAAGAGAGTGGCGTGATCGGCCAGCGCCGCTTCCAGGGCCTCACGAATGCTGGCGCCAGGTGTGAAATGCGGCTCCTGGCTCAGGCGGGCGATGCGCAGGCCCTGGGTGATCACCACCTCGCCGGAATCCGGAATCTCATCGCCCGTCAGCAGCCTAAAGAGCGTGCTCTTGCCCGCGCCGTTGCGGCCGATGAGGCCCACTTTTTCACCCTGGAAGAGGCCCAAACTCAATCCATCCAAAATGGCTGTCGCGCCATATCGTTTCGTGACATTGATCAAACTCAGGGCGATGGATGGCAAGAATGGCTCCTAGGACCTTCCAGAATCCCACGGAAGGGTTGATCCTTGGCCCGAAAGTCATTCGAGGTAGCCATGTCCCTTCAGGAAGAACTCCAGATGTCCACGCTGCCCGCGGCAGGCGTGCAGCTGATGTTGCAGCTGATGCTGACGCGGGAGGCCATTGTCCGCGTCCAGGAGCGGCTCTTCGAGACTCACGGCCTGACCATCCAGCAGTACAACGTGCTCCGCATCGTTCGCGGCGGACCCACCAAGGGCCACCCGATCTACGAGATTGAGCGGCGGATGATCTACCGCTTCGCCAACGTGACGCGACTGGTGGATCGGTTGGAACTGCAAGGACTGCTGAAGCGGGTGGCCGATCCCAAGGATCGCCGCGTGAGCCGCGTGGTCATCACGCCCAAGGGCCGCCGCCTCATGGAACGGCTCGACGAGCCCGTGCAGATGATGGCCACCCGCTTGACCAGCTGCTGCGACGAGGGCGAATGCTTGACCATGGCGAGCCAGCTGGAACGGCTCCGTGAACATTGCGTCCAGCAGGAAAACCTTCAGGAGGAGCTGGTCGGAGCTATCAA
>JAYVRY010000150.1:0-23413 GCA_043775845.1 Acidobacteriota bacterium
GCCGCCGAGGAGGATCTTCCCCCTCCACCGCCCGGAGGCCCGTGGTTCAGCGACAAGGGCCTGCAGAGCGCCGACTTGCTCCCGGGCGTTAGGCGTCTCTGTCAGTCGGCGCTGCTGGCGGTGGCAGAACTCTGAGGTTCCATCCTGCATTTGTTCACATGAAAATCGGCGCCATCGGCGCCGATTTTCATGGAGGGCTTCGCCCAAAAATTACATTTGTTCGTAGGCGTTGAAAAAGTAGCTCACTTCGAAGGCAGCGCTCTCGGGCTTGTCGCTGCCGTGGGTGGCGTTGCGGCCGATGTTGGCGCCGAAACGCTTGCGGAGGGTGCCTTCGGTGGCGTTGGCAGGGTTGGTGGCGCCCATGAGGTCGCGCCAGCGCAGGATGGCGTTTTCGCCTTCCAGCACCATGAGGGTCACGGGGCCTTCGGTCATGAAGGCTTCGAGCTCGGCGTAAAAGCCCTTGCCCACGTGCTCGTGGTAGAAGCCCTGGCAGATGGCGGGGGTGAGGCGGGTCAGCTTGAGGCCCACGACCTTCAGGCCGCTCTGCTCGATGGCGGTGATGATTTCGCCGATGTGACCGTCCTTGACGGCATCAGGCTTGACGATGGCAAAGGTGCGCTCAACGGCCATGGTTCCTCCAGAATCCAAACAATCAGTGTGCCCGGGGCGGGTAAAATCGGCAACCACGCATGCTTGGGGGCACGCTCTGGCGCTGGGAAATGGGCGCCCATCGCGCTACAATCGATGGTTTACGCGACTGGACGGCTCCATGCTCGACAACATCATCAAGAAACTCATCGGTTCCAAGAACGATCGGGAGCTGAAGCGGTTGTGGGCCAAGGTTCAGGCCATCAACACGCTTGAGCCCGAGCTGTCGGCCCTCAGTGATGATGCGTTGAAGGCCAAGACGCCCTACCTCAAAGAGAAGCTGGCCAACGGCGCCACGCTCGAAGACATCCTGCCCGAGGCTTTCGCCGTGGCCCGCGAGGCCAGCAAGCGCGTGCTGAAGATGCGCCACTTCGATGTGCAGCTGGTGGGCGGCATGGCTCTCCATGAAGGCAAGGTCGCGGAGATGCGGACGGGTGAAGGCAAGACCCTCACCGCCACGCTGGCGCTCTACCTGAACGCCCTGGCGGGCAAGGGCGCCCACCTGGTGACGGTGAATGACTACCTCGCCCGGCGCGACGCCGAATGGATGGGCCGTCTCTACACCTGGCTGGGCCTCAGCATCGGCATCATCCAGCATGGCCTGGACGATCAAGAACGCCGCGACGCCTACGGCGCCGACATCACCTACGCCACCAACAACGAGCTGGGCTTCGACTACCTGCGCGACAACATGAAGTGGGACCTGGCGGACTTCACCCAGCGTGGCTTCAATTTCGCCATCGTGGACGAAGTGGACAGCATCCTCATCGACGAGGCGCGCACGCCCCTCATCATCGCGGGCAGCAGTGAAGAGGACACCTCCAAGTACTTCCGCATCGATGCCATCATTCCCAAGCTCAAGACGGAAGTGCACTACAAGGTCGACGAGAAGGACCGTCAGGTCATGCTGACCGACGACGGCATCCACTACGCCGAGCAGCTGCTGGGCGTGGCCAATCTCTACGACCCCACCAGCATCGAGACGCTGCACGGCCTCAATCAGGCTTTGCTGGCCCACAACCTCTACCGCCTGGATGTGGACTACATGGTCCGCCAGAAGGAAGATGGCAAGGGCATGGAAGTGGTCATCGTGGACGAATTCACGGGCCGCCTCATGCCGGGCCGCCGCTGGTCCAACGGCCTGCATCAGGCCATCGAAGCCAAGGAAGGCGTGGAAGTCAACGCCGAGAACCAGACCCTCGCCACCGTGACCTTCCAGAATTTCTTCCGCATGTACGGCAAGCTGGCCGGCATGACCGGCACCGCCGAGACCGAAGCCACGGAACTGCACTCCATCTACAAGCTCGATGTGATCATCATTCCCACCAACATGCCCATGGTCCGCAAGGACTTCGCGGACACGGTCTATTCCACCCGGGCCGGCAAGAAGAAGGCCATCGTGGAGGAGATCCGCGATCTGCACACGAAGGGCCAGCCCGTGCTCGTGGGCACGGCCAGCATCGAAAGCAGTGAGGATCTGGCGGATGCCCTGAAGGCGGCCCGCATTCCCCACGTGGTTCTCAACGCCAAGCACCACGAGCGCGAGGCTGAAATCGTGGCCCAGGCGGGCCGCAAGGGCGCCGTCACCATTGCCACCAACATGGCCGGTCGTGGCACGGACATCATCCTGGGCGGCAATCCCGAAGGCCTGGCCCGACTCGAAGCCAAGAAGAAGGACATCACCCTCTATGACGAGGAAGGCTTCGAGACGGCGGAATTCGCCGCCCTCGTGGAGCAGATGCGCGGGCAGACTGCGGCCGAGCACGAGGAAGTGGTGTCGCTGGGCGGCCTGCACATCCTGGGCACGGAACGCCACGAAAGCCGCCGCATCGACAACCAGCTGCGGGGTCGCGCGGGCCGCCAGGGCGATCCCGGTTCCAGCCGCTTCTACCTATCGCTCGAAGACGATCTCATGCGCATCTTCGGTGGCGATCGCATCAAGAACCTCATGGGCGCCATGGGCATGAACGATGACGAGCCCATCGAGGCCGGCATGGTCACGCGCGCCATCGAGCGCAGCCAGAAACGCGTGGAAGCCCACCACTTCGAGATCCGCAAGCACCTGCTCGAGTACGACGATGTGATGAACAAACAGCGCATCTTCTTCTACGGGCTGCGCACGGAAATCCTCAAGGGCAACACCCGGGATTACGTTCTGCGTGTGGCGGGCGAGATCGCCGAAGGCATCGGCAATGACTTCCTGCCCGACAAGGGCGAGCGCGACCTGGCGGGCTTCCGTGAGCGCGTGGAGCAGCTCTTCACCCTGACTGGGGAAGACGTGGATGCCATCGGAGGGATGCCCCAGGCCCAAGGCAGTGACGCCCTGGCCACACTGGTGCAGACCTTCTACGAAGGCAAGGACGAGCGCCTGGGTGGCGAAGGCATGCGGAGCTACGAGCGCTGGTCCATTCTCCAGATCATCGATGCCGCCTGGAAGCGCCACCTGCTGGTCATGGATCACCTGAAGGAGGCCATCGGCTTCCGCGGCTACGGCCAGAAGGATCCCCTGGTGGAGTACAAACGGGAAAGCTACGAGTACTTCGAGCAGATGCGTTTCGGCTACGAGGACGAAATCATTTCCTACCTTTACCGTGTGGAGCCCCAGCCTGCCTATGTGCCGGATGAGGATTTCTTCCGTGGCCCCTCCGAGACCTTCGAGTTGGGTCCCGACGAGCAGGGCAACCCGCCCGAAGGCATCCAGCGGGTCCTCCGCTTCACTGCCGGCGGCTTGGAAGACTGACCTCTGTTTTATTTTCATACTGAGAAATCGTGGGGGGCCAACTGGCCCCCCATGATTTTCTTGGGCAGGGCCTGTGGCCCTGTTACAAACTAAGACATGGAACTCATCGTCGTCACAGGTCTATCAGGTGCTGGCCGCCACTCGGTCATTGGGGCGCTGGAAGACAGCGGCTGCACCTCCATCGACAACGTCCCGCCGCGACTGCTGGAACCGCTCCTCGAACTGGAAGCGAAGCTGCAGCCCGGGCATGAACGGCTGGTGGTGGGCATGGACATCCGGCAGGCGGAGTTCGCCCAGGAATTCGGTCCCCTGCTGGATCGCCTCCGCTCCAACAACATTCCCGTGCAAGTGGTCTTCGTGGAGGCGGAAGAGTCCGTGCTGTTGCGTCGCTTCTCCGAGACGCGACGCCCGCACCACCTGGCCCTGCTGGGCACCGCCGGCGAGGGCATCCGACTGGAACAGGAACTCCTGGCGCCGATTCGTGCTTTGGCCACCACCATTCTCGACACCAGCAAACTGAGTCTGTCCGAGTTGCGCCTGCGCATTGCCAGCCTGGTGCCGCAGTTGCCTGCCCGCACCACGGCCGTCCGCCTCCTGAGCTTCGGCTTCAAGCGGGGCGTTCCCGCCGATGCGGATGTGATCCTCGATGCCCGGTTCCTTCCGAATCCCTACTATGTCGAAGCCTTGAAACCGCTGAACGGCAGGGACTGGCCTGTGCAGGAGTACCTGCTCGAATCCCATGAATTCAGGGAATTTCTGGAGCATGCCGAGTCCTGGCTGCGCTGGTCCTTGCCCCTGGTGCAGCAGGAGGGGCGGGCCTATCACACCCTGGCCATCGGGTGCACCGGCGGCCAGCACCGGTCCGTGGCCCTGGTGGAGATGCTGGCACTCCGGCTCAAGAATGATGTGGCGGCCCTGACCATCCGGCATCGTGAGCTTGAGGGGTGATCAGCGTTCAGTAAACACCACGCCGCGCTTGGCGAGATCTTCGCGGATGAAGTCCCAGGCGCCGGGTTCCTGCCCCACGAATTCCGGGGGGCTGATGCCCTTGCGGCTGTACCCGCCCTTGGCGAGCAGGCGCACGGCGGCGGTGCAGGTGTAGCCGGTGGTGCGGGCCATGGAGGTGGTCTTGGTGGCGCGGTCATAGCGGTCCAGCAGGTTGAACTCTTTGCGCGTGGATACGCCACCCTTCTCGCCTTCCACCACCACCCGCATGATGGTGAAGTCCTCGTCGCCTTCTTCCATGAACCAAAGGGGGAAGAGCAGGGCCGTGGTCAGGTCGATGGGACTGACCTCCACATCCCCTACCCGGATCTTGTCCTTGCGGAAGAACCCGGATTCCACGAACATCCGCATCTTCTCGATGTGGCCGGGATAGCGCAGGGTCTTTTCCTTCATGTTGGGCACCTGCGGAAAGCTTTTGATGATGCTGCGCAGGCCATCCGTGTTGAAGGATTCCAGGGTGCCGAGACCGTCGAAGTTCAGCAGTTCCGGTTCCGACAGGGCGGGAAAGGTGACGATGCGTCCATCTTTCACGTAGCGGGCCGGGCGTGTGTATTCCTCGACCACATCGATGGGACTGAAGCCCGCCTTGTACTCGTAGGGCCAGGTCCGGATGGCGGGCAGGCCGCCCACCAGGCACTCGAAGGAGGTGATGCAGTCCCACTGCCGGGACACGTCGCCCAGGATGAGGTTGCCGCAGCCTGGGGCGATGCCGCAGTCCACGATGGCGGTGAGGTTCTGGGCTTTGGCCAGCGCATCCAGTTCGAAGCAGTCCTCATCGAAGAAGGAAATATCCACCATGGGCTTCCCGGCCGCCAGCACGGCCTTGGCCGTTGCGAACCCCATGAAACCTGGAACCGCACCCACCACCAGGTCCGCGTCCGCCACAGCGGCCTTCACGCCCTCGGGATGCGAAAGGTCGGCGAGGCGGGTCCCCAATCCTGCTTGCTGCATCCGGGCCAAAGCCGCTTCGGAACGGTCGGCGACGGTGACCTGAAAATCCGTGGCGAGATCTTTCGCCATGGCGCCGCCGACGCGGCCCGCCCCGAGGATGACGACATGCTTCATGGCAGCTCCACTTGAACGTTGGGTTTCACAATCAGGTAGACCGGCACGCCCAGGGCCACGAGGATCAGGCCGGGCCAGGAATAGCTGGGGCGGTAGAGGAAGAGGGCCCCCACGATCGCGGTGGCCCCGAACATGTAGAGGGCTGGCACCACGGGATAACCCCAGACCCGCACAGGGCGTTCCAGCTCAGGCTTGCGCCAGCGGAGGAGGAAGACGCCACCCACGGTGATGACGTAGAACAGGATGGTTGGCAGCATGACGAAATCCAGCAGCTGCCCGTAGGTTCCCGTCAGCGTGAGCAGGCAGGTCCAGAGCGCCTGGATCCAGAGGCCGAAGGCGGGCACGCCGTGCGTGTTGAGCGAAGCGGCGCTGGGGTAGAAGAGGCCGTCCTCGGCCATGCGCTGGTAGACCCGGGCACCCGAGAGGATCAAGCCATTCAGGCACCCGAACATGGAGATGAGGATGCTGCCCGCCATGATGAGCCCGCCGCCCGATCCCAGCAGGGCCTGCAAGGCGACGCTGCCCACGCGGTCCTGAGGGGCGGTGGCGATGCCCACGGGGCCGAGCACCTTCAGATACACGAGGTTCGCCAGCCAATACAGCGTGCAAACCAGCGTGGGGCCGATGAGGAGGGCGAAGGGGATGGTGCGCCTGGGTTCCTTGACCTCGCCTGCGATGAAGGTGATGGAATTCCAGGCATCCGCCGAGAACATGCTGCCCGTCTGCACCACCAGCAGGGCTGTGAGGAAGGGCAGGGCGGGGGAGCCGTCCATGGGGAAGAAGGGCGCCTGCACGGCTGCGACATGCGGCTTCAGGAGAAAGC
Organism: Acidobacteriota bacterium; assembly: GCA_043775845.1. Lineage (GTDB taxonomy): Bacteria > Acidobacteriota > Holophagae > Holophagales > Holophagaceae > Geothrix. The sequence goes on from JAYVRY010000150.1 coordinate 6,282, forward strand.
CCAAAAGGATCAGGGCGGCCAGTCCGCCGATCTTCGCGACGGTGAAAAGGTTCTGGATGCGTGCGCCGAGCCTCACGCCGTAGAGGTTCACGGCGCTGAGGAACAGCACCAGGCTGATGGCGGAAAGCCGGGAGGGTGTCAGGCCCAGGTGGTAGGGACCCACACTGATGGCTTGGGTGACCTTCATCAGGGGCACGTCGAGGTGGGGGCCGATCCAGGCCGTGTCTGTGACGGCCGGGAAGAAGGTGCCGAGGTACTTGCCGAAACCCACGGCCACGGCGGCGATGGTGCCGCACTCAATGACCACGAAGAAGGTCCAGCCGTAGAGGAAGCCCGTGGCGGGACCGTAGATCTCGCGGAGGTACGAGTATTGGCCGCCGGCCTGGGGGAACATCCCCGCCAGTTCGCCATAGCTCAGGGCGGCAAACAGCGTGAGGAGCGCCGTGAGGCCCCAGGCTGCCAGGAGGAAGCCGCCCGTGTGGCCGGTGCGGACCATGTCCGCCGCGACGATGAAGACACCCGAGCCGATCATGGAGCCAGCGATGAGCATCGTGGCCGAGAACAGGCCGACGTGACGACGGTAGCCAATGTGGGTCATGCGTTCCTTGGGTAGATGGATCCACGCTACCACGGCATTCTGGAGGAATGGCACGTACCTCTGTCTCCCTCCGGCTCCTCGTGGCCACCCTGCTGCTGGGCGCCCTGCCCGTTCTGGGTGGCTGGTGGGCCTGGAAGGGCCAAGGCCCCCTGCAGCAGGACGCCACCGTCCTGGTGAAGAAGGGCGCGAACATCAACCAGTTGGCGGATCAGCTGGAGCGCGATGGCGTCATCCGCTCCGCCTCGCTGTTCAAGCTCTGGGCCCGGTCCCGCAAGCTCCAGCTCATCCGGGGTGAGTACACCTTCAGTCCCCAGACCAGCCTGGCCGACGTGGCTGGCAAGCTGCGGCGGGCCGAGATCCACTTCACCACCGTGTCCATTCCCGAGGGCGCCCACGCCTGGTCGGTGCAGAAGCGCCTGAAGGAGTTCGTGCCGGAAGAGATCTTCTGGACACTCTGGAAGAGCCCCCGGCTGGCCAAGACGGCTGGGTTTGCAGGCGCCGAAAGCCTGGAGGGGATCACCGCCCCCGCCACCTACAAGCTGCACCATGCCATGGAGCCCGAGGAAGTGATGCTGCTGCTGGTGGAGGCCTTTCGTGATCAGGTGAAGCCAAAACTGGAGGGTGGTCCCCTGCCGCCCTACGAGACCTTGATCCTGGCCAGCCTGGTGGAGAAGGAGACCAAACTGGTGGAAGAGCAGCCCCACGTGGCGGGGGTCTACAAGAAGCGCCTCGACATTGGCATGCGTCTGCAGTGCGATCCCACCAGCCTCTACGCCCGCTGGCTGAGCGGTGATCTCCGTTTCTCCGCCCCCACCACGGAAGACATCCGGCGTCCGCATCGGTTCAACACCTACACCATGAGCGGGCTGCCTCCCACGCCCATCGCCATCCCCAGTCCCACGGCCATCGCCGCCGCCAAGGAGCCGCTGATGGGGAAGGACCTCTACTTCGTGGCCACGGGGAAGGGCGGGCACAACTTCGCGCCCAGCCTGAAAGACCACAACAAGAACGTGGGGATCTACCGCAAAGAGATCACGCGCCAGAAGCGGACTGCCCGTGGCTAAGCTGCGGCTCGACCTGCTGCTTGTACAGCTTGGGCTGTGCGAGACGCGGGCCAAGGCCCAGGCGCGCATCCTGGCGGGCGATGTGCTGGTGGAGGATCGCCCCGTGACCAAGGCAGGCACCGCCGTGGACCAGGCTGCCCTCATCCGGCTGCGGGGCGAGGCGCTGCCCTACGTGAGCCGGGGTGGCCTGAAACTGGCCGGGGCCCTGGATCTCTGGCACATGGATCCGACCGGCCTCGTGTGCTTCGACGCGGGTTCCAGCACGGGCGGCTTCACGGATTGCCTGCTGCAGCGGGGTGCGACGAAGGTCTACGCGGTGGACGTGGGCACCAACCAGCTCCACTGGAAGCTACGCAGCGATCCCCGGGTGATCTCCATGGAGCAGGTGAACCTGCGGACCTGGGACGCCGCCTCCATTCCTGAGCGTTGCCAGCTGCTGGTGGCCGATCTGAGCTTCATTTCGCTCCGGCTGGCCATTCCGCCGGTGCTGCGCAGCCTCGTGCCCGGCGCCGAGGCTGTGCTGCTGGTGAAGCCCCAGTTCGAGGCAGGGCGCGATGATGTGGGAACGGGCGGCATCGTGCGCGATCCCGCAGTCCATCGGCGCGTGCTGGTGGAGTCATGGTCCTTCTTCGCCGAGACCGAATTGCGCCCCCAGGCCCTGGCCATGAGCCCCATCAAGGGCGGCGAAGGCAATACGGAGTTCCTCATGCGGCTCGGGCTGGGACAACCCGTCGGCGATCTGGGCTCCGCCCTGGCGATGCTGGAACTTGGGGCCTGAATAGGCTCCTGCTCAGGCTTTCGGCAGGCTGATTTAGAGACTGTCCCAATCCGTCTGAAGGGTACTCGCCGGGGCGGGTGTTTCTACCTGGGAACTGGGCGCTTCCGGGGGCATGGGCACGTTCGACCGCTGCCAGCGTGTGAAGCCGCCGATGGCGGACTGGTCGCCAGGGCGGGTGCCGTGGCCTGCGAAGGGCAGGCTGGCCACGGGATTCGCGGCCGTGGAATTGATGTTGGCGATGTCCGCCCGGCTTTCCCGCACGAACCGGGCGATCAGGGCCTGATCCTGCGTGAAGAGGCTGTTGGCGGGACCACAGGCTGCCTCGGTGATCCAGGCCATGGCCTCATCGAAGGTCTGAAAGGTGGTCAGGTTCACCGTGGGGCCCAGGACCGGATGGCGGAAGAGCCCCATGGCAGACGTGACGCCCTCCCACACGCAGGGCTGCATGTAGTGGCCGTGGCCCACATTCCCGTGCACGTGGGGGGTGCGGTTGGCCTCGGTCCACTGGGCGCCACCGGTGAGGAGCGTGGCTCCTTCCGCCTGGCCATGCTCCCAGTGCTCGCGGAAAGCTGTGGCGGAGCGGGCGTTGAAGAGGGGACCGTAGGTCACGGTGGGGTCGGTGAGGGGGTTGCCCACATCCATGAGGGCCACGCGTTTCAGGAAGGCTTTCTTGAACGCGGCCGCGCAGCCTTCGTGGACAAGGATGTTGGCCAGGCCGAAGGGGCGCTGCCCCGCATGGCCGAAGGCGGCCTGCAGGGCCTCATTCACGGCGAGTTTCATGTCCGCGTCCGGCATGACCACCATGGCGCCCTTGCCCACCAGGTCGAGACTGGGTTGGATCAGGTTGCGACCACAGTGTTCGCCCACGTTGCGGCCCAGGCTCCGGGAGCCCACGAAGCAGAAGGCTTGGAAGTGCCCCTTGTCGAGGCCCGCGAGGAAGTGCTTGCCACACCCGGCCCGGCCCTTGCCGTTGACGGTGTTCAGCACGCCCGGAGGAAGGCCTGCCTCCATCATGGCCCGGAGGAAGAGGTAGGCGGAGGTCGGCGCGTTGTCACTGGGCTTCCAGGCCACCGTGTTGCCACAAAGGATGGCGGGGAGAATCTTGCGGGCAGGGGCGGCCAGGGGGGAACTGCCCGTGGCCAGGACGCCGCAGACACCCACGGGGCGCCGCTGGGCCGGGGCACCGGGCCGGGCCACATGCTCCTGGGCCTGTCGGGCCTCGGTGATGAAGAACCCGCAGGCATCGATGGCTTCCTGCACTTCGTCCAGGGCCTCGGCTGGCGTCATGCCGATTTCCCGCGTGATGATGCGGGCCAGCTTATCCCGGTGCGCGGTGAGGATCTTGGCCGTGCGCCGCACCACGGCCTCGCGAACCGTCATGGAGGTGTTGGACCAGGCGGGGAAGGCATCGGCGGCGGCCTTGGCGGCCCGGGCCACATCCTTTTCGCCGCTGTCCGGGAACATGCCGACCAGGTCCCGGCTGTCCACGGCGGACTTGCACTGGATCAGGGAAAGGTCGCCCTCGACTTCTTTGCCGTTGATGACGTTGAAACCAATAATGCTTTTTCCCGCAGAAGCGGCATGGGGCGAGTTGGCTTTCAGATACATGCCGGGCTCCAAAGCAGGTTGATTAAGCATAACCACAGCCAGTGGCACTCCTGCACCTCTTCCCGCTGAACCCTGCCTTTCAGCCTGTACACTGGGGGATTGCCGGAGTCCGGGTGTTCGACAGCATTTCCATCCCCACCATCCTCGTGAGCTACGTGGCGCTGCTCTTCAGCCTCAGCGTCCACGAGGCCAGCCATGCCACGGCCGCCTATTGGTTGGAGGATGACACCGCCGCCCGCCTGGGCCGGATGACACTGAATCCGTTGGCGCACATAGACCCGATCGGGACGGTCATATTCCCCTTGCTCGGAATGACCACGGGCATTCCCATGATCGGTTGGGCCAAACCCGTTCCCGTGAGCATCAACCGCCTCACTCGCCGTTTCAACATGCGGACAGGGTACGCCCTCGTATCCGCCGCAGGGCCCGCTTCAAATGTGGTTCTTGCCGCGCTTTCCTTGATCATCCTCACCTTGGCCATCAGAATTCTGGCCCCCGGAGCGCAGGACCGTTGGTCCTATTTTGTGGGTTCCATGAATGGGTATGAAAGACTTGGGGAGATGAATATTTCGTCAACTTCCGCGCTCTTCCTTGCGTTGGGAGGTCGTCTGGTCATGGTGAACTTTGGCTTGGCCGTGTTCAACATGCTCCCCATCGGCCCACTAGACGGTGGGGGGGTGCTACGCGCCTTTCTTTCCTACCGGGGCGCCCAGATATTCGACAAGTACCGCCAACACATGTATTTCGCCCTGGTTGCCCTTGTCTTTCTCGGTGGGATGAAATACATCTTTGGTCCCGTATTCAAGGTCTACATCGATTTCCTCGTCTGGGTCTCCCCGACCCTCCTCGGAGTCTGATCCATGCAGCAGCGCGTTCTTTCCGGCATCCAGCCTTCAGGCTCCCAGCACATCGGCCACCTGGTGGGGGCCCTCGACAACTTCGAAAAGCTGCAGCACGGCCATCAGGCCTTCTACATGATCGTGGACTGGCATGCGCTGACGTCAAAATACGAAGCCGTGGAAGAAATCTGGCCCGCCACCTTGGAGCTGACTGCCTGCTTCCTGGCCACGGGCTTGGATCCCAAGCAGGCCACCATCTTCGTGCAAAGCCAGGTGAAGGAGCACGCGGAGCTGCACCTGCTGCTCTCCATGATGACGCCGCTCTCCTGGCTGGAGCGGGTGCCCACCTACAAGGAAAAGCTGCAGAACGCCGTGGCCGATCTGGGCAGCTACGGCTTCCTCGGTTACCCATTGCTGCAGACCGCCGACATCATCATCTACAAGGCCCAGAAGGTGCCTGTGGGCGAGGATCAACTTTTCCACCTGGAACTGGCGAGGGAAGTGGTTCGCCGCTTTAATTTCCTCTACCAGCGCGAGGTGTTCCCCGAGCCCGAGGCCGTGCTCACCAAGACGCCCAAGGTGCCGGGCCTCGATGGCAAGAAGATGTCGAAGAGCTACGGCAACTGCATCTATTTGCGCGATTCGAATGCCGAGATCCTGGAGAAGTGCACCCGCCAGATGGCTTCAGATCCCGCCCGCCTGCGCCGCACCGATCCTGGCAACCCCGACATCTGCCCCGTCTTCGAGTTCCACAAGCTCTTCAGCGACGACGCCACCCTGGAGCTGGTAAACACCGAGTGCCGTCGGGCCGGCATCGGCTGCTTCGACTGCAAGAAGCGCGTGGCCGAGGCCATGATCAAGCGCATCGAGCCCGTTCGAGAGCAGATCGAAGGCCACCTGGCCCGCCCTGATGAGCTGAAGGATGTCCTGCGGGACGGCAGCGCCCGGGCCCGGGCCGTGGCCGCCGAAACCATGGTGGACGTGCGTGACGCCATGAAGTTGCCCACCCTCTAGACGCAGGCCCAGAACGACCGCTTGCGTTCTGTTTGGTCTTTGGTAGAATTTCCTTCTCGTGGTCCCTTAGCTCAGCTGGTTAGAGCATCTGACTCTTAATCAGAGGGTCCCCGGTTCGAGTCCGGGAGGGACCACCACTCAAGAGGCCGCCACCTTCGGGTGGCGGTTTTCTTGTACCGCCATGGTGTCCCATGGGTTCAAGATCTGTCCTGCGTTCTGGCTGTGTCCACCCTGCGTCCTTGGGCATCCCCTAAAGCCATGCATGCTCGCGCTACCGCACGGGCCGCCTCTCGCTGCCGGGCTCCAACAATTCCTCAAGGATGGACCAAGCCACCTGGCGAGCTGCATCAGCGCCCCGGTCATCACCGAGCAGTTTTCGCGCTCGATGCACTCGCCGTGCGATGTCGATGCAGGCTTCCAAGGCGGCTCTCTCAATGACCCTCGTGGTGGGCCTTTCAGGTGCGTTCACAACGGGCATGATGCCTCCAGGCAGTCGATGTCCCAGAAGGATGACTTCGCCTGGCCTTCCCTGTCGTAACGAAACCCGAACAACCCCGTGAAGGCTCTGCGCCTCGATTCGGCAGAAGGAAGCCCATCTGGGGAATCGCCCCAGACGACCTATCGAAGGGGCCCATCAAGAAGCCTGTTGCCCGACGGATGAAGTCCGCATCGGGCGGCGGTTGCTTGTTTGAGCTTGGTTCAACCAGCCCTCCTTCCCCTGTGGCTGTACCCTTCTCTCCATGATCCGTCCCTACCTGTCCCAGCCCACACCCTGGCTCGTCGCCCACCGTGGCGGCAGTCTTCTGGCCCCGGAAAACACCTTTCCCGCCTTCGACCGGGCCGTGGCACTGGGCGCCGACGCCGTGGAGACTGATGTCCACCTCACCCGTGATGGCGTGGTGGTGGTTTTCCACGACGACGAGACCGAACGGATCACGGGCGCCGTGGGCACCATCGAGGGGCGAACCCTCGTCGAGGTGCAGGGGCTCGACGCCGCCCACGGGTTCTCCCTCGATGGAGGTCAGACCTTTCCGTGGCGCGGGCGGGGCGTGCGGGTGCCGACGCTGGCCGACACGTTGGCACGCTACCCGGCGCTGCGGTTCAGCGTGGATGCGAAAAGCCAGGACGCAGCTCTGGTCGAGGCGCTGGTGCGGGTCGTGCAGCGGGAAGGCGCCGTGGATCGTGTGTGCCTGGGCAGCTTTTTCGACGAGCAGGCGGAACGCATCGGTGCCCTGTTGCCCGAAGTCGCCCGTTTTCTTCCCGAGCGCGCCGCCACCTGCCACGTCATGGCCGCCAAGTCCGGGCAGTCCGCCAACGCGTGTCCCCCAGGCTACGACCTGGCCTCACTGCCCCACCGCATGGGCGCCATGACTGTGGTGGACCGAGCCGTGATGGAGCACTTCCACAGCCTGGGCATGCCGGTTCATGTCTGGGACGTGGAGGAAGAACAGGACATGTGCGACCTCCTGGCCCTGGGCGCGGATGGCCTCATCACGGACCGGCCTGACCTTGCTGCGAAGGTGATGGGGCGTGCCTAGGGTTTATCTTGCGCAGGGCAAGTCTCAGGTTCCTGAAAGGTGTCCGAGAACCCTGCCTTGGCATGGCAGCGCTTAGGGCGGGATGTTGGCCTGGATCCCCTGCGTACCAGCGTCACAACTCATCCCCCTTCCTGTCTTTGGGTAGGCCGGTACCGCTATATTTGATGGGTCCGCCATCCCTTTGGAATGGGGCGGAAAACGCAGGCACGACGGGAGGAATACCGTGGATTTGAAACGCACGATCATCGACCTCATGCCCGGCCCATTGGTCCGGACCTTTGCCGCTCCCTATATTTCCGGCAAGGGCATTGGTGCGGGGGTGAGCAAGGCGGACGAACTCCATGCCAAGAGCGGCATCTACTCCACGGTAGACCTGCTGGCCGAGGAGGTCTTCAGCCGCGAGGATGTGGAAGCCACGGTGCAGATCTACCTCCGCATGGTCGAGGCGCTGAAGGGCAAGGCCTACGCCAGCATCAGCCTCAAGCCCACCTCGCTGGGCATCAACGAAAGCGAAGCCTACTGCCAGGACAACCTACGCCGCATCGTCTCTGCGGCCGCGATTCACGATATGCACATCACCCTGGACATGGAGGACCGCCACTTCACGGATGTCACCTAGCGCATGTTCAACGCCATCCGCGATGAGTTCGATAATTTTGGCATCGTGCTGCAGAGCCGCCTATTCCGCACGGCGGAAGACATCAAGAACCTGCATGCCAAGCCCTGCAAGGTCCGCATCTGCATCGGCATCTACAAGGAACCCGCCGACGTGGCGCTGCAGGACAAAGCCGACATGAAGGCCAAGCTCTTCGAGCTGGTGCAGCTCCTGCTCGACCACGGCCACTATCCCGAGATCGCCACCCATGATGAGCCTCTGGTGCGCAAGTGCATGGCCTACCTCGATGAAAAGGGCGTGGCCAAGGATGCCTACGAATTCCAGATGCTGCTGGGCGTGCCCCGCCAGGAACTCCAGAAGGAGATCGTCAAGCGCGGCCAGATCATCCGCCTGTATGTTCCCTTCGCCGAGGATTGGAAGTACGCCGTGCATTACCTCAAGCGCCGTCTGGCGGCCAATCCGGCCATGGTGTTCATGGTCATGAAGAACATGTTCAGCAGTTGATGCCCAACATTGCCATTGGTAAAGCCATCGTCCGGGAGTATCTTGCTTCCGTGGGAGCGTGTCCCACCCCTTCGGAGGATTCCATGAAGAAGTTCCTGGCGCTGGCTCTCGTGAGTTCCTTCGCCTTGGTGGCCTTCGCCGCCGAGGAGAAGAAGGCCGAGCCCAAGAAGAGCTGTGGCATGGCCTGCTGCGAGAAGAACAAGAAGTCCTGCAAGGACTGCCCCGACTGCAGCAAGAAGAAGGATGCGAAGGAAGCCCCCAAGAAGGGTTGATTCCCGCCTTCCAGCCTCTCAAACCCTCCGGGCCCAAACCCGGAGGGTTTTTTCAGGGCTGAAGGCCTTTCGACGGGCCCCCTTTCATGGTTCCCTGGATTTCATGAGCCTACGCACCTGGATTCCCGCCGCTGTACTGGTTGCCCTGATGGCTGGCGCCACCCTTGGCTGGATGTGGACCCGGGAAGCCCCGGTCGCCCCTCAGGGGCAGGAAGCCAATCCTGCCCACTCGCAGAAGCGGGGCCTGCGACGGGTCGCGCCGAAGCAGGAGCGCCTGGTCGACCAGTCGCCCCTGCTGACGGCCCGTAGCCTACTCCCGCTGGCCAGAACCCCCGAAGAGCGGCAGCTGGCGGTACAGGCCGAGCGGCTGGGCAACCATTCGGTCGATCTCGCCTTTGCCGACGCGCTCCGCCGGGCGGCCAGCACGCCTGTGGACCCCACGCCGGAATTGAAGGAGCTCCTGGAGGCCAAGGCCAAGGCCTCGGACGCCGTGGAGGATGGAGAGAAAAAGGTGGCCCGCCTCACCCGGCAACTGGCCGCCGCCACTGAATCCCAGAAAGACGCCCTGGAAGATCAGATCGACATCACCAAGGCCCAGTTGGAACTGGACAAGGATGAGCTGGAGACTGCTGCCAACGACCTGGCCAAGGCCGGCGGTGACCCCCAGGCCAAGATCAAGCGACTGAAGGAAGCCCACGAGGCCGCCGATCGGGAATCGGCCCAGGCCATGGTTCCCGTGCGGCCCGCCTCCCCTTTCCAGGTGGGCAGCCTGATCGCGCGGCTCCAGGTCTGGCGTGAGCAAAGGTCGAAATCCGCCAGGCTGGAAATCGCCCGTACCGAAGCCCAGACGAAGGGGCAGTCCCTGATCAAGCGCCGAGGAGAGGTCGAGACCAAGGCCAATGAAGAGAGGGAAGATCGCGAGGCGGCGAAGAGCACCGCTTCCGACCTCATGAAGGGTGCTGTCTCAGGCGCTCTCGGCCGCAGTCAGGCCAAGGCGGCCATAACCTCGCTCAAACAGGTCGGCGAGACTCAGCGACGGCTGTCCACCATGGCCCGACGGGTGCAGGACCAGCAGGCCCTGGGTGATATCTACGGTTCCTGGCTGGTGCTGGTGGATGGCTACGAGAATGCCGCCCTGCACGAGCTGCTCTGGCGTGTCCTGGAGATGCTCGGAGTGGTCCTCGCGGCCGTACTGCTGGGCTTGTTCATCGACCTGGTGCTTCAGCACGGGAAGTCGGAGGAACGGATCTCGGCCGGTGCCTCGAAATCGGTCCTGAAGGTGATCATTCGCGTGGTGGCCATCCTCACCCTCGGCTACCTGATCGTGGGCATGCCGGCCCAGCCCGCCACGGTCTTCGGCCTGGCTGGCGCGGGCCTCACGGTGGCCCTCAAGGACTTCATCGTGGCCTTCTTCGGCTGGTTCATCCTCATGGGGAAGAACGGCATCCGCCTGGGCGACTGGGTGGAGATCCGCGGCGTGGGCGGCGAGGTGGTCGAGATCGGCCTGCTCCGCACGGTCATCCTCGAAACGGGCAGCTGGAGCGACGCGGGCCATCCCACGGGTCGGCGGGTGTCCTTCGTGAACAACTTCGCCATCGAGGGCCATTTCTTCAATTTCTCCACGTCCGGCAAGTGGATGTGGGACGAGCTCAACGTGGTCGTGCCCACGGGCCAGGATCCCTACACGCTCATCGATGGCGTGCAAAAGCTGGTGGAACGGCAGACCGAGAGCAACGCCAAGCTGGCCGAGGCCGAGTGGCAGGAAACGGCCAGCAAGTACCGGGTGAAGACTTTTTCGGCCGTGCCGGGCGTCCAGGTGGTGTCGGGTGCCAATGGCATGCAGGTTCGCGCCCGCTACCTCACCCGCGCCTTCGAACGCCACGAAGCCCGCCTCCGCTTGAACCAGGCCGTGGTGGAACTCATGCATGGTCCCCGGACGGAGACCCCGGCCTGAAACCGCGATCCCGATGATCAGCGAGTCTCAGCCTGGTTTTTCATCTGTGTGAATCGGTGAAATCTGTGGACGAAAGGTCCTTTCTGCATCACCTGTGGCGGCCTCGGGGTGGGGCAGGGTGCCTGTGGTACCCTGGAAGGCCGTCGGCTTGAGGATCCTGCTTTCCGCGACCTCGATCCCCTGGCTCTGAATCTTCCGCCGCCCACGTATCCCGGGCGCCACCTCCTGCGCATCGGATTCCCATGATCTCGTTCTCGAATGTCAGCAAGCAGTACGGCAAGCAGATCCTGTTCATCGAGGCGGATTTCCAGCTGAATCCCGGCGAGAAGGTGGGTCTGGTGGGCCCCAACGGCGCCGGGAAATCCACGCTCTTCCGCATGATCATGGGCGAGGAATCGCCCGACGACGGTTCCGTCACCCTGCCGAAGAAGCTTACCCTTGGCTACTTTCGCCAGGAAGTGGACGAGATGACCGGGCGGCCCGTGCTGGATGAGGCCATCGCGGGCAGCGGCCGCCTGGGCGATCTGCACCACGAGCTCATCGATCTCGAACACGCCATGTCCGATCCCGACCGGGGCGATGAGCTGGGAGCCATCCTCGATCGCTTCGGCCACGTGCAGGAGGAATACCAGCACCTGGGCGGCTACGAGCTGGAAGCCAAGGCCCGGGCTTGCCTGCATGGCCTCGGTTTCGAAGACGAGCAGATCGATGGCGATGTGGGCGCGCTGTCGGGCGGCTGGAAGATGCGCGTCTCCATGGCCAAGGTGTTGCTGGGCAGCTTCGATGTGCTGCTCATGGACGAACCCACCAACCACCTGGATATCGAATCCATCCTTTGGCTGGAGACCTACCTGAAGAACGTGCCGGCCACGCTGCTCATGACGAGCCACGACAAGGACTTCATGAACCGGGTGGTGACCAAGGTGCTGGAGATCGATGGCGGCGACATCGTCACCTACAACGGCAACTACGATTTCTACGTGAAAGAGCGCGAGCAGCGCGAGGCCAACCAGGAGGCCGCCTACGCCCGCCAGCAGGCCAAGCTGGCCAAGGAACGGCGCTTCATCGAGCGGTTCTCCGCCCACGCCGCCAAGGCCGCCCAGGTGCAGAGCCGCGTGAAGGCCCTCGACAAGATCGAACGCATCGAACCGCCCAAACAACGCCGCGTGGTGAAGTGGGATTTCCGCAGCCCGGGTCGCTCCGGCGATGACGTGGTGATGATGGAAGGCGTCTGCAAGGCCTACGGCCAGCGGCGCCTCTATGATCAGTTCGCCTTCCACATCCGCCGTGGCGAGCGCTGGTGCGTCATGGGCAAGAACGGCGCCGGCAAATCCACATTGCTGAAAATGATCTCGGGCGCCATTCAGCCGGATGCCGGGAACGTGAAGCTGGGCGCCAGTCTCAGTCTGGGCTACTTCTCCCAGCAGGCCCTGGATCTCCTCGATCCTGACCTGACCGTCATCGAGCAGATGCAGAAGGATTTCCCCATGGAAGGCCTGGGCGTGCTGCGCAACCTGTTGGGTGCCTTCCAGTTTTCCGGCGATGACGTGGACAAGAAGGTGCGCGCGCTTTCAGGCGGCGAGAAATCGCGCCTGGTCATGGGGCGCATGCTCTTCAATCCCCCGAATTTCCTGGTGCTGGACGAACCCACCAACCACCTGGATCTGGCCACCAAGGAAATGCTGATTGAGGCCCTCAAGGATTTCGAAGGCACCATGCTCTTCGTGTCCCACGACCGTACCTTCCTGCGTGGCCTCGCGAACCGCGTGCTGGAACTGGCCCCCGAGGACCATGCCGAACCCCTGAAGTTCCAAGGCAGCTACGCCGAGTATGTCGAACGCACCGGCCATGAAGCGCCGGGCGTGCACAACTGAGGCCGTTCCGTTCCCTTGGCGCCGAACCCCGAAGCTTCAAGGAATGGATGAAGCGGAGGAGAGCGGAGGGGCTGAGGAAAGCGGAGAAAGAAGGTAAGTAAAAGCCCTTCCTCAGCTCTCCTCACCTTCTCCGCTACCCTCCGCTTTCAAAATTCCTTTCTCTTTTCCCAAAGACTCGTAGCGACGGCGGTGGCTGGCAGAGGAGCAGGAGCCGTTCCCCGCAGCGGGGATGGTCCAGCACCAGCCGGTGGGCATGCAGCAGGTAGCCCAGGTCGCCGGGCAGGGCGGTGGTGCCGGGGCGGGGCGTGCCGCCGGGCCCGTACAGTGGATCGTCCACCAGGGGATGTCCTGCCCAGGCTAGGTGGATGCGGATTTGATGGGGACGTCCGGTGAGGATCTCCACATCCAGCAGGGCCGCCCCATCGCGGTGCTCTACCACCGTGACGCGGCTGATGGAGGCGCGGCCGCCCGGATCGGCGGCGTGCAACGAGCCCAGGGGCCCGTAGGGGATTTCGCCGATGGGCGCGGTGATCTCGAAGGCATCGGAATCCGGGTTGCCGCTGCACAGGGCACGGTACACCTTGCGCGTGGTCGACTGCTGGAAGGCGGCCTGGAGCGGCTTGCGCGCGGCCACGGTGGGGGCGAACAGCACGATCCCCGAGGTGCCCCGGCCCAGGCGGTGCATGGGGCTGGCCTCGGGGTGCCGCCGTCGCACCAGGGCCAACAGCGTGTGGTCCTGGAACTCGCCACCGCCGGGCAGGGTGGGCAGGCCGCTGGGTTTGGCCACGGCCAGCAGATCGGCGTCTTCGTAGAGGATCGCCGTGGCCAGGGGCACCTCGGGTTCCATCCAGGGGGGGCGGTTCCAGGTGAGCCGTTGCCCTGGCCGAAGGACATCATCCCTCTGGGCAGGCCCGTCATCGAGGATCACCTGGCCATCGTCGATGCGCGCCAGCCATTCGGTTTCCGAGGCCAGGGGGTAGGCGGCCGTCAGGTGGGCTGCCACGGATCGCCCCGCCTGCGCGAGGCTGATCTGGTCCGTGTGGGCGTAGCCGCTGTTGAGTGAGGGCAAGGTGGGTCCTAGTCCGCCTCCTTATCTCAAGGCGGACCAGGATTATCGCAGGCGGAACCGCTGCACGGTCTCCTTGAGCGTTTCGGCCACCCGGGACAGTTCGTCCGAGGTGCGGGCCACTTCGTTGACCGTGGCCGCCAATTGATGGGTGGCGGTGGCGTTCTGTTCCAGGCGTGAGGCGGTCTGGTTCATGAGGCCGCCCACCTCCTGGCTGGTTTTGGCCTGGCCCTGGCTGAGGCTGCCAATCTCGTGGATACTGCCGGACACATGGGAGATGCGGTCGCGGATGGCCTCGAGGTGATGGAGGGTCACATCCACACTGGAGGCGCCTTCGGTGACGGCATCCTGCATGGCGTTGATGGTTTCTTCGATCTCCTTGGCGCTCTGGCCGCTGCGTTCGGCGAGGATGCGGACCTCCTCGGCGACCACGGCAAAGCCCTTGCCCTGGGCCCCGGCCTTGGCGGCTTCGATGGCGGCGTTGAGCGAGAGCAGGTTGGTCTGTCGGGCAAGTCCCTGGATCACCTTCACGGCCTGGACGATGCGCGACGTGGCTTCCTGGATGGCTTTCATGCCTTCGGCGGTACCGCGGCCCGTTTCGGCGCCACGATCCGTATCCTGGACGGCGGCATCGGTCATGGTGCCGGTCTGGCGGGTGTGGCTGGCCATGGAGTCCACATTGGCATCCAACTGCTGAAGGGCATGGAGCACTTCCCGCCCGGCCTCACGCAACTCTTCGCCGACCCGGGCGGTGTCCTGCACGGTGCGGCTCATCTGGACAGCGGCAGCGGCCATCTGGGTGCTGCCCGAGGCCACCTGTTCGGAGGCCTGACCCATGTTGCCCAGGGCGTTGTTGAGGTCGACCACCATCCTGTTGAAGGTGTCCGCCAGGTGGCCGATCTCGTCATCGCTCTCCACGATAGCCTTCACGGTCATGTCACCGGTGGCCACCTTGTTGATGGAATCGGAAAGGTGGATCAAGGGCGTCAAAATGGCATGCTTCACCCGATGACCGACGATGGCGCTGATGATGATGAGCAGCAGCACACCCCCGAGCAGCGCCAGAATTCGAATGTTGCGCTCGGTGCGATAGAGGTTGCCTGTGGACATGGAGACACCGAAAGATGCCACCAGCTCCCCGTTCTTCTGTCCCTTGAACAGATCCACGCCGAAGGCGCCATGGCATTGCACGCAGGAATCCTTCAGGCGGCCCGGGGACAGCACATAGATGCGGGGCTCACCGCTGGCATCGCTGAAGCGACCCACGCTGACCTCCTGGGTGGGATTGCCCCCGAATTGGCTTAGGCTGGACCGTTCGAAGGCCTCCGTTGCGGGGTCTTTCGCGAATTGACCATTCAGGACCCGATGGAAGGTCATGCCGCGCGCTCGGCAGTACTCCTCCGCGTCCGAATGCAACATGGAGCGGGAGGCCACTGCCAGAGACGTGAGGTTCTCCTCAAAGGCCTTTTCAGCCTGGGCCGTCTGGTAGCCGCTGACGCCCCAAATCACGAGGCCCAGCAGTACCGCAAGGGCGAGAGAGACAGGCAGGAAGAACTTCAGGGCCAGGCCTTTGCTTTTCATGATCTTGTAACCCCAAGAAAAAAACGACTCAATCGGACAGTGTTGTTTCGGCGGCAATCCTCGCAGAGTTGAATTAGGTACCCCATTAAATTCGAATTCGAAATCTTTCGTTGGAGGTCTCAGATCGCCTGGGATTCCGCCGTTCCAGGTATTGGTAAATGCAAGATTTCAAGGAAGAGCGCCAGGTGTAGCCTGAATGCACCACGCCTGGAGAATTCGCATGTCGCCGTCCCTTCCTGCCGCGCAGCGGCTGCCTTCGCTTCCCTATCGCAAACCCCAGGAGGGACGGGACTACTGGATCGTGGATGGCATTCTGCCCGACGCGGAAGGAGTGGCTGAGCGGTTTCGGACCCTGGAGACCTGGGAGCTGGGCTTTCCCCACACCCGGGAGACCTGGCCGGGCATGCGCTCCCGAAACGCCTTGAGGCCGGAAGAACTGGAACCCCTGGAGGCCAAGGTGCGGGAACTGACCAGCGCCCGACGGCTATGGTCTGAGACGGCGCCCGACGGCGCCTACCTCAATCACAACGTGGTGCAGGTGGTGGGGGCGAAGGAATCCGGCCCCCGGCCCCACACCGATTCCCGCAAACTCTGCCGCTACGCGGCCGTGATCTACCTGACGCCCAGGCCACCTGGCGGTACCGGCACCACCTTCTACCGGCTGCGCTATCCCAATGGCACCCTCAGTGGCAACCTCTGCTCCCCACCCCACACCAACCTCGGGGAGGCCCTGGGCGTGTCCAAACTGCCGCTTCAGGCCTGGCATCCAGAACTGTCCATTCCCAATGCCTTCAACCGCCTGCTGCTCTACCGCGCTGACCTGGTCCATTCCGCCACGGGCTACTTCGGGCATGACCTGACCACCAAGCGCATGACGGCGCTGTTTTTCTGGATGGCGGAGTAGGGCGTTCCGACTGTCGGCGAGTCTCCAACTGATGTGTTCAATCACAAAGAAGGAACCGCGAATGCCGCGAATGGCCGCGAATACTGCGGATGCAGGCCGACTGGGGCTTCGGGCCCAGCACAGTGAGTGGTGGCTGATGGATGACTGTTCGCCCTTCGCGCGCCCGAAGGGCGATTCGCGACATTTGCGGTTAACAGCCTACTTTTTGACTTTGTTCAGGCGATCTGCGAGCTTCTGATCGATATAGTCCGTGATCTCTTTCAATTTCTCTCCAGCTTGCATCAGCAAGCTGGAGCATTGTGCCTGCATGTCAGAGACGTAAGCCTCATCCGTGATGTCCTTGAGGTTGATGACCACGTTCCAGATGCCACCGCGCACGCCCGCATAGGCCATCTGAGCGCCCACGGCCGCATCGGTGATGGAGGCCACCTTGCCCAGGCGCGAGGCTTCCCCGGCCAGTTCCAGTGCTGCGTAGCTGGCCTTGGCGGTATCGAGGGGCACGTCGATGGCGACCTTCAAGCCGGCCTGCATGGCTTCGTGACGCGCGGCCTTCTGCTCGGGGGTGGCGTCGGGCAAGCGGCGGGCGTCCATGAAGGCGTTGAAGGCGTTGGTGTCAGCGTCCACGGCCATCATGAGGCGGTCCTTGAGCACCTGGGCCTTTTCCGCCACGGCGATGAGCTTGGCATCCTTCTCCACATCCGCGCCGCCCTGGGCCAGGTTGGCCACCATGCTCGCGAGAGCTGCGCCCAGGCTGCCGGCCAGGGCCGCGATGGAGCCGCCGCCGGGGGCCGGCGTGTCACGGCTGACTTCATCGGTGAAGGCGTGAACCTGCATCGAAACGAGTGCCTTGGGATCGTAGGTGGGCAGGCCCAACACCTTCTTTTCGATCTCGAAGGGCGCCACGTCGGCGAGGCCCATGGAG
>JAYVRY010000151.1:0-23144 GCA_043775845.1 Acidobacteriota bacterium
GCCACGAACAGGCTGGCCACCACGCCCAGCCCCGCCAGCAGCACCGTGAGTTCGAAGGTCACGGGGATGAAGGCGGGTAGTGAGATCAAGGGCTTGCCACCCACGATGAGGGGATAGTCGTAGGCCGAGGTCCAGATCTGCACGCCCAGCGCGATCGCCAAACCAAGCATCCCAAAGGCCAGGCAGGCCCGGGGCAGGCGCGAGGGTTTGAGCCCGATGGCTTCGTCCATGCCATGCACGGGAAAGGGCGAGTAGGTATCGATGACGGGATAGCCCTCCTGCTTGAGGCGCGTCACGGCCTCCAGCAAGTGATGGGGATCCGCGAAACTGGCGCGGAAGCGGGTGAGGGTGATGGCGTCAGTGCTCCTCATGCTTCAGCACTCCTTTCACTTCGCTGGCCGCGATCATGGGCAGCACCCGGGTGAAGACGAGGAAACAGGTGAAGAAGAGCCCGAAGCTGCCCAGAAAGATCGCCACCTCCACGAAGGTGGGCGTGTACATGGCCCAGGAGGAAGGCAGGTAGTCGCGGTGGAGGCTCGTGACGATGATAACGAAGCGCTCGAACCACATGCCGATGTTCACAAAGATCGACAGGATGAAGATCATCCACGGCGTCGTTCTTACCTTGCGGATCCAGAACAGCTGCGGGATGACCACGTTGCAGCAGACCATGGACCAGTAGGCCCACTTGAAGGGGCCCAGGGCGCGGTTGATGAACACGTAGCGCTCGAAGTTGTTGCCGCTGTACCAGGCCATGAAGAACTCGGTGCCGTAGGCCATGCCCACGATCATCCCTGTGGCGGTAATCACCTTGGTCATGGATTCCAGGTGGCGCACGGTGATGTACTCCTCCAGGTCCATCACCTTGCGGGCGATGATCATGAGGGTGAGCACCATGGCGAAGCCGCTGAACACGGCGCCAGCCACGAAGTAGGGCGGGAAGATGGTGGCGTGCCAGCCCGGAATCACCGAGGTGGCGAAGTCCATGGACACGATGGTGTGCACGGAAATCACCAGCGGCGTGCTGAGCCCCGCCAGCAGCATGTAGACCGTTTCGTAGCGGCTCCAGGTGCGGTTCGAGCCGTTCCAGCCCAGGGAGAAGATGCTGAAGATAGCCTTGCGGAGCTTGGTGCTGGCGCGATCCCGCATGGTGGCCAGGTCGGGCACCATGCCCAGGTACCAGAAGGTGAGCGAGATGATGAAGTACGTGCTGATGGCGAACACATCCCACAGCAGCGGGCTCTTAAAGTTCACCCAAAGCGGGCCGCGGGTATTGGGATAGGGCGTGGCCCAGAACGCCAGCCAGGGCCGGCCCATGTGGATGATGGGGAAGGTGCCGGCGCACATGACGGCGAAGATCGTCATGGCCTCCGCCGCACGGTTGATGCTAGTTCGCCACCGCTGGCGGAACAGGAAGAGGATGGCCGAGATCAACGTTCCCGCGTGCCCGATGCCCACCCAGAACACGAAGTTCGTGATGTCGAAGGCCCAGCCCACGGTGCGGTTGAGGCCCCAGGTGCCGATGCCGCGGGTGACGGTCTGGGTGACAGCCCAGGCGCCCAGCAGGAGCAGCGATAGCGAGATGGAGAGGGCCAGCCACCACTTGAGCGGGGGCAAGCGCTCCGTGGGACTGAAGACCTCTTCGGTGACCTGGGAGTAGCTCTTGTTGCCATCGATGAGGGGCAACACATGGCCGTAGCCGCGTTCCTGCTCATCTTCCGTGCCGAGAGGAATGGACAAGGCGGAGTGGTCTTCAGGCGCCATGGTGGCCTCCCTTGGCTTCGGTCGAGTCCGCGTTGCGTGTTTTTGTCAGGTAGCTCACGGCGGGACCGATACCCAGCTCGCCCAGCACCAGGAAGCGCTTGGGATCGCGCATGGCCTGGCTGATCTTGCTGTCGGGATCCTGCACATCGCCAAACACGATGGCCTGGGCCGGACAGCTTTGCATGCAGGCGGGCAGGGCTTCGCCATCCTTCAGCTCGCGGCCTTCGTTCTTGGCCAGGATCTTGGCGGACATGAGGCGCTGCACGCAGAAGCTGCACTTTTCCATGACGCCCCGGCTGCGCACTGTCACATCGGGGTTGAGGGCCAGCCGCTCCACCTCGCTGGTGTGGGGGTACTCCCACCAGTTGAAGCGGCGAACCTTGTAGGGGCAGTTGTTGGCGCAGTAGCGGGTGCCCACGCAGCGGTTGTAGACCTGCTGGTTCAGCCCCTCTTCGCTGTGGACCGTGGCCAGCACCGGACAGACGTTTTCGCAGGGCGCGTTGTCGCACTGCTGGCACAGCATGGGCTGGTGGAAGACCTTGGGTTCGGCCTCGCTGCCTTCGTAGTAGCGATCGATGCGCAGCCAGTGCATCTCCCGCTTCCGGGCGACCTCGTCCTTGCCCACCACGGGAATGTTGTTTTCCACCTGGCAACCGATGACACAGCCGGAGCAGCCCGTGCACTTGTTCAGGTCGATGACCATGGCCCAGCGGTGCTGGCCGTGGGCGTGCGGGGCATAGGCCGAGGGGCCTGGCTGCTCGTGGGGCCGCGCCGAAGCGGGATCGCGCAGGTACGAAGCCAGGGCCATTTCCCGCACCAGCTCGCGCCCCTCGAGGCTGTGATGATCTTGCGTGGCGGCCAGCTCCGCGCGACCCCCGCTGCGGCGGATCTGCAGGGGCGCCGCACTGGCCGCCAGAAAGCCGCTGGCCAGGCTGCGCCAGGGATAGACATTGGTGCCCACCACCTTCCAATCCTTGGGCCCCCCTTCCCTGCGGCCATAACCCAGGGCCACGGCGAAGGTGCGGTCATCCTGACCGGGCTGCACCACCACGGGCAGGCTTAGCTCCGGCAGGCCCTGGGGCCGCAGAGCCACCAGGTCGCCCTGCTCCAGGCCCAGCCCCTTGGCCGTGGCCGGTGAGACGGACACATAGTTGTCCCAGGTGATTTTCGTGATGGGATCGGGCAGCTCCTGAAGCCACGGGTTGAAGGCGTGGCGGCCATCCCCCATGCCCACCTTGGCCATGAGTAGCAGCTCGTAGGTGCCGGGCTTCGTCGCGTTCCGTTCCCGGAGCGAGGCATTCAAGTCTTCGCGGTAGGCAGGTGCGGTGGGAGCGCCCTCAAGCTGGACGGCCCCCTTCTGCAGCACACCATTCCAGAACGCGTCGAAGTCCGTCACAGCCTTCTGGTGCGGGAAGACGGCCTTCCGCCAGTGTTCCCGAAGCTGGTCGAGGGCCGCTGAAGATGACCCACTCCAGGCCAGGAAGCTCTCCAGGGCAGGCCGCGTCTGAAAGAGCGGATTCGTGAGGGGCTGGATGAGGCTGAGGGTTCCAGCCACCGGCTCCGCATCACTCCAGCTTTCCAGCCAGTGGTGGTCCGGCGCGAGATGCGTGCTGGCCAGGGCCGTTTCATCCGCCGTGAGCGCGAGGCTCACACGAAGGGGCACCTTGGCGAAGGCAGAAGCAAACTCGGCGGGCAGATCGTAGGCGGGATTGGCCCCCACCACGATGAGAGCCTCCACCTGGCCCGCGCCCATCTCCTGGAGCAGCGCGGCCAGGGCCCGGTCATCGCCCTGCTTCTGGAAGCTCGGACGGGCGAGTTCCACCGTGTGGCCCTCGTTGCCCAGCAGGTGATTGATGCGGGCCGTGAGCAGTTGCGCGTAGAGATCGTTGACCCCGCACAGCACCAGGGAGGCGCCCCGGTGTTCGCCCAGTTCGTGGGCCATGGCGCTGGCCTTGGCGCTGAGTTCTTTCCGTAGCTCGCTGCCACCTTCTCCTGATCCCAACGCAGCGGCCAGGGCTTCGAGGAAGGGCACGATTTCAGAAGGCGCCAGGCGCAAGCGCTCGTCGGCATTGCTGCCCGTAAGGGAGAGGCCCGCTTCGGCCTGCAGGTGCTTGGACATGGGGCGCAGATTGTCCGGACCGCGGCGGCTGGCATAGGCCCGGGTGAAGCCCGCAGGATCGATCCAGGTCCCCAGGAAATCCGCCTCGATGCCCAGGATGAAGTCGGCCTCGTCCAGGCGGTAGTGGGGCAGGAGCTTCGCACCGTGGGTGTGCTCGTAGGCGGCGGGAATGGCGGCGCAGCTCAGAGCATCGTAGCTGACCAGCTTGGCGTCCTTGAAGCCCCCGAGGAAGCTCTGGATCGTGGCCTTCAGCGTGGGACTGAGCAGGGTTCCGCTGAGTACCCGGATCTTGCCGCCCTTCCCCTTGAGCGCCGCGAAGCGCGTGGCCAAATCCGCATCCAGTTCCTTCCAGTCGCAATCCTTCCTTTGCAGGCGCGGTTGCTTCAGCCGTGAAGGGTCGTAGAGCCCGCGGGTCTGGGCCTGGCCGATGGCGCATAGGCCGCCCCGATTGAGCGGATGATCGGGATTTCCTTCCAGCTTCACGGGGCGCCCATCGCGGCTGCGGGCCAGCACGCCGCAGCCCGCAGAGCAGCCCTGGCAGGTGGTGGCGTACCACTGGGCCACGCCGGGCGTGAGGCCCTCCTGGGCATTCAAATAAGGCAGCGCCTTTTCGACCACCTTGCTCTTGCAGCCGATGGCCAGACCCGCCGCGAAACCGAGGCCGGAGAAGCGGAAGAAGTCGCGCCGGGTGATCTGGCGGACGCTTTCGCCCAGGGGCAGTTCATCGCTGAACTCGGCCTTGGTGGTCTTGATGAGGCCCCGCCGTTCGCCGAGGCTCTTCCACACGTGCATGGCATCTCCTCAGTGGTGGCAGGCGCTGCAGTCGCTGGGCGCTGCGGGTCGTTTGCCGTTCAGTTGCGACTTCTGGTTTTCGGTGCGATGGCAGGCGAGGCACTCGCCCATGGTCAGCGCCAGGGCCTGTTCCACCCGCTCCATGCCCTGGATCTCGCCATGGCAGCTTTGGCAGGCCACGCCCGCGTTGACGTGGCGGCTGTGGGGAAATTCCACATGCGAAGGCAGGCGATGGATGCGCACCCATTCGATTTGGCGCCCCTCCTTCACGGCCTGCCTCAGCTTGGCGATCTCGGGGCTGGGATCAACCACGCCGGGCTTGGTGCCCGCCTTGTTCAGGATGGTTTCATGGCACTTCATGCAGGTGCTCGTGGGCGGTATGCCCGCGTGTCGGCTTTGTTCGGCCCCCGTGTGGCAGAAGAGGCAGTCCAGCTTGAGCTCGCCCGCGTGCAGGGCGTGGGAGTACGCGATGGGTTGCACCGGCTTGTAGCCCGCGTTGTCCCCCAGCAGCTTCGTGTCCACGCTGACGCCAAGGATCATCAGGGAGGCCCCGAAGGCCACAGCGCCCCCCAGGGCGACCGTGCGAACTCTCATCGAAGGCCCCTACGATTCCAGATCACCACCTGAGGCTTGCGCCAGTAATAGAAGATCGGCACCACCAGGAAGTGCACGAGGCGCGTAAAGGGGATCAGGAGGATCACGGAAAAGCCGCTGAGGATGTGGATCTTGGGCAGCCAAGGCAGGGGCATGATGAGCTCGGGCCGGGGGCTCAGGCTGAGCAGGCTCCACAGGTAGGGCGCGGCGTTGGAGGCATACCAGGAACTGCCCCAGCGGTAGCGCAGAGCCGTGTCGATGCCCGTGGTCACCTGCAGGAGCAGGATGCCCAGCAGCACCCAATCCATGACGCTGGTCACCACCTTCACGCGGGAGCTGGTGTGGCGGCGGACCATCAGCGCCACGATCCCCACCAGGGCCAGCAGGGCCGCCGTGAGGCCCGTGAACTCCAGCAGGTAGAGCCGGAAGGGCGCCGAGTTCCAGGCCAGGATCTGCCTGGGGATCAGGAAGGCCACCAGGTGTCCCGAGAGGACCCAGGTGATGCCCCAGTGCCAGAGTCCCGAGCCCCAGAAGAGCTGCCGGTTCTCCAGGAACTGACTGGAGAGGCTGGAATAGCTGAAGGGCTTCCAGGTGAAGCGGAGAATGCTCACCACGATGGCGAGGGCCAGCGCCAGGTAGGGGAATCCCACCCAAAGGAACTTATCAAGCATGGCTCACCTCGGCGGGGGACGACGGATTCGGGCTTTGCCCGGATCCGTCGTGGGGGGTTCCGGGGGGGACGCAGAGGGCCCTTGGGCCCGGGCGGTCCTCCACGGAGGGTGTCCGATGGGCGGTGAAGATCAAGAACAAAGCCTGGAGCAGGTGCGCGTAGGCCCCGTCCTTCACTGCAGACTGGATCTTCTCCATGGCGGGCAGGATGCAGTCATCCACCAGGTCGATGGCATCCTGGGTTTCCAGCTTCATGGTCAGGTCCAGTAGGGCTGGCAGGTAGTCCGGCAGATCCTGGCCCACCTCGATCTCGTTCTCACGGAGGTGGTGGCGCATCATCGCTAAGAACTGACCGCGCTTGTAGGATTCGCCGAAGAGGTGCCAGCCGATCTCCAGCACGCAGTCGGGGTTCAGGTCGAAGCTGCGGGTGTACAGCTCGGCCATGTCCTCCGGGCTGGTGGTACTGGCCACCAGGGCGAAGGCCTCCAGGAATTCCTGGCAGGGATGGCCGGTCTTCATGGCCTCGTCCGCCAGGGCCCCGGCGAGCTTGGAGTTGCCTGCATCGGGGTAGCGCAGCAGCTTGGCGATGCCGGGGATGAGTTGGGTGGGAACGCGCATGGGCTGCATCAGAACCCCCTCTGAGGCTGCTCGCGGAAACCGAAGCCCGCAGCGCCCTTCTTTTCAAGCGGGTTGGTGAGCACTTCCACCGCCTGCTCCCGGTGGCTGGCGGGAATGACGAAACGATCCTCCCAGTTGCAGAGGCTCGTGAGGCGGTAGATGGCCTCGGCCTGCTCGGTGGTGCAGTCCGCTTCGCGCAGGCCATCCAGGGCCACCTGCATGTCCACATCGCCGACCGTGGTGGCCCGCTTCCAGGTGCGGATGGCCATCATCTTCTTCATGGCGTAGCGCACCGGGGCTTCCTGTCCGGCCCCGAAGAGGCTGGCCAGATAGCTCATGGGCAGGCGCGCCTGATCCAGCGGCGCAAAGATTTCGTCGGTCGAGGTGGGATTCAGGGCGATGCCGTTTTCCACGGAATAGGTGACGGGGCCGAGGGCGGGCACGTAGAACAGGCTGGGGAAGGTGCGGAACTCCGGATGGGGCGCCAGGGCCAGCCCCCATTCCTTCACGAACTGGTAGACGGGGCTTTTCTGCGCGGCCTTGAGGATCTGCTCGGTTACGCCGTTCTTGCGGGCGGACTCGATGACGGCGGGATCGAAGGGATCGGCCAGCATGTCGCGGTGGGCATCCACCAGTTCCGCATCAGGCCTGACGCCCGCCTCGTGGATCTTGTCGGCATCGTAAAGCAGCACGCCCATGTAGCGGATGCGGCCCACGCAGGAATGGAAGCAGGCCGGGGCCTGGCCGGTTTCCACGCGGGGGTAGCAAAGCAGGCACTTTTCGGATTTCCCCGTGCTCCAGTTGTAGAAGACCTTCTTGTAGGGGCAGGCGGACACGCAGTAGCGCCAGCCGCGGCAGACGTTCTGGTTCACAAGGACGATGCCATCCTCGCCGCGCTTGTAGATGGCGCCACTGGGGCAGGCGGCCACGCAGGCGGGGTTCGCGCAGTGGTTGCAGATGCGCGGGAGGTAGAACATCACCAGCGTCTCGATGCTGAGGAGCTGCAGCCGCTGCTCCTCGGTCATGGCCGCCAGATTCGGATCGTTGCGGGCGTAGAGGGCGGATCCGCCCAGGTCGTCATCCCAGTTGGGGCCGGATTCGATATCGATGTACTCACCCGTGACCTTGCTGATGGGAATGGCCGTGGGCTGGTCATCCAATTCAGGGCCGTTGAACAGGTCCTCGTAGCGGTAGGTCCAGGGCTCGTAGTACTCGTCCATGGTGGGCAGGTCGGGCTGGTAGAAGATCTTCTGCAAGAACTTGCCCTTGCCCGTGAGGCGCAGCTCGAGCTTGCCGTCCTTGACGATCCAGCCGCCCTTGTACTCGGCCTGGTCCTCCCACTTGGTGGGGTAGCCGGTGCCCGGCTTGGTTTCGACGTTGTTCCACCACATGTAGTCGGCGCCCTTGCGGTCAGTCCACACGTTCTTGCAGGCGATGGAACAGGTGTGGCACCCGATGCACTTGTCCAGGTGGAACACCATCGCCACTTGAGAGCGGATATCCATCAGAGACCCCTCAACGAAAAGATTTGAAACCGCGAATGACGCGAATTCACGCGAATGAGAACGGTCGCTTTTTTGATTCGCGCCCATTCGCGCCATTCGCGGTTCATGCTTTTTCTTGTTTCGATGGTCATGGCCGCCCCCTCACCAAACCAGCTGGCCGAGCTTGCGGACGTAGACCACCGTTTCGCGGTTCACACCGGTGGGGCCCCAGTAGTTGAAGTGGTAGCTGAACTGTCCGTAGCCACCGACCATGAGGTTGGGTTTGAGGCGGACACGGGTGAGGCTGTTGTTCATGCCCGCCCGCTTCATGCCCCGCAGGGGTGACTTGGGCACGCCATAGGTGCGTTCCGTGGCGTGATACTGGATGCAGGCACCTTTCGGGATGCGGGCGCTGACGCAGGCCCGGGTAACCACCACACCGTTGTCGTTGTGGACCTCCACCCAGTCGTTGTCCTTGAGGCCCACGGAAGCGGCATCCTCCTCGCTAAGCCAGAGCGGATCGCAGCCCCGGGAGAGCGTGGTCATGCGTTCCGTATCGCCGTACGTGGAGTGGATGTGCCACTTCCCATGGGGCGTGAGGTAGTTCAAGGCCAGCGTCTTGCCCTCGCGCTTGGAACAGCGCAGATCGCCCAGGACCTGGCTCGGCGGGGTGGGCTTGTAGGTGGGCAGGTGCTCGCCGAAGGCCAGGTAGCCCTCGTGATCCAGGTAGCAGGACTGACGGCCCGTGAGGGTGCGCCAGGGCACCATGCGCTCCACGTTGTAGGTGAAGGCCGAGTAGGGCCGCTTCTCGTCCACGAGGCCCGACCAGCAGGGGCTGTTGAGCACGCGGCGGGGCTGGGCGAGCAGATCCTTGAAGGTGTATTTGATGCCGCGGTAGGGCTCGGCCAGATCCTTCAGGGGCAGGCCCGTGCGGCCTTCCATGAACTGGTAGGCGCGGTAGGCCAGTTCGCCGTTGGTCTCGGGCGAGAGGTGCAGCAGCACGTTGGCCGCTTCAAGATCCTCTTCGAGGCTGGGCCGCTTCTGGCCTTCGATCATCACCGTGGGATGAGTTTCCAGCATCCGGTCGTAGACATCCTTGATGGGATATTTCACGCCGTGGGCGCCGAGCCCCTGTTCCCGGACATTGGGCCCCAGAGAGATGAACTGATCGTAGAGCTTGGTGTAATCGCGGGTGAGCACGGCGAGGGCCGGCATGGTTGTTCCAGGGATGGCTTCGCACTCGCCGGCCATCCAGTCGCGGATGTGGGGCTGGGCGATCTCGCCGATGCTGTCGTGGGCCAGGGGGCTCGAAACGATGTCTTCGATGGGATTGGGCAGGTGCTTGGCCGACAGCTCGCTGAGAGTCTTCGCCATCCCCTTGAAAATGTCCCAGTCGCTCTTGGATTCCCAACAGGGCGGCACGGCCGCCGACAGCGGATTGATGAAGCTGTGCATGTCCGTGGAATTGAGATCCGTCTTTTCGTACCAGGTGGCCGTGGGCAGCACGATGTCGCTGTAGAGGGCCGAGGTGTCCATGCGGAAGTTGACATCCACCACCAAGTCCATCTTCCCCTGCACGGTGGGCCGCCAGACCACATCCTTCAGCGTGCCTTCGGCCACTTCATCGGCGATGGCGTTGCTGTGGGTGCCCAGGTAGTGCTTCAGGAAGAACTCGTGGCCCTTGGCCGAGGTGCCGATGGCGTTGCCACGCCAGATGTACCAAACCCGGGGCCAGTTTTCGGCGGCATCCGGATCCTCGACGGCGAAGCGCAGATCCTTCTTTTTCAAGCGGGACACGGTGCTGGCGATGATGGCCGCGTGGTCCTTGGCGCCGGCCTTGCGGGCATCGGCCACCACCTGCATGGGGTTCTCGTTGTACTGCGGGAAGTAGGGCAGCCAGCCGCTGCGCACGGCACGGGTCTGCATGTTCATGCAGTGCCCCTCAACCAAGTCACTGCCGTCTGGTACCGTGTTGTATTCCTTGAACTCTCGCTCGTAGCGCCACTGATCGCTGTTCACGTAGTGCCAGCTGGGGCCGTTCTGGAGCCGGTTCACGGAGAGCCAGTCCCTGGCCATGGCGATGGCGCTCCAGGAGGCCACGGGGGCCAGTTTTTCCTGGCCCACATAATGGGCGAGACCGCCGCCGTTGGTGCCGATGCAGCCGCAGAACACGAGGGCGTGCTGGGCGGCGCGGTAGATGAGGTTGTTGTGGTACCAGTGATTGACGCCGGCGCCGATGATGACCGTGCACTTGCCCTTGGTGAGCTCGGCGGTGTGGGCCCATTCCCGGGCGAAGCGCAGCACGTTTTCCTTCGACAGGCCCGTGTGCTTTTCCTGCCAGGCCGGTGTGTAGACTGCCCCTGCGTCGTTGTAATCCTTGGGGTAGGCCCCAGGCAATTCGCGGTTCACGCCGAACTGGGCCATGAGCAGGTCGTAGACCGTGGTGACGACGACGCTGCTGCCATCCGCCAGATGAATGCGCTTCACTGGCACGCCCCGGAAGAGGGTTTTGCCATCGGCGAAATCATCGAACGAGACCTGTGCGGCTTCGCCGCCCAGGAAGGTTAAAGAAGGAGAAATGGGGCTGTCGTCCTTCCCGTCCTGCAGCAGCAGGTTCCATTCCCCCTGCTTGGTGCTCCAGCGCTGGCCCATGGCGCCTTTGGGCATCTTGGGCGTGCCCGAGGGCCCATCCCACATGAGGAATTTCCACTCGCCGTGCTCTTCGTCCGCGTACTTCGCCAGGCGCCCCGCCCGCAGCAGCTGCCCCGGCCGAAACCCGCCGTCGATCTCAGTCAGCTCGACCAGGAACGGCCCATCCGTGTACTTCTTCTGATACTCCAAGAAAAAGGGCACCTGTTTCTGGTGATGAAACTCCGTGAGGATGACGTGGTTCACGGCCATCCAAAAAGCACCATCCTGCCCCTGGT
The DNA here is from genome assembly GCA_043775845.1 of Acidobacteriota bacterium. Lineage (GTDB taxonomy): Bacteria > Acidobacteriota > Holophagae > Holophagales > Holophagaceae > Geothrix. The sequence goes on from JAYVRY010000151.1 coordinate 10,968, forward strand.
GCACCGGCATCCACTCGTCGGCGTACTTGGCCACCTGGTTGAAGTCGGGGCTGAAGACCACCATCTTGGTGCCGTTGTGGCGGCTCTCGGCAGCGAAGTGGCAGTCCGGCGTGCGGGTCATGTTCAGGTTGCTACCCATGACCGCCAGGAACTTCGCGTTGTACCAGTCCGCGCTCTCCTGCACGTCGGTCTGCTCGCCCCACATTTCCGGGCTGCTGGGCGGCAAGTCGCAGTACCAATCGTAGAAGCTCAGATTGGTGCCACCCATGAGCTGGATGAAGCGCGAACCCGCCGCATAGCTCAGCATGGACATGGCGGGGATGGGGCTGAAGCCCGCGATGCGATCCGGGCCGTGGGTCTTGATGGTGTGGATGTTGGCCGCGGCCATGAGCTCGTTCACCTGCTCCCAGGAGGCGCGGCGGAAGCCGCCCTTCCCCCGGGCCTGCTGGTAGCGGGCGCGCTTGATGGGATCGTTCTGGATGAGGGCCCAGGCCGCCACGGGATCCTGATCCTTGCCCTTGGCCTCGTTCCACAGGTCCATGAGCGCCCCGCGCATGTAGGGGAACTTCACGCGAAGCGGGCTGTAGAGGTACCAGGAGAAGCTGATGCCACGCTGGCAGCCGCGGGGCTCGTAGGGCGGAACGGTCTCGTCCAGGAGCGGGTAGTCCAGCACCTGCATTTCCCAGGTGACGATCCCTTCCTTGACGTAGATGTTCCAGCCGCAACTGCCGGTGCAATTCACGCCATGGGTGCTTCGCACCACCTTGTCGTGGGCCCAGCGGTTCCGGTAGAACTCCTCCCAGGTGCGGGTTTCGGGGTCTACGATGTCGTTGATCCAGTGGCTGTGCTTACGCTCGGTCATGGTGATTCCGTCTCCTCGTGTCTGGATCAGGGTCGTCTTCAGGCTCTGGGCTTGAGATTCTTGCGAACGCCCTTCAGGCGCTTTCGGCCCAGGTGGCCGCCCAGCAGCATGCCTCCCACCAGGCCCACGACGCTCAGCACGGGGAAGACCACGTCGCGCCTGTCCGGGGGCTGGGAACCCACGCTCTTGAGAAAGCAGGCCACCTGGAAGGCTTCTTCCGCGCTGGCGGGCGTCTTGGCGAAGACGCCCTGCATGGTGGGGAAGGAGGGGTTCTCGATGACCCCGGCCAGGCCGATGCCGTATTTGGCGGTGGCGCCGGTCAAGTCTGGCCCCAGCCACCCGCCACCCCAGCCGCCCACGCCCTGGGCGCGGTGGCAGGACATGCAGGAGGGGGCGCCGGACTTGAAGCGCAGGTCGCCTGTGAAGTAGAGGCGGCCCTGGCGGATGTCTTCGGGCGTGGCGGCCCGCGCAATGGCGGCGGTCCCAAGCGTCTTGCCCTGGGCACTGTAGTCATCGATGAGCTTCAGCAGGGCCTCGGCTTCGGGCACCGTCACGCCCAGGTCCGGCATGCGCACGCCGTTGAATTCCCGCAGGAGGGTGGTGGCGGTGGGGTCCCCCCCGTCCAGCATGGCGGCTGCCCCCGTGATGAACTTGGTGGACCAGTCATGGGGCCGGCGCTTGCCCAGATCCTTCAGGTCGGGCCCCACCTTCTTGCCCGCGCCGATGGTGTGGCAACTCATGCAGCTCTTCCGGAACTGCGTTTCGGCATCCTGGGCGGCCAAAGGCAGCGCCAGGGGCAACAGCAGGGCCGATAGGAAAAGCAGTCGTGGCGCGGTTCTGGGAAACACGACACCTCCTCGACGGGACGGCCCATGCCAGGCATGAGCTTATTTAAGAATATTGAATCGGAAATAGTGCCCAAGTATGTGCCGCGTTCAGGGAAGCGCGCAAGGGGGATTCAGGAGGAAATAGCCTTATTTGATTTATTTTTTAATTATTGTTTTATTTGCTTTTACTGTTTTTGTATTAGTAGTGTTCTCCGAAGGCTACCCAACCTAAGGCCCCCTATCTGCCTCGGCCTGCAGTGACGGGAGTTCTCTTCAGGCAAGCCATTTTTTCAATGAAATAAGCCCTGGCTCCTCGATGAAGTCATGTTTATATTCGGACTAAGAATTCCTTTTAGTGCTCACATGGAAGGTCCATGCACCATTCCGAGCTTGGCTTTCCCCCTTCGCGCAGCATCTTCCATACTTCGACCCGGTATGCGCTCCAGGTCCTCATCCGGCTGCCCAGCGATGGCACCTATCGCCTGGCTCGCCGCCTGGCGGCTGAACTTGACCTTCCCGGCCCCTACCTGGCCAAGATCCTCCAGACCCTCGGCCACTCGGGGATTCTTGAATCTCACCGGGGCCCCTCCGGCGGTTTCCGCCTCAACCGGGCCCCGGAGGACATCACCCTGCGGGAGGTCGTGGTGGCCATGGAGGGGCCCGAACCCTTCGAGACCTGTCTGCTGGGCCACCATGGAAGCAAGGAGGGGTGCCATTGTCCCCTCCGCCCTGCTTGGGATGACCTCCAAAACCTCCTGAGCACCTTCATGGTCACGACCACCCTGAAGGACCTTCAGGTGCCCCACGGGTTGCCCGGTACCCCGCAGGAACCAGAGGGCCCCGAAGCCTTTCCCGTTTGAACGATTTACGAATGAGTGATCCGAATCACATTTAAGGGCACCCCTGGAAATATAATTTAGGATTAATTATTCCTATTTTTTGGAGCTGCCATGTCCATCCTCCAGGACACCAAGGCCTTCACCAAGTCCGGCCACATGCCGACCCTGCTGACGTCCTTCCTCTATTTCGATTTCTGCTTCGCCATCTGGGTGCTGAACGGGGCCATGGCCCTCTTCATCGCGGAACAGTTCGGCCTCAGCCCCGCGCAAAAGGGCTTCATGGTCGCCGTGCCTGTGTGGGCCGGCGCCCTCATGCGTTTCCCCCTGGGCATCCTGTCCCAGTACATCGGCCGCAAGAATGCCGCTCTCCTGGAGATGGGCATCATCCTCTGCTGCCTCTTCTTCGGCTGGCAGTTCGTCTCCAGCTACAACCATGTGCTGGGCATGGGCGTGGCCCTGGGCGTGGCAGGCGCCTCCTTCGGCGTGGCCCTCTCCCTGGGCTCCGGCTCCTTCCCGCCCAAATACAAGGGCCTGGCCATGGGCATCGCCGGGGCTGGCAACAGCGGCACCGTGCTGGCCCTCCTGGCGGCCCCACCCATGGCCAAGCTGTACGGTTGGAAGATGGTCTACGGCTACGCCATGATCCCCATGGGCCTGGCCTTCCTGCTGCTGCTGATCTTCGCAAAGGAGCCTGCTGACCGCGAGGAGAAGAAGAAGCTGGGCGACTACCTCAAGATCCTCTGGAACCGGGATGCCTGGATCTTCAACCTCATCTACTCAGTGACCTTCGGGGGCTTCATCGGTCTCTCCAGCTTCCTGCCGGTCTACTTTGGCGATCAGTACGGCATCCCCAAGGCCTCCGTGGGCAAGTACAGCGCAGTCATCGTCATCGTGGCCTCCATCCTCCGCGTGGCCGGAGGCTGGCTTTCGGATCACCTGGGCGGCATCCGCCTCCTCTATTGGCTCTGCGGCACCGTCCTCGTCACTGTGGGCCTGGCGGCCACCCTGCCCACCAACCCACTCGTCACCGTGGCCATCCTCGTGGTCACCTTCGCGGCCATGGGCGCGGGCAACGGGGCTGTCTTCCAGTTGGTGCCCCTGCGGTTCCGTGGTGACACGGCTGTGGCCTCCAGCCTCATCGGCGAAGTGGGCGCCCTGGCCGGGGGCTTCCTTCCCTACTTCATGGGCCTGGGCAAGCAGCACTCCATCACCATCATGGGCAAGGATTATGGCCATTCCTTCACCCCGGGGTTCATCTCTGGCGTGGCCCTCTGCGGCATCGCCCTGTTGGCGCTCACGTTGGTGGACCGACGCTGGACCACCTCTTGGGTTGGCGCCCACGGCAAGGCTCTTGATACCTTTGGTGAAGAACGCCGCCACGCCACCGCCACCGATATCGACTGAGCGCCCCGCCGCCGGTCGGCCCGCCGATCACATCACAAGGAGACACCATGACCTGGCTCACGAAATGGGCGCCTGAAGATCCTGTCTTCTGGGAGGCCGAAGGCCGCTCCCGGGCCTGGCTCACCCTGGCCCTGACCACCTTCTCGCTCATCGCCTCCTTCGCCACCTGGTTCGTGTTCAGCGCTGTGGCCGTTCGGCTGCCGGGCATCGGCTTCAAGTTCACCACCTCCCAACTGTTCTGGCTCACGGCCATGCCCGGACTCTCCGGCGGCACCCTGCGCCTCATCCACGCCTTTCTCATCCCCATTTACGGCACGCGGCTCACCGTTTCCGTGGCCACCTTTCTCAAAGCCTTCCCCATGATCTGGCTGGGCTTCGCGGTCCAGAACCCCCAGACGCCCTACCTGCACTTCCTCGTGATCGCCTTCCTCTGCGGCATGGGCGGCGGCGACTTCTCCTCCTACATGCCATCCACCTCCATGTTCTTCCCGAAGCGGCTCCAGGGCACGGCCATGGGCATCCAGGCCGGCGTTGGCAACCTGGGCGTGAGCATCGTCCAGTTCGTCACCCCCTGGATCATCACCTTCCCCCTGCTGTCCGCCTTCGGAGGCTCCCAGACCTTCACCAAGGGCGCCAGCCAGAAGGCCCTGTGGATCCAGAACGCCGCCTTCTGGTATCTGCCCTACCTGGTGCTGGCGGGCATCCTCTGCGCCCTCTTCCTCCGCAGCATCCCCGGCAAGAAGCCCGCAGTGGGCGAGATGGTCAAGAACATGACCGACAACAAGCACGCTTGGTTCTGCGTCATCACCTACGTCATGACCTTCGGCAGCTTCTCGGGCCTGGCGGCGGCCTTTCCGCTGATGATCAAGGCCATCTATGGCACCTTCCCCGGCGCGCCTGATCCGCTCAAGTACGCCTTCCTGGGCCCCCTGGTGGGTTCTGCTGTGCGCTTCGTAGGCGGGCCCCTGGCGGACCGTTTCGGCGGCAGCATCTGGACCCAGATTTCCGGCATGGGCCTCATCCTCGGCTGCCTGGCCCTCATCTTCGGCGGCTACCTGACGCCCACCTCGCTGGCCCAGTTCAACGGCTTCGTGTGGGTCATGCTCTTCATGTTCCTCATGACGGGCATCGGCAACTTCGCCACCTTCCGCCAGTACCCCATCATCTTCGCCTTCGACCCCCGCCAGGGCGCGCAGATCCTGGGCTGGACCGGCGCCTGGGCCGCCTACGGCCCCCTCATCTTCTCCTCGCTCATTGGCGCCAGCATCGGCGCCACGGGCTCGGCCAAGACCTTCTTCTGGGGCGCCCTGGTCTTCTACGTCATCGCCAGCGCCATCAACTACTGGTTCTACACCCGCGCCAACGCGGAGCGCTACGACTTCGGCAGCTGGAAGGGCACCTGGTGGGACAAGGCCAAGGCCACCTGGCCCCAGGCTTAGCGCCAAGCCCCACCCTTTCAGCCTGCATAGCAGTGGTTGACTCCCACCTCCGGGCCCCTTCATGGGGCCCGGCTCCTAGCACGGAACCCACTCCGCAAGCCCCGCCCATCGGACGGGTTAAACTGGAGTTAGCCCGTATCTTGATCGGGCGGAGATGGCCTTGACAGGTGTAAACCATGGGCTACGCTTCTTTCATGGTCGCGATTCTTACTACCGAACCATTTGACACCTGGTTCGTAGGTCTACGCGACCTGCAGGCCAAGCACCGAATTCAAGCCAGGTTACGTCGCGCAGAATTAGGCAACCTCGGAGATTGCGAGCCGATTGGCGAGGGAGTTTCCGAGATGCGCATCCATGCAGGAGCTGGCTATCGGGTGTATTTCATTCAAAAGGGCTCGAATTCATCGTCCTATTGGGCGGGGGCGACAAGGGCACTCAATCGAAAGACATCAAGGCTGCCCTCAAATTGGCTCGAGAACTCTAGGAGGTCAACATGAGCAAAATCAAACTCAAAAAATGGGATGCCGTTGATCATCTCAACAGCGAGGAGGAGATCACTGGCTACTTTGAGGCCTGCCTTGAAGAAGATCCTGGTGATGGCAGTTTGGTTCGCACGGCCTTGGGCGACATCGCTCGTGCGCGAGGCATGGCCCAACTTTCCCGTGATACGGGCCTAAGCCGTGAAGGCCTGTACAAAGCTCTATCCCCCGAGGGAAATCCGGAATTCACTACTGTGATGAAGGTCATGAAAGCTCTCGGACTGCGGCTTCATGCAGTAGCTGCTCTTTGAGCTTCTCAAACCCCAGTTATATCCGTCAGTGCTCACATCCGGTCTAACCCTGCGCTCAAGTCGGACCCCGCCTGCATTGCCTTCCGCTCTCTCTCAGCATTTCGCTATCACGGCTCCGCTCGTCGCCTCGGTGCAGGCGTGGCGGCTTAGCTTGTTCCGTTGTACCTCTCCCCCCGGAGTCACCGATGCGCTTCAACCTCCTCCCCATCGCCCTGCTCGCCATGGGATTGACCTTCGGCTGCGGCGGCGGGGGCAGCTCCAACCCACCTGCGCCCACGGGAACGCTCACGCTCCAACTGGGCTCCGACAGCCTGCCTGGCTATGCCCAGGCCTGGGTCAGTGTCGAAAAAATCGAAGGCAGCTTGGATGGATCCAACTGGATCTCCCTGGGCAGTGTGCAGAAAAGCTATGACTTGATGGCGCTTCAAAACGGCCACAGCGCGGTCATGCTTCCTGCCACGAAGGTCATGGCGGGCACCTACGCCCAGTTCCGGCTGACCTGGGCCACCAAGAACTACGCCTCACCGACCAGCCTGCCCGCCTATGTCTGGGCCACGAACGCCGTCACCGGCCAGCCCTTGAGCATGCCCACCAGCATGATGACGGTGGTGAAGGGGCAGGTGGCCGTGCCCGCCAATGGCACCATCACTGCTCAGCTCATGCTGAGCGCCCAGCAGGCCCTGCAGACCCGCCCCGGGCCGGTCTACACGTTCCAGGCCACCGGCGGGGCCTATGATCTGGCCACCACGGCCAAGATCACGGGCCACCTCGTGGATGGCACCACGCCCTTGAGCAATGTCGAAGTGCTGGCGGAGACCGTGGACGGCCTGGATGTGGCCACCCTGCTGCGGCGGGCCGTCACCGATGCCTCGGGCAGTTACACATTGGAAGGACTTCCCGCTGGCACGGGCATCACCTACTACGTGGTGGCCCAACCTGTCAGCGCCAGCGCCGCCTACGATGCCAAGGCCCAGAAGGTGATCACGGCCACGCCCGCCACCTATCCAGCCAACTTCACGTTCAGCGGGCCCAAGGTCCCTGGGGCGCTGACCCTCACCATCACCGCCCCGTCCACGGCCACCCAGGTCACGTGGGGTGAGTTGCGCCAAACGCTCACCACAGCCGCCGCAGAGAGCCACAACCTCATCGTCCAGTCCCAACCTGCCGCCACTGGCATCAGCCAGGACCAGGTGTACTTCACCAGCCTCTCGCCCAACAGCTACGGCGTGACCGCCCAGCGCAGCACGGCCGGAGCTGACCCCATCATGAAGGTCGGCTCCACCTTGGCTGTCACCAGCAACACCATCACCCCTGCCACCATCACCTATCCCTGAGTCTTTTCCCCACGCAGAAACGCCCGCCATTCGGCGGGCGTTTCTGCGAAGAACAAAAACTTAAACGATCTTGGTCATCCAGCCATGGGTGTCGGGGCTCAGGCCGTGCTGGAGGTTCAGCAGGGTCTCGCGGAGCTTGGCGGCCACCGGGCCGGTCTCGCCCTTGTTGATGTCCCAGTTGCCGTTGCGGGACTTCACGTGGCCCACGGGGGTGATGACGGCGGCAGTGCCGCAGGCGAAGGCTTCGGTCATGCGGCCTTCCGCGATGGCGCTGCGCCACTCATCCACGGTGATCTTGCGCTCCTCGGCCTTGAAACCCTGCTCGCGGGCCAGCTGCAGCAGGCTGTCGCGGGTGATGCCGGGCAGCAGGGTGCCGGTGAGCTCAGGGGTGACGACGACGGTCTCGCCCTTCTCCTGGTAGACGAAGAAGATGTTCATGCCGCCCATCTCTTCGATGTTCTTGCGCTCGATGGCGTCGAGCCAGACCACCTGGTCACAGCCTTTTTCCTTGGCCTGATGCTGAGCCACGAGGCTGGCGGCATAGTTGCCCGCGCACTTGGCGAAGCCGGTGCCACCGGGGGCGGCGCGGACATAGTCATCGGAGATCCACACGGTCACGGGCTTCACGCCGGCGGGGAAATAAGCGCCGGCGGGGCTGGCCAGCAGCACGAAGAGGTACTCGTTGCTGGGCCGCACACCCAAGGCGGCTTCCGTGGCGATCATGAAGGGGCGGAGGTAGAGGCTTTCACCCACCGCGCCGGGCACCCAAGCCTTGTCCTGGTTGATGAGGGCCTTGGCGGCGCCGATGAAGATCTCCTCGGGCAGCTCGGGCATGGCCAGGCGCGCGGCCGAGGCATTGAAGCGCCGGGAATTCGCATCAGGGCGGAAGGAGGCGATGCTGCCATCGGGCTGCTTGTAGGCCTTGAAGCCTTCAAAAATGGCCTGGCCGTAGTGCAGCACGGAGGAGGCGGGATCCATCGCGATGGGGCCATAGGCCTTCAGCACGCCCTTGCCCCAGCCCTTGCCTTCGACGTAGGGCACCACCACCATGTGGTCACTGAAGATGCGGCCGAAGCCGGGATTGGTCATGCGGGCGGCGCGCTCGGCATCGCTGGCGGGATGGGTCGAGGGCTGGATCTCGATGGTGGCGTCATGCATGGTGAGACTCACGGGTGCTCCTTTAAAAAAGAATGACTGGATCAGGCCCGGTGAACCAGGTGGCCGAGGCGCGCGATGGCCTCCCGGGTGGTTGCAGGGTCGTGGGTGGAGAAGTTGAGGCGGAGGCAGTTGGTGCCCCGGCTATCGGCGAAGAAGAGGGGACCTGGCGCAAAGCCCAGGCCGTGTTGCAGGGCGTCGCGATGGAGATCCAGCGCGGAGAATTCTTCAGGCATCACCACCCAAAGGTGCATGCCGCCCTTGGGCTCTGATACCTGTGTTCCCGCGGGGAAATGCTCGGCCAGGGCCTCCACCATGGCATCGCGGCGTTCCTTCAGGGCGCGGCGTAGCCGGGCCAGATGGCGGCGGAAGCCCCCGTTGTCGAGGAAGCGGGCCACCACGGCCTGCATGAGGGGCGGCTGGGCGATGGTCTGCACTTCCTGGATGGGCGCCATGCGTCGCAGCAGATCGTGCTTGGCGATGAGGTAGCCCATGCGCAGCCCCGCCGCCAGGGACTTGGAGAAGCTGCCCAGGTGGATGACGTGATCGGCCCCTTCGAGGCGCCGGAAGGGCGGCAGGGAATTGCCGGAAAAACGCAGGTCTCCGTAGGCCGAATCCGTCACCAGGATCACGCCGTGAGCCCGCGTGAGCGCCAGCACCCGCTCGCGGCGGGCTTTGGACTGGGTCATGCCTGTGGGATTGTGGAAGCTGGGCACCGTGAAAAGCATCTTCGCTTCGCTGCGCTGCAGGGCCGAAGCCAGGCGTTCGGGATCCAAGCCCTGGCGATCCACGGGCACGGGCACCGCCTCGCGGCCCAGGGCCCGTATCAGGGCCAGGATGCCCACGTAGCAGGGGCTTTCCACCAACACGCGGTCGCCAGGCACGGTGAAGGATTCCAGGGCCAGGGCCAGGCCCGACTGGGCCCCGGGAATGGAACGGATGCCCCAGCCCTCGTCGATGGGTTCGCCTTCAGAAGCCAGCCAGCGGCCCACGGCTTCCAGATACGGCAGGTAGCCTGCGGGCGCCGAGTAGACCCAAGCCTCGGAGCCCAGCTCCTTCAGCACCTGGGCCGTGAGGCGACGCAGCTGTTCGCCGGGCAGCAGATCGGATGGGATGAAGCCCGCAGAGAAACTGATGAGGTGGCTGTCCTGGGCCCGCTCCAGCGTTTCGCCCAGCCAGGAGCCCAGCTCGCCATCGTGGGCCAGGAGGGCCGACCCTTCAAAAGGGAACTCGCTGCTGGCCCGCAGGCCCGGCGCTTCCGGCAGGCGCGGCGCCACGAAGCTGCCTCGGCCCTGCACGGTCTGGATCCAGCCCGTTCGCTTCAACCCGGCGATGGCCTTCAGCACGGTGAGGCGATGCACGCCCCATCGCTGGGCCAGCTCGGGCACGGCGGGCAGCCGCGTGCCCGGCCGCCACTCCCCCTGCTGGATGAGCCCGCGAAGCCGCCTCTGCAGTTGCAGATAGAGGGGGCTGGACGCGCCAGGGTCGAGGGTGGGATCGAGAACCATCCCCATCAGGATCAGCCGAAATGCCTTCCAACACCAAGAAAGGAAATGCAAATCACAGCCCAGGGCAGACCATCCAGGGTGCGGACTGGAAACTCCGGCATTCCATAGACCACCATAGACCCCTTTTAGGCTCAACCTTTTTCAGCTTTCAGGCATCCATACTGGTGTCTGGAGGACATATGCGCGCCCTTCCCCTGTCTGCTGCCCTGCTGTCCCTGGCCCTGCTCGGGGCCTGTAGCAGCTACCACGTAACCTACGACTACGATGTGACGGCCTCCTACGGGAAGTACAAGACTTTCGACTACTACACCTCCAAGAAGGGCACCGGCGGCACCACCAGCCTCATGGACAAGCGGGTGCGGGCTTCCGTGGAGAAGGAACTGCAGGCCAAGGGCTTCACCATGGAGACCAAGGCCGATCCCGACTTCCTCGTGACCTACTATCCCGTGGTGCACGAGCGGAAGGTCCGCACCACCACCCACGTGGGCATGGGCGGTGGCTGGGGCTTCCGCCCCTTCTACGGCCGCGTGGGCGTGTCCTCCAGCCAGGTACACCACTACAAGGAAGGCACCATCGTCATCGAGATCGTGGATTTCAAGAGCAACCAGCTGATCTGGCAGGGCGCCGCCGCCGGGGCGCTGACGGGCCTGGAAAACCCGGAAGATGCCAACGAAGTTGTGCCCAAGGCCGTCCGCGACATCCTGGCCAAGTTCCCGCCCAAGTAGGGTCGAGCCGCCTGGGACCAGGGGTATTGGACATGGGGCCAGTGGGATAGAAATTAATTTTCTAATCTATCACCTTGAAAGGAACCCCTTCAAAGGATGCCACCCATGCCCTGTTCCATGGTGCGACGCGCTTCCCTGCTGTTCCTGCTCGGTCTGGCGACCACGCTGCTCTCAGCCCAGGCTGGGGGTCGCTGGGTCGCGGCCTGGACGGCGCCGCCCGATTCGGAAGGGCCGCCCCTGAAGGCTCAGACCATCCGGCAGATCATCCGGCCCAGCATCGCCGGGAGCAGCCTCCGGATCCGGCTGTCCAATCAGTTCGGGAAGGCACCGCTCACCCTCGGCCCCGTGCATGTGGGCCTGCATGCCGCGGGATCAGCCACCCAGCCAGGGAGCGACCATGCGCTGACCTTTGGCGGCAGGTCGATCCTCACCCTTCCCAAAGGGGGCAGCATCCTCAGCGACCCGGTCCCCATGAAGGTAGCCGCCCTGCAGGAACTGGCCGTGAGCCTCTACCTGCCCGCAGATATCCCCGCCTCCACCATCCATGGCTTCGGCAACCAGACCGCCTACCTGTCGGGGAGTGGCGACCACACTGCCGCCCCGGCCTTCCCCACCGCTGGCACCGATGACAGCCGGTATTTCCTCACGGATCTCGAGGTGGCCGCCAGCTCCCAGGCACAGGTTGTGGTGGCCATGGGTGATTCCATCACGGATGGCGTGGGTGCCAAGCTGGACGGCTACGGGAGGTGGCCCGATGTACTGGCAGCGCGGCTGCAGGCCAGCCCGGCCCTGGCCATGGTCGCCGTTGTCAATGCAGGCATCGCCGGGAATCGGATCCTCAACGACGCGGTGGAACCCTTTGTGGGCCCGAGCGGGCTGTCGCGTTTCGATGGCGATGCCCTCAACAAGCCGGGTGTGCGCTGGATCATCCTGCTGGCCGGCAGCAATGACATCAGCGCCGCCGACATGCTGCCGCTCCCCAAGGATCACGTCTCGGCCCAGCAGATCATCGAAGGGATGAAGACGCTCATCGCGCGCGCCCACGCCAAGGGCCTCAAGATCATGGGCGCCACACTGTTGCCCAAGGCCGGTGTCGGGAAACCTTTCGTGCACACGGAGGCTGGCGCGGCCAAGCGCGTGGCGGTGAATGCGTGGATTCGCAGCTCTGGCGCCTTCGATGCGATCGTCGATTTCGAGCAGGCGATGCGCGATCCGGCCCATCCCGACCGCCTTCTGCCCGCCTTCGACAGTGGCGATCACCTGCATCCCAACGAGGCCGGATACCGGGCCATGG
>JAYVRY010000152.1:0-5988 GCA_043775845.1 Acidobacteriota bacterium
GCCATGCGCTCGAAAGTCTCGCCGAGCTTGCCGGTCTTGTCGATTTCGTGCTCGATCTGGAAGGCGATCATGTGGCCAATGGGATAGTCAGGCAGGTAGAGCATGCTGCTGATCATGTGGCTGTAGATGCCCAGTAGAACGCAGTCCTTCTGACCCAGTACCGGGGCGTAGTAGCGGTTCCAGACATCTTTCGTGATCTTGATCACGGCATCCTTGAGCTGGCTCGGGGTCGCCGTGGGGTGGTCATACATCCAGTGCCACACGGCCATGTCCACGAGACCCACACCGGCGATCTCGTAGGTGCCCCAGAAGTCATTGAGGGTCTTTTCCGCCAGGGCCTTCGCATCGGGCAGGGGCTGGCCCAGCAGCTTGAGATCCTGGGCTTGGAAGACGAAGGCCAGGGCCTCGGTGAAGGCGGTGTTGGGCACACCGTTCAGCAGCCAGTGGTCGATGTTTACCAGCGAGAACGTCTGCTCCACGTTGTGGCCCATTTCGTGGACGGCGATGTTGAAGCCCTTGTAGTCCATGCCGTCGGCGCCCACGCGGGTGCGCAGGTGAGCGTTGTCCGCGCGGCGCTGGGCGCCCATGGCGTGGCCGGAACCGCGGGCTGGATCCACCTCGATGCGGCTGGCCAGCCAGGCCGCGCGCTCGGCGCTGAAGCCCAGGCCCTTGAGCAGGTTCGGCATGTCGGCCTTGTAGGCGGCGGCGGTGGGATACTTCGCCTTGAGTTGGGCATCGAGTTTGGCTTCGTCCATCCCGGCACCGGGGCGGAAACCGTTGTACCAGAGATCGAAGGGCTCCAGCTTGCGGCCCAGGCGCTGCTCCATGACCTGGGCCACCTGCTTGAGCAGGGGGCTGGAGCAAACCTCTTCCAGCATTTTGCGCACCCGGGCTTCGGGCAGCTGCCGGCCTTCTTCGAAGCTGCGGGCGATGTGGGTGGGGGTGTTCGGGCTGTAGGGGTCGGCCTTCTTCATGGCCAGGAAGCAGTCCAGCAACACCTTGTAGCGGGTGTCGGGCTCGGGCGCGGCGCTGGGCTTGAAGCCCGTGGGGATGGCCTTGTCGCTGTCCTGGACCGTGGTGGCCTTCACCTCATTGGTGACGGGATTCCAATCCACCAGTGGATTGTCGATCACATCCGCAGGGATGGTTTGCGTGACGATGCGTTCCATCACTTTCTGAATGCTGCGCTGGTGGGCAAGGCCCGCAGGTCCTTGGGCATAGCGGCTCTTCAGCTCGTCGCGCAGGTTCCAATGAGAAAGCAGCCGCTTCTTGGGCTCGAAGAGGCGATTGCCCTTGGCATCCACCAGGTGGTGCATCCAGATGTTGTAGGAGGCGATGTAGCGCTCGGCCTGCCCGCTGGCTTCGGCCGCGGCCTGATTCACTTCGGCGGGAATGCGCTTGGCGAAGAGGTCCACCAACCGGGCCTCGGCCCACTGGCGGCGGGTCCAGGTGTCCCCCTCTTTCAGGCGCGTCTCGAGATTGGACAGAGGGAAGTTCAGGAGCACCACGAAGGCCAGCTTGTTGCTGAAGGCATCGTCGATGAAGTGGGCGCCGGCATCATAGCCCGAGAGGATCTCGTCCACGGGCAGCACCGGCCCCAGATCCAGGTCGGTGTGCCAACGGAAATCGCGGCCCACTTCCAGGGCATGGCCGAAGTAGCTCTCCATGGCGAATTCCATGCGCTGGAAGAGGGCATCGAGGGCCTTCGTGTCTCCAGCGAACTGGGCGCGGACCAGGGTCTCGAAGTCCCCCGGCGTGCCGTCCTCGGCCCGCCAGAAGGCCGCCGCCTGATGCAGACCCCGTTGCACGCGGGAGCGCTGAGTCGCCCCGAACTTGGCGACCAGTTCCCCTTCCAGGCGGGCGAGGGACACGCTGAGATCCACCCTTGCCGTGGGCTTGGCTGCGGGGGCCTGGGCCAGGATCGCCGGGGTGGCCAGAGAGGCGATGAGCAGGGCGGTTCCGAAGGGTTTCATGGGCATCCTCGCTGAACGGAACCTCCAGTCTACCGGGCGTGGGAGGGCTTCCCGAGGCCACATCCATCACACCTGCCAGTCGAGTACAGTCGGGGAGACGCCACTCTCCTGGGGCCTGCGATGAAGACTGTTTTACTCACTTTCGTTCTGCTGTTGGTTCCCGCTTTGCTCGCCCAGGCCCCGCGCCGCGTGGACAGCGCAGATCCCTTCATCGGCACCAAGGATATGGGCCACGCCTATCCCGGCGCCACGGTGCCCTTCGGCTTCGTGCAGTTGAGCCCCGACACGGACACGGCGATCTACTCGCTGGATGGGAAGACCTATCACAAGGATGTCTACCGCTACTGCGCGGGCTACCAGCACGGTGATCCCACCATCGTGGGGTTCAGCCACACGCACCTGCATGGAACCGGGCACTCGGATCTGGGCGACCTGCTGGTGATGCCCACCGTGGGTGCCTTGATGCTCGACCCGGGCCAGGCGGATCAGCCCGGCAGCGGCTACCGTTCCCGCTACCGTGATGAGGCGGCCAGCCCCGGTTACTACACTGCACAGCTCACGGATCCCGGCGTGAAGGCCGAGTTGACGGCCACCACCCGCGTGGGCTTCCACCGCTACACCTTTCCCAAGAGCACGGAGAGCCGCATCGTCCTCGACCTGGTGCACGCGATCTACAACTACGAGGGCAAGGTGCTCTGGTCGAAGGTGCAGGTAAAGGGGCCGGATCTCGTCACGGGCAGCCGCCACGTGCGGGGCTGGGCGCGGGATCGCCAACTCTTCTTCGCCATGGCTTTCAGCAAGCCCTTCAAGGCCTACGGCCAGCAGAACCAGGAACCGCGTTCCGTCTATCAGGGTTTCTGGCGGAAGTGGGATCAGAATTCGAACTTCCCCGAAATGGCGGGCAAGGCGTTGAAGCTGCACTTCGATTTCGACACGGAAGCAGGCGAAGCCATCCAGGTGAAGGTGGCACTGTCCGCCGTGAGCGAAGAAGGCGCCTTGGCCAACCTGAGGGCCGAAGCGCCCCACTGGGACTTCGACCGCGTGCGGGCCGAGGCCTCCCTCGCCTGGGAGAAGGAACTGGCCCGCATCGATTTCGCGGGCACGGAAGCCCAGCGCAAAGGGTTCTACACGGCCTTCTATCACAGCCTGCTGGGGCCCGTGGAATTCCAGGATGTGGATGGGAAATACCGCGGCATCGATGGCGGCATCCACGAGGCCAAGGGGTTCACCAACCACACGGTGTTCAGTCTCTGGGATACCCACCGCGCGCTGCACCCGCTCTACACCCTCATCGAACCCAAGCGCGCCAGCGACATGGTGCAGTCCATGCTCGCGCACTATGACCAATCGCCCTGGAAGATGCTGCCCATCTGGAGCCATCACGGCCAGGAGAACTGGTGCATGATCGGCTACCACGCCGTGAGCGTCATCGCCGATGCCTGGATGAAGGGCATCCGCGGCTTCGATGGAAACCGTGCCTTCGAGGCCATGAAGGCCACGGCCACCACACCGGGCTACGACGGCCTGGGCGACTACATAAAACTGGGCTGGGTGCCGGATGACGGGCATGGTTCCAGCGCTTCGAAGACCCTCGAATACGCCTACGATGACTGGGCCATCGCGCAGATGGCAAAGGCCCTCGGACGGAAGGACGACGAGGCCGCGTTCACGAAGCGGGCCGCTTCGAGCCGCCATCTTTGGGATACGAAAACAGGCTTCATGCGGGCCCGTCGCCGGGATGGCGCGTGGCGGGAACCCTTCGATCCCATGCAGACCCACGATCAGGGCTACATCGAGGGGAATGCGTGGAACTACAGCCTCTTCATGCCCCACGACGCGGCATGGCTGGTGGCGAAATCAGGCGGCGGCGCGGCCTTCGCAAAGCACCTGGATGAGCTCTTCACCATGCACCTCGACGACCAATTCTTCGCGGACACCGAAGATCTCACACGGGCCTCGATGATGGGCAACTATGCCCATGGCAACGAGCCCAGCCACCACGTGCCCTACTTGTACGTGTGGGCCGGGCAGCCCTGGAAGACCCAGGAAAAGGTCCGGGCCATCCTGGAGCAGATGTACCTCAACCGCCCCGATGGCCTTTGCGGCAACGACGATGTGGGCCAGATGTCCGCCTGGTACCTCTTCAGCGCCCTGGGATTTTATCCCGTGGCGCCAGGCAGCAACGAGTATGTGATCGGCGTTCCGGCCAGCCGCGAGATGGCCATCCACTTCGAGAACGGCCGGCAACTGGTCCTGCGGGCTCCGAAACTCGATGCGAAGAATCCCTATATCCAAGGCATCACTCTCAATGGCCAGCCCTGGGACAAGACCTACTTCCGCCATGAGGACCTGGTGAAGGGTGGCGAGATCGTTTACCTCATGGGCCCCAAGCCCAACAAGGGCTGGGGCACGGCCCCTGGGGCCAGGCCCTACGCCCTGCCCCTACGCCCGCCCGTTGAATAGCGCCGCCTAGAGGTGAATCCTCCCATTTCCGCTAAGCTACCCCCATGCCGCTTGATCCCCGCCTCCTCGAGATCCTCTGCTGCCCCGACTGCCATGGTGACCTGGTGGAGCAGGCTGAGGGGCTGCACTGCCAATCGTGCGGGCTGCTCTATCCCATCGAGGATGGCATTCCCGTGATGCTGATCGATGCCGCGACCAAGGTGCCCAAGTGAGCCCGAAGCAGGAGCGGAGGGCCACGGAAGGGACGAAGGCCCTTGCCGCCCACAGGGTGGCCGCACAGAGAGGCTCCATCGCTGCGAGCTATGCGAGCAGGAGCACGCACGGTGTGCGATCGGTGGAGGTGTGGCCATGAGACTCGACCGGAGCCAGGCCGAATCGCTCCTCAAGCGCATGGAAGGCCGCAAGGTGGCGGTGCTGGGCGACGTGATGCTGGACGAGTACCTCTTCGGCGAGGTGAGCCGCATTTCGCCCGAGGCGCCGGTGCCCATCGTTCGCGTGTTGCGCGAACGCGCGGTGCTGGGCGGCGCGGCCAACGTGGCGGCCAACCTCAAGGCGCTGGGCACCGAACCCCTGCTCATCGGCACGCTGCAGAAGGACGTGGCCGGTGACCGGCTGCTGGGCCTGCTGAGCGGCCTTGGCATTTCCATTTCCGGCCTGGTGCTCGATACCTCGCGCCCCACCATCATCAAGACCCGCGTCATCGGCCAACAGCAACAGATGCTCCGCATCGACCGGGAAGATCCGGGCCAGCCGGATGCCGCTGTCCTGCTGGGACTGAAGGATCGTTTGGAACGGGCGCTGAATTCGGCTTCGGCCCTGATCGTCTCGGACTATGCCAAGGGCACCGTCAACGAGCCCATCATGGAGGCCGTGCGCACGCTGTGCGCTAAGCGGAGCATCCCCTGGATCGTGGATCCCAAACCGGGCCACAAGGCGCTCTACCGCGGCGCCACGCTCATGACGCCCAACACCAAGGAAGCTTCGGAACTGACATCGCGGCCTGCGCGCTCCGACATGGAAGTGACTGTGGCGGGGCGGGCCCTCATGGCCGATCTGGGGCTCAAGGGCCTGCTGGTCACGCGCAGTGAGCGGGGCATGGCCCTCTTTTCTCCAGATGCGGAACACGCCGCCCCCTGGATGATTCCCACCGAGGCCCGTGAGGTCTTCGATGTAAGTGGCGCGGGTGACACGGTCATCGCCGCCTTCAGTTCCGCCATCGCCGCCGGTGCGGATTGGCGCGAGGCCGCCATGCTGGCCAACGCCGCCGCCGGCGTGGTGGTGGGCAAGGTGGGCACCGCCACGGCCACCCCCGCGGAAATCCTGGCGCAGTACCACGAGCAGGAAGCGAATTAGGGCGTTCCCGAGGCGCGAAGGACCAAGTATTCAGAGAGGCAAGCCGAAGACCGGCTTCGCCGGACGAGGCGCGGGGGCCCGGGGGTGTTCGCGCAGCGGGGAACCCCCGGAGAAGGAAGGTCAAGCCGAAGACCGGCTTCGCCGGACGAGGCGCGGGGGCCCGGGGGTGTTCGCGCAGCGGGGAACCCCCGGAGAAGGA
>JAYVRY010000153.1:0-22893 GCA_043775845.1 Acidobacteriota bacterium
CGCCGAGCGATGAAAGGCCTCCTGGATGCGTTCGATGCGGCCTCGCGGCGGTGTAAATGTCATCAGTTCCGCGTCCCAGTCCAGGCTCGCGGCCTTCCAGGTGCGCCAGAGATCCAGACAGGCCCGGGCGTAGGTGGTGAAGCCCCGCCCCGACATGGCGTCGAAACGGTGGGCCACGGCGGCCTCGAAGCCCGTGCCGCAGAGGTTCAAAAAGGGTTCGCCATCCAAACGCGGCAGATCCAGGGCCAGCTCCCGGCCTTCCAGCAGCCGCTGCACGGCTCCAGCAGGTTCCAGAGGTGTGCGCAGGCCCCGCACCAGTCCGTTGCCACTGCCCCCGGGGATCGCCGCCAGGGGGACGGGACAGCCGCGCAGGATCAGGGCTTTGGCCGCATGGTGGATGGTGCCGTCCCCACCCCATACGAAGAGCGGGCCACCGGCTTGTTGGGCCTGGGAAATGGCTGGTTCGAAGTCCCAGGGGGGACCGAAGGGAATCGGCTCCACCCGGGCGCGCACATCGGCGGGCAGACTACGTAGAAGTGCGTCTGGATTTTTATGGCTGGTGCCGGAGGCCGGGTTGAAGAGGAGGGGCAGCTTCATCAGGCGAGGATAGCGGCCCGGTCTGGAAAGGCCAAAGTCGCATGCCCTACATCCGCACCGAGGGGACCGAGGCCAATACCCGGCGCGCCGCCAAGGGTGATCCTTTCAGGGGCTGGAATCGCGACAAGGCCGAGCCCAAGAAGACCGCCCCAACTGGTTGGACCTAACCTCAGAGTCCAGAAGCAGCAAAGGTCGGCAGGGGCGGTACAGGATCGGACCGCAAAAGGCAGGTATGGGGCCCAGTCACTGGATGGCGCGAAGTCTCTGGGGCTTGTTCGTGTGAACCGTCGGAAACGGCTTCCCTGTGGCACCAAGCGCTGGCATTCTTTGCCCACAGGTCCCTCACTTGGCGGCGGAGAAAACCCATGTCCTCACTCAATTTGGTTCTGGCCATTCCCCAGGGGTCCGTGATCGCGACCTCCCTCGGTGTGGAGGGCCTGGCCCTGCACCGCAGTCCGGGTGCCGGGCGCTATTTCCAGGGCCGCGAAGTCTATGTCGACCTGGCCGTGGAGGCCGGCAAGGCCGGCTTCACCTACTTGGAAGAGGGCGGCTGGCGCGATGCCTCCGGGGACACGGCGGTGGCGCTGGATGCCTGCAAGGATGGCCAGAAGCGCACGAAGACGGCTCTTTCCAACAACGGCTTCAGCATCACGCCCATCGAGTCCTACCGGAGCGTGTCCCTCGCCAAGACGGGTGGTCAGACGCTGCAACTGGAGGCCAAGGTAGAGCTCGCCCGCACCAAGGCCCACGCCTATGCCTGGGGCAAGACCCTGCGCCCCGATGACATCGCCGAACTGGCGGGGGCTTCGAAGCCCGCCACCCGCAAACCACGGCTCTACATGGTGCTGGCGCCGGTGGAACTGGTGGTCCTGTCGAATCTCACGCCAGTCGAGTACGCCTGGTATGCCACCCATCGTCCAGGCAAGGTGTTCCGGCAGGTGATGTTCACGGAACTCGAACCCAGTGGCCGGGGCCTGGTGGCCGACATGGTGTACGAAGAGGCCGTGGCCGAGCTGACCGCAGACCCCACCAAGAAGACTAAGACTGTCTACACCGGCGGCTCCCTGAACCGGCTGGGCTACCAATCCTGGGTGGGGTACGGGGATGCGGCGGACGGCGGCCTGTACATGGGCGACCGGGACCACACGGTGCTCTGGAAACTGCCCGCAGCCCATCCCCGGGCCTGGGATCGCGCGGAGTAACGATCTCTCCATTCGATGCGACACGCGGGCTCCGGTGGGGGTCAGCGTGTTGTTTACTGACCAGGATGAAACCGCGTGGGCGGTGCCTCCAGCAGCAAATCCTCCCCGGTGACGGGATGCTTGAGGCCCAGCCGCCAGGCGTGGAGCCAGATGCGATCCGAAGGCGCGCCGCCATAGAGGCTATCGCCGAGGATGGGGCGACCCAGGTGTACGAGATGGACACGGATCTGATGCGTGCGACCGGTATGGATGCGGGCCACAATCCAATGTCCGGGTACGAGCCCGGCTGATTCCTCGGCGGTGGCGGGGCGAAAATCCGTGCGGGCGAATTTGGGGTCGATGAGATCGCCGCCGGCGGAGCCGGATCGAGCATCGATCGTGCTGAAGCGGCCTGGATCGGCGCCCCGCAGGCGGCCGATGGGGGCATCCACCGTGCAGGCTTCCAGGGGCTCGGAGATGCGGGCCAGGTAGAGCTTTACGAGGTCACGGTCCGCGAAGGCCACGGCCAGGCCCTTGTTGGCCTTGGGATCCTTGGCCAGCACCAGGAGGCCCGACGTGCCCTGATCGAGACGGTGGTGGAGGAAGGTCTTCAGATCGGGGCGCTGGGTCTTCAGCAGGGCCAGCAGGTCGTGGCGGTCTGTGGCCCAGGTGCCCTGGGTGGCGATGCCCGCGGGCTTGTCCACCGCCACAATCCAGGTGTCCTCAAACACGATGGGGATGGTCGTCGTGGGCACCGGCGGCAGGTCCGCATCGAAGGCCACGCGAATTTCCATGCCCGGCTTCACCAGCTTCCCCGCGACCTTCACCCGTTTGCGATCCACCTGCACGCCGCCCAGTTTCAAGGCTTCGCGGGCCGAACGCCGGGACAGGTCCGTGCGCTTGGCGATGAGCTGATCCAGGCGCAGCTCCGCATCCTCGGGGTCCACGGTGAAGGTCCATTTCTTGAGTGCCATGGTTTCAGCTTAGCTGCAGCGCCAAATTGCCTCAAAAAACGAGGCAATTTGGCGATGGCTTTGGCATGCTGGAGGGTGGAGGGTCCCATGATCCGAATGCTCCGCGTTGGACTGCTGATGGCGATGGCTTTGATGGCCTCGGCGGCGGACCTGTCCCTGATTGGTTGGACGTTAAAGTCGGGTTCCACGGCGAAGGCTGCGGCCCTGCGCTTGGAAGCCGCCGCCGAAGGTTCCGAGGCCACCCTGGCTTCGGCCCCCGTGACGTTGAAGGTGGGAGAACTCTACCGCTTGAGCGCCACCATCCGCACCGAAGGCGTGAAGGTCGATGCCCTGGCCCGCTATCCCACGGCGCTGGGGGCCTGCCTGTCCATGGAAAGCTCCCCCTTCACCAATGCGTCGCAAAGCGTGGCGGGTAACTCCGAGCGTAAGGTCTCCGTGTTGTTCCTGGCCACCAGTCCCACGGACCGCGTGCAGCTGCACTTGGGCCGCAACGGCAAGGCCACGGGCGCCGCCACCTTCAGCGCCGTGAAACTCGAAAAGGTGGAAGATGTCACCGCCTTCATTCCCCTGGAAACCGTGCGCTGGGCGGGCAAGGGCTTCCGTTATGAAATGGGCGGCTGGACTTTCCTCCACATCGAAGGCGCGCCCTATGCGCGGGGCCGCCAACACGGCGAGCTCATGGCCGAGGAGATCGTGCGCTACATGACCAAGCTGGGCGTGCTGAAGAATGCGGCGGATCCGGTGCGTGGCTGGGCCGATCAGCGGCAGATGGCCGATGCGCTCTTCTTCCGCAAGTTCGACGTGGAATACCTTGAGGAGATGAAGGGCATCGCCGACGGCGCGGTGAAGGCGGGCGCGGCGTTCAAGGGCCGTCCGGTTGACCTGCTGGACATCGTGACGCTGAACTGCGCCGTGGACATGAGCTCTTTGCAGGATGGCCTCACCCACGCGGCCCACCCCCTCAGCGGCCGCACCTTCATGACCGGCGACGACGAGGTGGAGAAGGGCGGCAAGGGCGATCACTGCAATTCCTTCGTGGCCACCAAGGGCGCGACGAAGAGCGGCCGCTTCATCCTCACGCAGATGTTCATGTGGAACGGCTACACCGGCACGGAATTCAACGTGATGCTGGACGTGGTGCCCGAGAAGGGCCACCGGCTGGTCATCCAGGCCTTCCCGGGCGGCATCCACAGCGGCACGGATTGGTACCTGAACGCCTCGGGCCTGGTGATGGGCGAGACCACGGTGGGGCAGACGCCCTTCAACGCCGACGGCACGCCCCAAAGCAACCGCATCCGCAAGGCGGCCCAGTATGCCTCCAGCATCGATGAGGCCGCCGCCATCCTCTTCAAGCAGAACAACGGCCTCTACACCAACGACTGGACCATGGCCGACACCA
The DNA here is from genome assembly GCA_043775845.1 of Acidobacteriota bacterium. Taxonomy (GTDB): domain Bacteria; phylum Acidobacteriota; class Holophagae; order Holophagales; family Holophagaceae; genus Geothrix. Next base: position 4,152 of record JAYVRY010000153.1, read on the forward strand.
AGACTGATGAAGGCGCCTGCTTCCTGCTGGGCACCGAAAAGACGCGCCTGTGGCGCACCGGCACCAAGGGCAAGCCTGCCGACACGCCCGGCCGGTTGCAGGACTTCATCTGGGCCAATAACAACAACCGCGACCTGGAGGTGCGCAGCGAGTACGGCGCCAACCCCGACAACGCTCCTGCGGACCTGGCCTTCAACACCTGGAACCGCGACATCGCCTGGCAGGATGCGTTCAAAACGTATGGCAAGAAGGGCTTCGACATCGACATCGCCACCCGCGTGATGGCCACCAGCCCCATCAACCGGCCCCACGCCTGCGATGCCAAGCTCACCACCTCCGAGATGGCCGAGAAACTGGTCTTCATCGCCCACCAGGGCAAGACCACCCTGCGCGAAAAAATGGTGGGCGGACGCTTCATCGCCGACCTGCCCCTGGCCACGCCCCATCTGACATACGGGTATACGGCGTTCAGTCCCATCTGGATCACGGCTAAGCTCCAGGCCGCGAAAGCGGCCCGGGGTGAGGAAAAGACTGCGAAGGCTTTGCCTTCGCCTGAGGTGGCTGGGGTGAAGGAGGCTTACTCGTTTGAGGCCAAGGGGCTTTGGACAGGGACTGTCAAACCCGCCTCGGATGCCGAGAACTGGTTCATCAGCGGCTCGGCGGCCTACTGGCAGCAGCTGAAGAACCTGCCTGCTTCTCCAGCCAAGGCCTTCGACACGCTGAGCGCAAACCTGGCGGACCTGAACACCCGGCACCTCTGGCTGGACGCCAAGGAAGGCGCGAAGGCGCCCCTGGCCACAGCCACGGACTACGACCGCTACAGCGCCTACCAGATTCCCCGCATCCGCGGCGTGTTCGCGCTGCACCAGTTGCGTTTGCACCTGGGCAACAAGGCCTTCGCCAAGGCCATGCAGGCGGTGCATCAGCGCTACAGCGGCAAGCCCGCGACGACTGTGGAGATCCTCAAGGCCATGTCCGAGGCTGTTGGCAAGGACGTGGCTCCCATCCTGAAGCCCTGGCTGGAGCGGGCCGACCTTCCGGCGCTGGGTCTCAAGGTCGATGTGGCCAAGGTGGAGAAGGGCTTCGAGGTGAAGCTCAAGGTCGAGCAGAAGGGTTTCACGTATCCTTTTGTGGCCTTCGTGAACCTGGAAACCGAGAAGGGCTCACGACTCGAGCGCCTTGATGTGAAGGGCGGCCAGGCCTCGTTCACGTTCCCCAGTGAGGCCATGCTCACGCGCCTGGTTTTCAATGCGGGCAACGACGTGCCCCTGACCCGGGCCAATTTCTGGGTGCCGGGCAACGTGCTGGACGACTGGAGCGCCACACGGCTGGTCTACGGCACGGCCCGCGAAGTGGAGGCCCAGCGCACCCTGGCGCTGACCTACCGGGATGCCCTGGCGGAAGCCTCCACGGAGGTGCTGCTGCCGGTCCAATCTGATGCAGACATCAGTGATGCGGAATTGGCCGCCAGCGATCTGCTGGTCTTCGGTGGTCCTGCGGAGAATGGCCTCGTGGCCCGTCTGCAGGCGGAAGGCAAGCTGCCCCTGGACGCCGGTTCCGGCTGGTTCAAGTGGCAGGGGCTGACCTACGGCAAGCCCGAGGATGGTCTCTTTGCAGCCTTCCCCAATCCCTGGAACCCCAAGCGCATGCTGGTTCTGGTGCTCTCCAACAGCCGCACCCAGCAGTGGGCCATGACCAAGGCCGTGCCTCGCGGCATCCCTGGCTGGGCGGTCTACCGCGGCAGCGAGGTGCAGGTGAAGGGAGCCGCCATTGCGGAGGGGATGGAAGTGCGGTACGGAAAATGAGGCCGCGCCATTAGCATGGACGGTATGGCAAACGACCTGGCGAATCTCAAGAGCATGGACCCTCCCCGGAGGGCCATGCTGGAGCGGCTGGCGGTTTCCGAATCCGGCCTGTACGCGGTGGAGCTGGCGCGCCACGCGGCCCTTCGCCTGGGGCTGAAGAGCTACCAGGCCATCTGGGCCGAGGCTCGGTTCCTGGAGCCCCTGGCCAAGGCGGGGTGGCTCATCCGGCGCTGGGACCGCTGGATTCTCAGGCCGGAAAGGCTCCTGCAGGTGCTGGATCAGACCCTGGAAGAAGGCTGCCTTCCGGGCTTGGCGAAAAGCTGCGGGGTGGAGACTGCCTACGATTTCCCCGAGTACGCCCTGAACATCGAAAAGGCCTACACCCAGATCAACCTCCGGGTTCTCATGGGCCAGTGCGAAGAGGTGCTGCATCTCCACGAGAACCTGGCCGCCTCCACCGGGTTCGACGAGTCGATGCAGCGCTTCAGCCGCTTGCTCGATCCGGCCCATCCCCGCCTGATGGCGGCCATGCATCCGCAGATCAGGGCCCTGGCCGCCCAAGCCGCCTGGCTGAAGGGGGTGGCGGATCTGGGCCAAAGCCAGCCCAGGCTTCGCGCCCTCCTGGAGCTGGGAGACCCGGCCATCAGCTCCGTCCTGGGAGCGGGCCTGGCCCTGCTCGATGGGAACCGCGCGGAGGCCGCCAGGGTGGTGGCCACCTTTGTTCGTGGGCGGGGTAAACCCTTCTCCGCCTGGCTCGCCCTGTTGGAAGGCCGCGCCGGGGAAGCCCTGGCCACGCTGGATGAGGCACTGAAGCTGGAACGGAAGGAGCGGGGGCGGCGGAAGTGCGGCCTCTTCGGCTTCGGGGCCTTGATCCACGCCTTGGCCTTGCTGAAGGCCGCGCCAGCCCGGCGCCCCGAAGCCATGGGGTGGCTCCTCGCTCAGGCTTCAGTGGGCGATCCGTTTCGGGACCATGCCGCGCTACTGGCGGAAGTCCTTCGGGGGCTTCAGGAGGATCCTGCCCACATCCAGGAGATGACCAAACGGCTGGGTGAACAGGCGTCTCCCCTCGACCTCCTGCTGTTGGGCAGTGGCCTCGCCTGGGCAGGCCTGGACTTGGATCCAGCCTTCCGGGCCCGGCTTCGGCAGCTGCGGGAGGACCTTCCCCGCATGGCCTGGGGGAGAGCCGAACTGGACCTGCTCCTGAACCCATCCGAGGCCAAGGCCCCAGGGCTGGGCTGGGCCCGGTGGATTCAGCCCGTTCCGGCCTGGACCCGAGCCTTGGATAGCCTGGAAGCGCTTGCGCCCGATGGGGAAGCCGCCCCGGAGCGGCCCCGCCGCTTGACCTGGTTCGTGTGCGCGGGGAAGGATGATTTCATTTTCAAAGTGGAACCCCGCGATCAAAAACGCGGACCCCGTGGCTGGGGCAAGGGACAAGTGCTTGGCACCGGGCGCTCCCTCAACCCCACGGTGGATACCTGGATCCTGGATCAGGATTGGCCCGCCTTGGACCTTTGGCGCCAGTCCGCCGACGGCTATCGTTGGCGCGGCATCGATCTGGAGGCGCTTTCAGATCAGCTGGAGGCGTTGGCGGGCCACCCCCTCGTATTCTTGGAGCGCCCTGGTGGAACTGAGCCCACTCCCCTTCGCGTGGAGACCGCCAGTCCGGAGCTGCTGGTGGACATGACCCCGCAGGGAAGGCGGCTCCGCCTCCACCCGGCCCCACCCAAGGAGGGGAATGCCAGCTTCCACTTGGAAGGGGAACTGCTCCGGGTGATCCGCTTTCATGAATCCCATCTCCGCGTGGCGGCGTCGCTAAGCTCGGGCATCAGCATCCCTCCCGAAGGCATGGAACGCCTGGAGGCCCTGCTGCCCAGGCTGGCGCAGAAAATTCCCATTCGTTGCGACGCGCCCGTGGGGGGCGGCACGGCGGACACGGTACCGGCCGATCCCATGCTGCAAGTGGTGCTCCAGCCCATGGGCCAGGGACTCCGGGCCACGGCGCGCTATCGTCCCGTGCTCGGCGGACCCTGGGTGCGCCCCGGGGCTGGGGACGCGGCGCTGGTGGTGGCGGTGGATGGGCGGCTGCTTCAAACGAGTCGCGATCTGGCGGATGAAAAGGCTCGGGTTGCTGAACTGTTGGAGGCCTGTCCGGCCCTGGGCGAAGGCGAAGATGGGCCCTTTGAATACCGGCTTCCTGGGCCAGCCCAGGCCCTGGAACTCCTGGAAGCCCTGGATCTGCTCCAGGGCCGCGCCCAGGCTCACTGGCCCGCCGGATCGGCCCTCAGCCTGGCCGCCCGGGTGGACGAAAAGCAGTTCCGGATGAAGGCCCAGGCGCAGGGCAACTGGTTCGAGGCCAGTGGCGAGCTGAAGCTGGAGGATGGCCAGGTCCTCACGCTCGTGGAACTCCTCCGCCTGATGGAAGACACGCCGGGCCGGTTCATCGCCTTGGGCGAAGGCCGCTTCCTGGCCCTCAGCGCCGCCTTCCGCAAGCGGCTGGGGGAATTGGCGGGATTGGGCGAAGCTCAGGGCAAGGCCTGGCGCATGCCTGCCCTGGCGGCGCCCCTGCTCGAAGCGGATCTGGAGGGCGACGCGGGATTCCAGGCCATGGTGTCTCGCTATCAGGAGGCCTTTTCCCAGCGATCCCAGGTACCTGCGGGCCTTCAGGCGGAACTGAGGCCCTACCAAGAAGAAGGCTTCCAATGGCTCACCCGCATGGCGGCCTGGGGCGCCGGGGCCGTCCTGGCCGATGATATGGGCCTCGGCAAAACGATCATGAGCCTCGCCCTGCTGTTGCACCGGGCCAAGAAGGGGGGAGGCCCGGCCCTGGTGGTGGCGCCGACTTCCGTCATGGCCAACTGGGAAACCGAGGGTGCCCGCTTCGCGCCGGAACTGACCTTCCATCGCTACCACGATGCGGACCGGGAGCGGCTACTCAAGAAACTGGGGCGGAAGGACGTGGTGATCACCTCGTATGGGCTCCTTCAGCAGGATGCGGATGCCTTCGCCTCACGCCAGTGGCATACCCTCGTGTTCGACGAGGCCCAGTCCCTCAAGAACGCGCAAACCAAGCGCAGCCAAGCGGCCTCGGGCCTGAAGGCGGAATTCACCCTCGCCCTGAGCGGCACGCCCCTGGAGAACAACCTGGGGGAATTGTGGAGCCTCTTCCGCATCCTCAACCCGGGGCTCCTGGGCAGCCAGGAGCGCTTCAACCGCCGTTTCGCCGGGCCCATCGAAAGGGACCGCGATTCCGACACCCTGCACCGGCTTCAGCGTCTGGTGCGGCCCTTCCTCCTCCGGCGTACCAAGGCCCAGGTGCTGGAGGATCTGCCCGAACGCACGGAAATCCTGCGAGAGGTGGAGCTCTCCCCCGAAGAGGCCACCCTGTATGAGGCCCTGCGCCGGAAGGCCCTGGAGGATATGGAAACGGCCGCCGCAGCCCCGCCGGGACAGCGCGCCGTGAAAATCCTGGCGGAACTCATGAAGCTCCGCCGCGCCTGCTGCCATCCCAGCCTCGCCGCCCCCGAATGGACCGGCCCCGCCGCCAAGCTCGAAGCCTTCCAGGAGCTCGCAGAGGAACTGAGGGAGGGGGGGCACCGCACCCTCGTGTTCAGCCAGTTCGTGGACAGCCTGCACATCGTCCGGGATTGGATGGACGCACAGGGGATCCCCTTCCAGTACCTCGATGGCTCCAGCCCCGCCAAGGCCAGGGCCAAGGCCGTGACCGCCTTCCAGGAAGGGGACGGCGACTTCTTCCTCATCAGCCTCACCGCCGGGGGCCTGGGGCTCAACCTCACGGCCGCCGACTACGTGATCATCCTCGATCCTTGGTGGAACCCCGCCGTGGAAGACCAGGCCAGCTCCCGCGCCCACCGCATGGGCCAGCAGCGGCCCGTGACCGTCTACCGCCTCGTGGCCAAGGGCACCCTCGAAGCCAAGATCGTCCAGCTCCACCACCGGAAGCGCGAACTGGCCGAAAGCATTCTTGCATCAGGTGATGGCGGTGGCCGCCTCAACGCGGAGGATTTGCTCGATCTGTTGAAAGACCGCTGATCAGATGGAGTAACCCTGGCTATCCACTTCCAGGGAGCGCTGCTTGTCGGCCAGGGCGGCGAGGGTGGTGGCCTTCAGGACTGCGCGGGCGGCCTCGGTGCTGCGGTTCCAAAGCTCGCGCACCACCCGCGCGCCGTGGGTGGCATCCTCTTTCAGCGCTCCCGCCCCGAGATGCCCCTCCAGGGCTTCCAGCACCTCCAGGGCGTGAATCTGGCTCGGATGCCGGGCCAATTCACAGCCGCCGCTGGGGCCGCGTTGAACCTTCACGAGATCGGCCGCCTTAAGGCTGCCCAGGAGCACGCGGAGGAACTTGGGGGGCAGGCCCTGGCGCTCGGCGATGGTGTCCACCAGCACGGGGCCGCGCCCGGCCTGAACCGCCAGTTCCACCATGAACTGCAATCCGTAACGACCCTTGGCTGAACCCTTCATGCCGACCTCCCTTGACTTGTTATATAATAAAAAAGATTAACAAACTTGACAACCTGTTTTCTCCTTTCATACTTCACTCCCAGGCCCCGATCGGCCGCCCCAGGAGATCCCCATGAGCCGCCCCACCGAACGTCCCAACCGTGTCGAACACGCCTACGATCTGGTGGGTTACACCCCCGTCGTGCGCCTGAACCGCCTGGTGCCGGCCGGATCCGCCAAGATCTACGTGAAGCTGGAAAGCGCCAATCCCGGCGGCAGCGTCAAGGATCGCATCGCCCTCAGCATGATCCAGGATGCCGAAGAGCGTGGCGCGCTGAAGCCCGGCATGATCCTGCTGGAAGCCACCAGCGGGAACACGGGCATCGGCCTGGCCTTCGTGGCCGCCGCCAAGGGCTACAAGATCACGCTGGTGATGCCCGACACCATGACGCAGGAACGCCGCGCCCTGCTGAAGGCCTATGGCGCGGAGTTGGTGCTGACGCCTGGCAGCGGTGGCATGAAGGCCGCCGTGGACAAGGCACAGGAACTGGCGGATTCGAATGCCAGCTACTTCCTGGTGCGTCAGTTCGAGAACCCCGCCAATCCAGCCGTGCATCGCCGCACCACCGCCCTCGAAATCCTCGAGCAGGTGCCCGAGCTGGATGCCTTCGTGGCGGGCGTGGGCACGGGCGGCACGGTGACCGGCGTGGGTGAGGTGCTGGCCGAGAAGAAGCCAGGCACCCTGGTGGTGGCCGTGGAACCCGAGACTTCGCCCCTCCTGAGCACCGGCAAGGCGGGGCCCCACAAGCTGCAGGGCCTCGGGCCCAACTTCGTGCCTGGCATCCTCAATCGCGATGCCTTCCAGCGCATCCTGCCCGTGGGTTATGACGATGCCATCGCTACCGCCCGCCGTCTGGCCCGGGAAGAAGGGCTCCTCACGGGCATCAGCACCGGCGCCATTGTCTTTGCGGCCTTACAGGTGGCGAAAGAGCTGGGCGAAGGCAAGACCGTGGTGGCCGTGCTCTGCGATACCGGTGAGCGCTACCTGACCCACCCGCTCTTTGCTGAAATCGATGGCCCGGCCCTGTAATGGGAGTAATGTAGGACGCAGTTAAGCAAGAGAGTGCAGCGCGCCGATCCGAGGAACACCGCCCCCCGAGGTGCCCATGAGGATTGCCGCGCTGCTCTTGTTTACCCTTCTGCCCCCGGCCCAGGCCCCGGCCCCGGAGAAGGCCACCGCCTTCGAGCGGGCCGTGGTGCAGGAGATGAGCGATGCCCGGGTGCAGCCGAGGGCCTACGCAAAGCACCTGCGCGAGCTGCGGGACTGCTTCGAAGGCACGCTGTGGAACCGGCCTGGGCGAACGCCCCTGCGCACCGACGAAGGCGTGGTCGCCCTGGATGAGGCCATTGCCTTCCTGGAGACCCAGAAGCCCATGGGGCCCCTCCGCTTCCAGGAAGGTCTGGCCCGGGCGGCCCGCGCGCATGCCCGTGACATCGGCCCGCGCGGGGCCCTGGAGCATGTGGGTGCGGATGGCAGCAAGCTCTCCGACCGCCTGAACCGCCTGGGTGTTTGGCACGGGCTCATCGCCGAGAACATTGCCACCTTGGAAACGGACGCCCGGCAGGTGGTCATCCAACTGCTCGTTGATGATGGCGTGGCCAGCCGGGGCCACCGGCACAACCTCTTCAACCCGGATCTCCACCAGGCCGGCGCCGGCAGCGCTCCCCATCGGGACTACAAGGTGGTGGTGGTCATCGACTATGCCGATGGGTTTGTGCTGAGCCCGTGAAGTGGCTGCATTCCTGCTAGCCTGTGGATCACTTCCAAGGTGATTCGTGACGGTATTCCTTGCCCGACTCGGCGCGCCGGTGCGCGGGTTTCTCGAGTTCCTGGGCGACCAGGCGCACCTGGTGCTACGCACGCTGCGGCACATGCTGCTGCTGCGTATGGATCAGGTCGGAGTGGTGGCGGGGCAGGTCAAGCTGCAGGTCCGTTTCACCGCCTTGGACGCGCTGTGGTTGGTGAGTGGCACGGCCCTGTTGCTGGGCGCCGTCACGCTCATACAGGCCTTCAGCCAGCTCTCGGGTTTCGGTGCCGAGAACTACATTGGTGTGCTGATGGTGGTCATCATCCTGCGAGAGTTGGGGCCGCTGCTCACGGCGGTACTGATCATTGGGCGCAGCTCCACGGCCATCGCGGCCGAACTGGGGGCCATGCAGCTCAATGGTGAGGTGGACGCTTTGGCGGCCCACGGCATCAATCCCTACCAATACCTGCTGCTGCCGCGTTGGCTGGGCGTGCTGATATCGATGTTCGCCCTGGTGGTGTTCTTCGACGCGGCGGCGCTGGCGGGCGGCTTCCTGGTGGCGAAGCTGAAATACGGCGTCACCTTCGGGTTCTACATGGATTCGGTCCGACAGACGCTGTCCAATCGTGATTTCGCCGCCACCCTGTTGAAGGTGGTGTTCTTCACGGGAGCCATCACCTTCCACGCCTGTCACTTTGGCCTGCGCATCCAGCGCAGCCAGACCGAGATCCCCCAGGCCGTCACCAAGACGGTGGTCTCGGCCCTGGTGGCCGTCTTTGCTCTGGATGGCGTCATCGCCGCCCTGTTTTATTTCTAACCATGATCAGTCTGTGCGATCTCACCCTCGATGCCCCGGATGGCCAGCTGCTGTTGGAAGGCCTGTACCTGGACGTGGCGAAGGGGGGTAAACACTTGCTGACCGGTCCGAGCGGGTGCGGCAAGAGCCGCCTGCTGCGGGTCATCGCCGGCACGGAGCGCCCCGCCCATGGCGAGGTGCGGGTGGGCGGCCAGGTCATCTGGCCGGGTGATGGCGCCCTGGCCCTGCTGGGGCATGTGCGCATGGGCCTGGCCTTCGCGTCGGGCGGCCTGCTGTCGAACCTGAGCCTGCGGGGGAACATCGCCCTGCCGCTGCGGTTCCAGGGCCTGCCCACGAAAGAGGTGCGCGACCGGACCGAGGCCGCCCTGGAGCGCCTGGGCCTGCAGGCGGTGGCGGGCCTGCGGCCCCACGCCGTGAGCGCCACCGTCCGCAAGCACGGCAATCTGGCGCGGGTGCTGGCGCTGGATCCTGACCTGATTCTGCTGGATGATCCGTTGGAGGGGCTCGACGCGGCGGACCGGGCCACGGCCGTCGATGTGATCCGGGGCTGGGCCGAGGCCGGGGACAAGACCCTGCTGCTCGCCCAGGAGGAACCCGGTTCCTTCCCGGCCTGGGCCACCAGCCATTTGGATCTGCCCGCCCATGCCATCCCGCTGGAGACACCATGAACTTCGAGAAGCAGGATGCTCGCCTCGGCCTGTTGGTGCTGGCCGCCCTGGGGCTGTTCCTGGGCCTGGTGGCCTACAAGAATGCCGGCGCGGTGACGGAGCGCACCTATCCGTTGGTGGTGCGCCTCGATCAGATGGAGGGCCTGGCCCCGGGCGCGGATGTGCAGCTCAAGGGCTACCGCGTGGGGGCCGTGGAGCGCGTGGACATGCGGCAGGAGGGGAAGGATTACCACTTCCTGGCCCGCATTGCCGTGCGTGATGACATCCAGCTCTGGCGCGGCACTCGGGCCAATCTGTCGCCCAAGGGTGTGGGCAGCGTGATGCTGGATCTCCACCTGCCCGAACCGGCGGAGCGCAACCAGCTCCTCGTTTCCGGTGACGAGCTCCCGGGGGATGTCGGCGTGTCCATCGCGGGTGTGCTGGAACGGGCCGATCACCTCATGGCCAGCCTCCAGGCCGGGGTGGACAGCCTGCGCAGCCGCATCGAGCGCAAGGGCCTGGGCGATGTGCTGGATCATCCGACCGTGCGTCAGGCTCTGCAATCCCTGGACAGCACCCTGCGCGAATTCCAGGCCCTGGCCAAGGAAAGCCGCGGGCTGGTGGGTCACGCCGATCACAGTGTGGGCGAGGCCGACAAGGCCCTGGCGTCGCTTGACCAGAGCCTGGCTGCGGTGCGCAGCCTCATGGACAAGCGTGGTCCCGAACTGGATCAGATCCTCGTGAGCCTGGCCTCGACCCTCAAGCAGGCCGATGCGTTCATGAGCCGCTTCACCGCCCAGGATCATCCGGAGCTGGCGCAAAGCCTCAAGAGCCTGCGCCGCTCCCTGGCTTCCGTGGAGGAGCTGCTGGAACTCCTCAAGCAGAAGCCCAACCGTGTGGTCTGGGGCACGCCCAGCGAGGCCGAGCGGGAACGGGCCCGGAAGGCCCTGGAGGCCGCGCAGCAGGCGCCGCCGAAACCCTGACTTCCGGCGCAGCCGGAAGCGGCCTCTGCCCTGCCCATGACGGAGGAGCGCTGAGGCCTCCGTGCCACCTCCGTGAGTTCGGTGCCTCGGTGGTGCAGCTCTCTTTTGGACGCGACTATTAGACGAGCCGTTCGCACCAATCCACCAGGCGACCGGCCATGGCCTGCAGGGGCGCCTGCTCTTCGACGGCGCCGCGCATGAAGGCGGCCCGGGGCATGCCGTAGACCACGCAGCTGGCTTCGTCCTGGCCGATGGTGCGGGCGCCTTTCTGGCGCATCAGCAGCAGGCCGCGGGCGCCGTCATCGCCCATGCCCGTGAGAATGACACCCAGGGCATGCGCGCCACTGCATTCGGCCACGGACTGGAACAGCACATCCACGGAGGGCAGGTGGCGGGACACGCGATCCCCAGGCTGCAGCAGGGCCACCAGCCCCAGGCTGTGCCGCCCCACGGCCAGATGCGCCTCGTTGGGCGCCAGATACACGGTGCCGGGCTTCAGGTTCTCTCCGTCTTCGGCCACCTTCACCCGGGCCCGGCAGCTCCGATCGAGACGATCCGCAAAGGCCTGGGTGAAGCCCGGGAGCATGTGTTGGACGATGGCGATGGGGGGCAGATTCTCTGGAATGGCCTCTAGGATTTGCCGGAGCGCTTCCGTGCCTCCGGTGCTGGAACCAATGGCGATGAGGGCCCGTCCGGCCTTGGCGCGCATGGCCAGGGGGGCCAGCACGGAGTGGGAAGTCGCGACGGCGGGGCGGCTTCCGGCCACCCGTGCCAGGGAGGCGGCGTAGACCGTTTCAGCGATCTCGGCCCCCATGGCTTCCAAGCCCTTGGCCTGATCTGTGGTGGGTTTGCCGATGACATCCACAGCGCCCAAATCGAGGGCATCCAGGGCCGTGGTGGTGCCCTTGGCGGTGAGGCTGGAGAGCATCACGGCTGGCATGGGGTGGGCCTTCATGAGCTTGCCCAGGAAGGTGAGGCCGTCCATGCGCGGCATCTCCACATCGAGCGTGAGCACATCCGGATCCAGTTCCTTGATGCGCTCCCGGGCATCGTAGGGATCCTTGGCAGTTCCCACCACATCTAGCAGGGGATGGCGTGACAGGATGTTGACCAGCACCTGCCGGATGAGGGCGCTGTCATCGACCACCAGAACCCGCCGCTTCCGCTCGCTCATGAGAACAGCTCCACATCCCCACCCATGGGCTTCCCGGTGACTTCCTGAATATAGGTCAGCTCGCGGTTGATGACTGTGTCGTTGTGCGTGCTCTCCATGCGCTTGACCAGCACCTGGCCTGTGTGAGGGAAGAAGTAGACCTTGCGGGGATAGGGACCGCCCATGTCCTCGCTCCAGATGGGAATGCCTTCGTTGCGCAGGAATTCCCGCACGAAGTCGACGTTCTGGCCCCCGATGTCGTTGGTCATGCCCCGCATGACCTTGCCACCGCCGAAGGCCTTTGCCACCAGCCGGTCCCGCTGCGCGCCCAGGTGCAGCAGGTTGTTGATGAGGTATTCCATGGCGGCGGCGCCGTAGCGGGCGGCGAAAAACACATCGTTGTCCCGCGTGCCCTGCCGAGTGGGGAGCATGAAGTGGTTCATGCCCCCCACCATGGCGATGGGATCCAGCAGGCATGCGGCTACGCAGCTGCCCAGGACAGTGACGATCACTTCGTCATCGGCCGTGGCGTAGAACTCCCCGGGGAGGATTTTCATGGCCTGACGGTTGAAGTTGCGATCCAGGTACTTGGAGGCGCGGCCATGGGCCAGAGCGGCGGGCGGGGGGCTCATGGAGCCTTCCTCCGGTAGATGGTCTGGCCCAGGGACTGGAAGCCCAGGGCGGCGTCGAGGAGGGCTTCGGAATGGCCCACGAACAGCAGGCCGTTGGATTCGAGCAGGCTGTGGAAGCGTTTGAGCAGCTTCCGCTGCGTGGGCTTGTCGAAATAGATCATGACGTTGCGGCAGAAGATGGCCTGGAAGGGCTCAGGGGGCAGGGCCCAATGGTCGTCGAGCAGGTTCAGCTGCTGGAAGGTGATGAGCGTTTTCAACTCCGGCCGGATGCGCACCTGGCCTTGGTTTTCGCCCGTGCCCCGGAGAAAGCCCACGCGCTTCCAGGCGTCGTCCAGCCCCTCGATGCGCGCCTCGGGGTACACGCCCCTGGAAGCGGTGTTCAGCACCGCCGTGTCGAGATCCGTGGCCAGGATCTCGAGGGGAGCCTTTTCGCCGAAGGCCTTGCGAAGGGTCATGGCCAGGGTGTACGGCTCCTCCCCGGTGGAGCAGCCTGCGCTCCAGATCCGGATGCGGTGAGTCTGGGCGTCCGCTGCCCTCAGCAGTTCCACCAGCCGGGTGAAGTGGTGGCCCTCGCGGAAAAAACTGGTGAGGTTGGTGGTGAGGGCATTGATGAATTCGCACCACTCGGGAGCGTCAGGCTGTTCGAGGACCTGGAGGTACTCCTCGTAGGTCTTGATGCCGAGGATGCGCAGCCGCTTGGCCAGCCGCGACTGCACCATGGTGATCTTGTGGGAAGCCAGGGCGATGCCGGAGTGTTCGTGCAGCAGGTCCCGCAGGGCGCTGAAGGTAGCGGCGCTCAGCGGCTCCCGGTCCAGGCCCGGCTCCTGACCGAAGGTGGTGGCCCGAGTCATACCCCGACCGCAGTGGCCCCGGCTTCCATGCGCATGAGGCCAGGCACATCGAGGATCAGGGCCACGCGTCCATCGCCGAGGATGGTGGCGCCCGAGATGCCCTCCACCCGCCGGTAGTGGGTTTCCAGGCTCTTGATGACCACCTGCTGTTGACCCAGTAGTTCATCCACGGCCATGGCTGCCCGGCGGCCTTCGGATTCCACCAGCACCAGCAGGGTGCGTTCGCTGGTTTCCTGGTTGGCGCTGAGGGCCAGCAGCCGCTGCAGGCGCACCACGGGAATGAACTCGCCCCGCAGGCTGATGACTTCGCGATTGCCCTTCACGGTCTGGATGTCGCCCGCTTGGCGCTGGAAGCTTTCCAATACGGAAGCCAGGGCGAACACGTAGGTCTCATGGGCCACCCGGACACTGAGCCCATCGAGGATGGCGAGGGTGAGGGGCAGCACCAGGCGGATGAGGGTGCCCCTGCCGGGCTGGCTTTCCACCTCGATGCGGCCGCCCAGGCCGCGCACGTTCTGGCGCACCACATCCATGCCCACACCCCGGCCGGAGAGGTCGGACACCTGCTCCACGGTGGAGAAACCGGGCTCGAAGATCAGGAGATTCAATTCCTCGTCGGAAGGCCGTGTGCCGGGCTGGAGCAGGCCGCGGTCCAGGGCCTTTTCGTAGATCCGGTCGCGGTTCAGGCCCTTGCCATCATCTTTTACTTCGATGTGAATGTGGCCACCCCGGCTGGAGGCGCGCAGGGCGATGGTGCCCATGGCGGGCTTGCCGGTGGCGAGCCGCTCCGCTTTGGTTTCCATGCCGTGATCGACCGCGTTGCGCACCAGGTGTGTGAGCGGATCCACCAGCATTTCGATGAAGGTCTTGTCCAGCTCTGTGGCCTGCCCTTCCATCACCAATTCCACATCCTTGCCCAGCTGTTTACCCAGTTCATGGACCATGCGCGGGAAGCGGGAGAACACCATCTCCACGGGCACCATGCGGATGCCCATGACGCGTTCCTGCATCTCGCGGGTCTGCCGGTCGAGTTGCATGAGGGCGGCGCTCATCTGCTCTTCGCCCTGCAGGGTGTTCGATTGCTGCGAAGCCTGAGCCAGCATGGCCTGGGTGATGACCAGTTCGCCCACCAGGTTCACCAGGCGATCGATCTTTTCCGTAGCCACCCGCACGGTGGAGGCCTCGGCCTGGTTCTTCTTCTTCTGTTGCTGATCGAGGGCCTTGTTGACGACCTCGGGCTGCACCTTGCCCATGTCCACCAGCAGCTCGCCCAGTTTTTTCTGCTGGGACAGGGCCTCGCGAATATCAGCCGGGCTGACCCCGCCTTCGGTCTGCAGCAGCTCGCCCAGGGAGGGAACACCCCCTTCGGGCGGCAGCGGGGCGATGCGCAGGTTGTCGCCCTCTATTACGAATTCAAAAATGTCATCCACATCGATCTGGGGATGGGGCGTTTCCAGCCGGATGTCCCAGGCCAGGTGGCAGTCCTCGGGATCCAGCTGCTGAAGCTTCGGAATCCGCGTGAGGTCGGGCCAGACCTGCAGGGTGCCCAGCTTGGCCAGATCGCGGAAGAGCCGTTCCAGGTTGATGCCGCGCCGGAAGGCATCGGTGGGCGCCTCGAAGCGGATGGAGAAGCCCCGGCCCGCCTTCATGGATACGGCCTTGATGTCCGTCTGAGGCGCCGGAGCCGGTGTCGCCTTGGCGGCGGGCGGAGTGCCATCCTCCTGCAGCTTGGCGATGAGGGTGTCCTGGGCCTGCTGCTCACGAAGAGGCAAGGTTTCGTTCCGGCGGGCGTGGTGCAGGTGGCTGCGGATGAGATCCACACCCTGCAGCATCAGTTCGCGCAGGTCCGGTGTCATGGCCCGCTTGCCCTGGCGCACGGGTTCGAGGGTGCTTTCCAGCTGGTGCGTGAAGGCGGCGACCACCGGGAAGCCGAAGGTGGCGGAATTGCCCTTGATGGAATGGGCGGCCCGGAAGAGGGTGTGCAGATCCTCGACCTCAACCGAGGCCAGGTCCATGGAGAGCAGGGTGGCCTCCATGCCATCCGCCAGCTCGGTGGCCTCTTCAAAAAAGGCATCTCGGAATTGGGCCATGGGATCGGACATGCTGTACCTCAAATAACCTACCTCAGATGACCTTGTTCACCACGTCCATGAGCTTCTCGGGGCTGAAGGGTTTGACGATCCAGCCGGTGGCGCCCGCCTCTTTGCCCCGCTGCTTCATGGCCGCGTCAGACTCGGTGGTGAGCACCAGGATGGGCGTGAATTTGAATTCGGGCAGAGCGCGCAATCGCTGAACCAACGTGATGCCATCCATGCGGGGCATGTTCACGTCGGTGATGATCAGGGACAGTTTCTTGCCCTGGGCCACTTCCAGTCCTTCGACGCCATCGGCCGCTTCGAGCACCTCGAAGCCTGCGCCCTTCAAGGTGAAGGTGATCATTTGGCGCATGGTGCTCGAATCATCGACGGTGAGAATGCAGTGGCCCATCGTAAGTGCTCCTGATCAAAAAAGGTCGACATCACCGGCGGCGAGGGAACCGCTCTTCACCGCCCGGAACTGCACCCGGCTCGCCTCGATCTCGGCCAGTTTGGCTTCCAGCGAGGTCAGGGCGGGGCCTTCCGGGTCACCGTCCGCCAGCTTCTTCTCGAAGGCCTTCCAGGCCTCGGCCTGCTCCACCAGGTTGTTCAGCTCCTTCAGACAGGCCATGAGGGTCTGGTGCACGAGATCCTCGAACTGGAGGCTGCGCACCACATGGCCGACCTGCTCGGTGATGGTGCGGGCATTGCCCTCCAGTTGCTTCACCAGATCCTTCACGATCCAGTTGGAGATGTTGAGGGCCTGCACCAGGGCCTCGGATTCGCCCCGGGACTGGAGCGCCACATCGAGATCCTTGCTGGCGATGGATTGTACATGCGCATCGGTGCGTTCCAGGGCCTGCCTGGTGCCGTCGACCTGTTCCTGGATGGTCTTGCTGAGGGCCGTGCTGCGATCGGCGAGCTTGGACACCTCGCCGGCCACCACGGCGAAGCCCGCTCCGAACTGCCGGGCGTGGGCGGCTTCGATGCTGGCGTTGAGGGACAACAAGTGGGTGCGGCCTGCGATTTCCGCCAGCTCATCCAGCATGTTCTCCATGCGGGTGGAGCGTTCGCGGATGTCATTCACCTGTTCCACCAGTTGCGTGGTGGATTCAGATACCGCCGTCATGTGGTTCACGAAGCCATCGAGGGTGCCCATGATGGTGCTGCTCATGGCGTCGAAGCCGCCGCTCGGGGCCCCCGCGTCAGGAGCGTCGTCGCCCTCCAGTGAGTTGTGCAGTGCGGACTGGACTTCCACAGCCAGCAGGTGTTGCTGCTGCACGCTGCGGTCGAGGGTCTTGAGGGCGTCGCTCAGGGTGCTGGCGGCTTCGCGCACCAGGCTGTCCGCCTGGAGGATTTCGGGGGTCAGGAAGTTCACCTGGCCTTCGAGCATGGCGGCTTCGCGGGTGGCCAGCCGTTGCAGGCGGGGCCGCAGGCTGTCACTCGACGGGCTCGAGGCCGACACCGGCTCCAGCTCGGGAACCGGCCCCGAGGCATGGGTGGAGGAAAACCAACGGCTCATGCAGACCCTCCGCTGAACAGATGGGCCATCCCCAGCGGGGTGAAGCGGGCCCTCCATTCTTCCTTGCCGCCCAGGATGGTGACCTGGGCGCCGCTGGCCCGCAGATCGCGATCCAGGGCGCACAACAGCTGAATGCCGGACAAGTCCAGGTCCCCCAGGGCCGTCAGGTTCAATTCGACCTGACCGCCTTCGACCGTGCCCAGGAATTGCGCCTTTTCCCATTGCAGGTGGATGGAGAAGACATCCAGGTCCCCCTCCAGGGTCAGGGTGTGCAGGGAGGCAGCGGGTTTGCGGGCCATGGGATCAGGCCGTGGCGCTGTCGAGGGCCAGCAGTTCGCCATCGGAGAGCAGGCGGTCCAGGTCCAGCAGGATCAACATGGACTCGGCGCCCGTGGCCCCGGGTAGGCTGGCCAGACCGGCGATGAATTCACGGCCCAGGGCGCTTTGCGTACCCAGTTCTGGCGCAGGCCGGATGGCATTGGGATCCAGGTCCAGCACATCGGACACCGAGTCCACGCGGATGCCCAGGGTGCGGCCCTGGACTTCCACGATGACGATGACCGGGCGGGTGTCCTCGGGCGCTTCACCCAGGGAGAACCGCTGGCGCAGTTCCAGGATGGGCACGATGGCGCCCCGGAGGTTGATGACGCCCGGCATGTATGGAGGAGCTTTGGGAATGCGCGTGATGGTGGCCTGGGCCTGGATCTCCCGGACCTTGAGAATGGGCAAGGCGTAGGCCTCGCCCGCTAAGGCGAAGCAAAGCACCTGTTGAAGGCCCTGGGCACTGGCATCGGTGGTGGCCATGTTGTTCTCCGCAACGATCCGTCAATCGGACCGGGCTAAGGATTGTCTCGGTGGAATGGGTCGAGCGCTTGAGTTTCCGCTGAGCTACGAGGGTCGGATCAGAAGGCTTCCCACGAGCCATCATCGTCGCTCTTGGGGGTGGGCACCGGCTGCTTGGCCGCGGCCAACTCGGGCCGCGCAGGAGGCCGCTTGAGGGCGGCATGGGCAGGTGCCTTGGCGCGGGCGGCGGGGGCCGAGGTCACCGTGGTGCGGGCCTTGGGCGCGGCGGTGCGGCGGACTTCCACGCCGGTGCGGAAGCGGCCCACGATTTCGGTGAGGGCATGGGCCTGGGAATCCAAAGATTCAGCGGCGGCGGCGGCTTCTTCCACCAAGGCGGCGTTCTGCTGGGTGACTTCGTCCATGGACACCACGGCCTTGTTGACCTCGTTCAGGCCGGTGCTCTGCTCCTGGGTGGCGCCAGCAATTTCAGATACCAGCGAGGTCACCCGCTGCACGTTGGCCACCACTTCGGCGATGGTTTCGCCCGCGTGGGCCGCCACCTTGTTGCCATCCACGGACTTGGCCACGCTTTCGCGGATGAGGCCCTTGATCTCCTTGGCGGCATCGGCGCTGCGCTTGGCCAGGTTGCGCACTTCCGCGGCGACCACAGCAAAGCCTCTGCCCTGCTCACCGGCACGGGCGGCTTCCACTGCGGCGTTGAGGGCCAACAGGTTGGTCTGGAAGGCGATCTCATCGACCACGCCGATGATCTCGTTGATCTTGGCGGAACTCTGATTGATGGCTTCCATGGCGGCGATGACCTGGGTCACAGCGGCCCCGCCATCCTGGGCCACCTGGCGGGCCTTGTTGGATTCTTGGTTGGCGGCCTTGGCGTTGTCCGCGGTCTGGTTCACATTACTGGCGATCTGCTCCATGCTGCTGGCGGTCTCTTCCAGGCTGGCGGCCTGTTCTTCCGTGCGGCGGCTCAGATCGGTGTTGCCCATGGAGATCTCGCCCGAGGCCGTGGAAATGGCCATGGCGCTTTCCTGCACCTGCAGCATGGCTTCGCGCAGCTGGGCGATGGTGGCATTGAGTTGTTCGCTCATCATGCCCAGCTCCTCCTTGGAGGCCAGGTCCGAATGGATGCTGAGGTCGCCCCCGGCCACAGCGCCCAGCACTTCGCCGAACTTGTTGAGGGGTGTCGTGAT
>JAYVRY010000154.1:0-22769 GCA_043775845.1 Acidobacteriota bacterium
CCCAATGGAGCCGCAGGCCCTCCCGCCCTTGCCCACGACACTGGCCTTGCCGGTGTATCCGCCGGGTTCGGAGTGGCTCTACCTCAAGCTCTATTGCGGTCCGGCCTGTGCGGATCGAATCCTGATCGACCTGGAAGGGCTCCTGCGCACGTCGAAGGCTGAAGGGCTTTGGGACCGCTGGCACTTCGTCCGCTACCAAGACCCGGAGCCCCATCTGCGGCTGCGCTTTCATGGGCTGCCCGCGAACCTGCTCACAAGGCTCCTTCCACAGCTTCACCCGCATCTGGAGGAAGCGCTTCATAGCGGACTGTTGGGGAAGTGGCAGGTGGACACCTTCGAGCCCGAGTGGGAACGCTATGGGGGCGAGCGTGGGTTCGCGCTGGCCGAGGCTTGGTTCTCAGAGGACAGCCAGCACATCCTGGATTACCTGGTGGCTGGACTGGATTTGGACCAACGCTGGCAGGCGGGGCTTCGGAACACAGATGCCATCTGGGCGGCCCTGGGTCTCGATGTCCGGGCGAGGAAAGGTCTGGCCCGGTCCATGCGGGATTCCTTCCGAAAGGAATTTGCCGATCCGGGTGACGGGGCCATCCAGATGGGCGTGTTGTTCCGAAGCTTCCGCAAGGAACTGGAGGCGGGGTTTCCCCAGGTCTCCGCCCAGCCCGCGTCTGGCTGCAGCCTTCTGCCGACCATTCGCGAAGCCTGCGACCAGGGTCGGGTCACGGAGGATCTGGAGCGGATCGCGGGAAGTCTCTCCCATATGCACCTCAATCGCCTGCTCCGCTCCGACCACCGGGAGTACGAATGGGTTCTGATGGAATTCCTCACGCGGCTTTACGATTCCTTCCTCGCGCGCATCCCGAGTGACAAATTGAAGCCAAAGAATGGCCAGTAAACACCCACGGGCTATGCGTTGGGACGATGTTCAATTTGAGAACCCGGGGCCGAAAAATCTTCGCCGGGGTTGATGAACTGATCCAGCTCCACGCCGTGCTGGCGGTCATGAAGCTGTTTGTAGCGGCCATTCAGGGCGAGCAGTTGCGGATGCGTGCCCCGCTCCACGATCTCGCCGTGTTCCACCACCAGGATCTGATCGGCGCTTTCGATGGTGCTGAGGCGGTGGGCGATGACGAAGGTGGTGCGCCCGGCCCGCAGTCGCCGCAGGCCGTCGCGGATCATGGCTTCGCTTTCGCTATCGAGGCTGGAGGTGGCTTCGTCCAACAGGAGGATGCGGGGGTCCGCCAGGATGGCGCGGGCGATGGCCACGCGCTGCCTTTGTCCACCGGAGAGCTTCACGCCGCGCTCACCCACCACGGTGTCGTAGCCCAGGTCGAACCGGTCGACGAACTCATGCACATGGGCGATGCGGCCCACGGCCTCTACCTCCTCGCGGGTGGCGCCGGGCTTGGCGAAGCCGATGTTTTCGGCCACGGTGCCATCGAACAGGAAGTTGTCCTGCATGACCACGCCCAGCTTGGCGCGGTACTCCCGCAACCGTAGCGTCTCGATGTTCTTGCCATCCACGAGCACCTGGCCCTGCTGGGGATGGTTGAAGGCCATGACGAGGGAGATGATGGTGCTCTTGCCCGAGCCGCTGGAACCCACCAGGGCCACGGTGCTGCCCGAGGGCACCTCGAAGGACATGCCCTTGAGCACGGGGCTCCCTTCTTCATAGGCGAAGTGGACATCGCGGAAAGCCACGGAGCCTTCGACCGTGGGCAGGGGTTCGCGGCGGGCATCCTCCTGATCCTCCGTGGGCATGTCGAGGATCTCGCGCACGCGGTCCAGGCCCGCGAAGGCTTCACTGACCTGGGTGCCGATGTTGGCGATCTGCACCACCGGCGCGGCCATGAGCCCCACGAAGAAGGTGTACATGATGAGATCACCCAGCGTCATGGCTCCGGAGAGGATGGCGCGGCCGCCGATGATCATGATGAGCACGCCCAGGGCGCCCACGATGGCCGTGCCGAAGGCCGTGATGGCGCTGGTGCCCGTGAGGGTGCCCGCGATGTTCTTGAAGAGGCGTTCGGTGCCTTCGGCGAAGATCTTCCGCTCGCGATCCTCGGCCACATAGACCTTCAGGATGCGGATGCCGCCCACGGATTCCGTGAGGCGCCCCGTGATGTCCGCCGTGATCTCGCTGCGCTGGCGAAACAGCGGCCGCAGCTTGCGGAAGGCCAGGGCCATGGCTCCGCCGAAGGCTGAGAGGAAGAGGATGGTGGCCAGGGTGAGCTTCCAGTTCAGCCAGAACAGCACGGCCAGCGAGATGGCGGCAGTGAGGACGCCGCCCACCAGCTGGATGATGCCCGTGCCCACCAGGTTGCGCACGCCCTCCGCATCGTTCATGACCCGCGAGATCACTACGCCGCTCTTGGTGCTGTCGAAGTAGCGGATGGGCAGCCGGAGGATGTGGTCCTGCACGCGCTGGCGCATGGTCATGATGGCGCGCTGGGCGGCCACGCTGACCACCTGGGAGTTGGCGTAGCTGGTGATGGCCTGCAGGAGCGTCGCGGCCCCGGCGCCGAACGCCAGGGGCAGCAGCAGGTGGCCGTTATGCTTGCCGATGACCTCGTCGATGAGGTATTTCGTGCTGGCGGGCAGCACCAAACCCGCCAGACGGCTGATGAGCATGAGGAAGAGGCCCAGGGCCAGCGAGCCCCGGTGCTCGCGCAACAAGGCTCGGGCCTCGCGCCAGGCGCGGGCCGTGTCCACCTTGGGCTTTTGTTTGGGTTCGGTCATGCCATCACCAGGAGACAGGGCGGTGCCCAGGGAAGGGCCCCGCAGCGGAAAGGTCAGTGCAGGGGCTTGCGGAGGACCGGGGCCAGGGTTTCATAGACGCGCTCCGCCACCCTGCGGGCGCCCTCGGCATTGGGGTGGATGCCATCGGCTTGGTTGAGCTTGGGATCCATGGCGACGCCTTCAAGCAGGAATGGCAGCAGGGGGAGGTGATAGTCCTTCGCGAGGCGGGGAAAGATCCGGGCGAACGCGATTCGATACTGCGATCCGTAGTTCTCTGGAAGTTGGATGCCAGCCAGCACCACCCGCGTTCCCTCCTTTTTGGCACGGTCGAGGATCTGCCGCAGATTCCGTTCGGTCTCCGCCACGGGGATGCCCCGCAGGCCATCGTTGGCCCCCAGGCACAGGAACAAGACCTCCACTCTCTGCTGGTAGATCCAGTCCAGACGCGCTGCGCCACCTGCCGTCGTATCGCCGCTGATCCCGGCGTTCACCACCTTCCAGGGGCGCCCCTCTGCGGCCAGCCTCGCCTCGATGAGGGCTGGAAAGGCCTGTTCCTGGGAAAGGCCGAGGCCCGCCGTGAGGCTATCGCCCAGGAACACCAGTGTGCCGACCATCGGCTGGTGCGCTGGTTCTGCCACCGGGACATGGCCCGCGGTTGAGGCCACGGTTGAGGCCACGGTTGAGGTTGGGGGCTCGGTCCTGCGGTTGCAGGCGAGGGTCAAGACCACCAAGACGGCGAACACAGCGGCGGAACGGCGAGCCCTTCTCATCTCTGAAGCATGGCATGACCCCTCCAGTCATGCCGAGGGCAGGGCGGCTAGTCTGAGGGCGAGGGTTCCGCATGATCTCCATCCGATCCGTTTCGAAGACCTTCACCTCGCCCTCGGGAGAACCGCTGCGCGTGTTGCAGGACGTCAGCCTGGAGATTCCCGCCGGGGCCTCCGTGGCCATCCAGGGGCCCAGCGGCAGCGGCAAGAGCACCCTGTTGGGGTTGATTGCGGGCCTGGACCAGCCCACGTCCGGGGAAGTGGTGGTGAACGACCAGTCCATCACGGGGTTAAGTGAGCTGGCCCTGTCGCGGTTTCGGGCTCAGAACCTGGGTTTCGTCTTTCAGGCCTACCACCTGCTGTCCCACTTCTCGGCCCTGCAGAATGTGGTGATCGCCGCGGAAATCGCCGGTTTGGATGGGGCGGAAGCGAAGGCCCTCGATGCGCTGGCCCGCGTGGGTCTGCAGGATCGGGCCGAGCATCTGCCCGCCCAGCTCAGCGGCGGCGAGTGCCAACGGGTGGCCCTGGCCCGCGCCATCGTGGCCAAGCCCCCGATCCTGCTGTGTGATGAACCCACGGGCTCGCTGGATCCTGTGAATGCCGACCGCGTGTTCGACCTGCTGCTGGAACTGCAGCGGGATCTCGGCGCGACCCTGGTGCTGGTCACCCACGACGCGCACTTGGCGGGTCGCATGGGGCTGCACATCGCCCTGGAGCGGGGCCGCATCGTGGCGGCCAACGCAGGAGTCGGGTCGTGAGCTTTGCCCTGCGCATGGCCCTCCGGGAAGGCGCCCGCCAGAAAGGCCGCCTCCTGGTCATCGCCCTCTGTCTCGCCGTGGGGTTTTCCGCGTTCTTCGCCACCTACGGATTCAGCGCGCGCGTGCTCAGCGGCATCCAGGCGGAGTCGCGCTCCCTGCTGGGGGCGGATTTCGCCATCCGGTCCACGGGGGATTTTCCTGAAGATGTGCTCCAGCGCGCCATCGCGGTGCCTGGGGTGGCGGCGCACAGCCTTGTTTACGACGTGGTGAGCATGGCCCACACGGGCGAAGGGGATGCATCCCTGAGCCGCCTGGTGGAGGTGCGGGCCGTGGATGCGGCCTACCCGCTGGTGGGTCGGCTGGACCTCCAGGCTGAGGGCCAGCCCCGAAAGGGCAAGGTGGGCGGCTCCGGTGCCGTGTTCGTCGAGCCGGGATTGGCCAGTTCCTGGGGACTTCAAGTCCAGTCACCGGGAACCCTCGCGGGGCGTTCCGCGCTGTCCCTCGGAGATGGCCTTATGCCCGTGGGCGGCGTGGTGGCGCTGGATGAAAGCCGCCAGGCGAGTGCCTTCACGCTGGGCCCCCGCATCCTCATGGATCGCGCGGATGCCACCCGCCTCGGCCTCCTCACCTCGCGTGCCCGCTTCACCGGGCGCCTGCTGCTGACGTTGGCGCCAGGGGCGGAGGCCTTCCAGGTGCGCAAGGCCCTTGGCGTCGTGGTGGACACGGCTTCGACGCGCCTGCGGTTGCAGGGTCACGAAGAGGCCGCCACAGCCCTGGCCCGGCCCATCCGCAACCTGAACCGCTTCGTCCAGCAGCTGGGGCTCGCCACGCTCCTGCTGGCCATGCTCGGCGCCTGGGCCATCCTCACGGCCTTCCTGGAGACGCGCGCCCGGGATGCGGCCATCCTGCGCTGCCTGGGGGCCGCGCCCATGGAACCGGCGCGCATCTATGGCCTGCTGACGCTGATGCTTCTGAGTGCCGCGCTGGCGCTGGGCTCAGCCGTGGGGCTCGGCGTGGCGGCCCTGCTCCCGAGGTGGTTGGGAGACCTGCTGCCAGCCGTGATTCGCGAAGGCTCCGCAGCACCGCCACCGCTTCTGGAGACGGCTTTGGCTGTGGCCATGATCGCGCTGCTGACCCTGCCGCCCCTGGTGCGGTTGGGGGATGTGAAACCCCTCATGCTGCTGAGAGAAGGCGCGGCGCTGCAGGGTGGGCGTAAGTGGCTCAGCCGCACCTGCGCGGGCCTGGCCCTGGCCTTGGCTCTGGTGCTGATCATCCGCAACGCTCCCACCCTGGTCGTGGGGGTGGGCACGGCCCTGGGCATGGCGCTGCTTTTCCTGCTGCTCTACGGCGCCGCTTGGCTGCTGTTGCGCCTCTACCGCCGCAATGCGAACGCCATGCCCCTCGCCCTGCGCCTGGCCTTCGGGCAGTTGGGGGCGCGGCGGGGCCTCACGGCCCTCATGATGGCGGTCATGGGGTTGGCGGTCTTCCTCACGACCGCCACGCAGTTCATCAAGGACGACATCGTGGCACCCATCGCCACGCAGCAGGGGCAGGGCCATCGGCCGAACCTCTTCTTCCTGGATGTGCTGTCCGCCCAGCGGGATCAAGTCGTCCAGCGGCTGCGGGCGGAAACCGGCCGCGATCCCATGGTGGCCCCCATCGTGCGTGCGCGGCTCGCGGCCATCGGCGGCAAACCCGTGCGAGAAGCCCACGCCCGAACCCGCGATGAGGATCCCGGCGAACAGCGGGGCGAGGGGTTCCGGAACCGGGAGCAGAACCTCACCTGGCGGGATCGCATGGGGACATCCGAAGCCCTGGTGGCGGGTGCCTTCTGGGCCCCAGGCCTGGCCCAGGCTGACGAGATTTCCCTGGAGCTGGGCTTCGCCGATTCCACCGGCGCCAAGCTGGGCGATCTGCTCACCTTTGATGTTTCCGGGAATGACGTCAAAGGCCGGGTCACCAGCCTGCGCAAGGTGATGTGGCAGAGTTTCCAGCCCAACTTCTTCATCGTGATGCACCCTTCGCTGCTGGTCGGCGCACCGGCCGTGCACCTGGTGGCCATCGAGGCAGATGCCAGTGCCAAGGGCCGCATCCAGGTCGCCATGGCCAGGGATTTTCCCAGCATCACCCTCATTGATGTGACCGAGGTGGTGGCCAAGGTGGGCCGGGTGCTGGACATCATCGCGCTCATCACCCGCGCCCTGGCGGCACTGATGCTGGCTTCGGCGCTGCTGGTGCTCATCGCCAGCCTCATCGCCGGGCGCCTGGGCCGCCAGCGGGATCTGGCGCTGCTGCGGACCATCGGCGCTTCGCACAGCACCCTGCTGCGCAGCCTGGTCTGGGAATTCCTGATCCTGGGCGGCAGTTCCGCCTTCCTGGCCACCGCCCTGGCCTGGGGCCTCGCACGGGTCTATACCAGTCGCGTGCTGGAGCTGCCCACCCACCCCGGGCTCGGCCTCGCCTTCCTCCTGATGGCAGGAGCCGCAGCCCTCACCCTCCTGGTGGGCGTGGCCATGAGCCTGCGCGTGTTGCAGGCCAAACCCATGGACGTACTGCGCGGGGAATAGTCGCCTGTCGGCTGCACCGGGTCCCCATCGGGCGCCCCAGACGGTTATGATGAATCCCCCCCCCTTTCGCCTCCAATCTGCCGCCCGTTGCCTCGGGTTCAGCTGACATCTTGAAGTCCTTCAATCTGTTTTTCATGGTGGAGATGGCCGACATGGTTGCAGTCACATCCCGCGCCTTGATCCACAATTTGAACGAGCTCAAGCGCCTGGAGAGCCACCATTTCACTCGGCTGGGGCAGGGCGAGGCCAAGACGGTGGCGATCTGTGGCCATGAGCTCAATGCCCTGGCGCTGCACTACAAGCGGCACGTCGGTTCGCGGCGCATCGGCGTCGAGATGGACACGTGCCAGGAGATCGAGCGCTACTGCACCTCTGTGGCCGCGGCCATGGATGCGCTCCACGAAGCCATTCGCGACCAGCCGGTGGGCCTGCCCCTGCTCTTCGATACCTACGAACACGGCCACACGGCCTGGTCCATGGATGGCTGCAAGCGCTCCGCCGATGCCAACAACGTCATGATGCAGCTGTGGCACGACAGCCAGGCCGCCCAGTGGCTCCTGCCGGGCAACGCTGGTGACAAGACTGGGGCTGGGAGTCGGCTGGAGGAACTCGTCCACATGCCCGACCTCATGCGAAAGGTGGCGGCCATCTACCAGGGACTGCGGGATCAGCAGGACTCCCAGAACCATGTCAAGAAACCCCCCTTCGACGAGAAGGACGCCCTGGTCTTCAACCTGGCCGACCTGATCAAGAAAAAAGTCCGGCCCGTGCTCCACACCGTGGACATCGCCTCGTCCATCCACGAATGGGCCACCGGCGAACTGAATCCCGAGCGGGACCGGTTCCGGGCCGCCTACCAAGGCTGGAAGAATCGGCCCCTGCCCGAGGCGAGGCGGCGGTTCTGATGTTAAGAAGAAAACAACCGCGAATGGCGCGAATCGCCCTTCGGGCGCACGAATGAAAAAACGAGGCAATTGCCTTTCTTTTCATTCGCGCCCATTCGCGTCATTCGCGGTTCACGTTTTTTGGGGTCACGACGCCTCTGGATCTTCGCTCAGCGTTACCCACGTCCCGCTGCGCAGGGCCACCAGCCAGGCAGACACGGGCAGGCCTTCCCGTGCGGTGAGGGCCTTGGCGTAGCGCGCCAGCTGTTCGCGGTAGCCCGCGAGTTCTTCGGCGTTGAAGGTTTTGGAGTGCTTGAAGTCCAGGAGGTGGATGCGGTCCTCCGTCCAGACCACCAGGTCGGCGCGGCCATCGGCGCCGCTGGTGGCGGCACCCGCCAGGATCAGTTCCGTGCGCCGACGAAGGTGGCGCCAGCCCCGGGCCTCGAACTGCTCCAGGAAGCGCAGGGCATTCTCACGCACCTGGGCCACGGGGGGCGCGGCCCCCAGGCAGGCCTGGAAGGCCTCCGCATCCTCCCAGCGCAGCAGCAGGTCGCGCAGGAAGGCATGGACAGCTTCGCCCGCCTGGCGGGCCTGGCTGCGCGTGTCGCCGGGAAGGTCATCGTGGGCGTCGGGGGTCGCCATGCGTTCGGGCAAGGCCATCCTTGCAACCGGTGCTGCGAGGGAGGCCGGGTTCGCGGGTCGGGGCGTTGTGGGCGTGGGCGCGGCCAGAAGGATCTGCAGCTCCGGGTGGGCCTCGGCCAGGTGCTGGCCCCACTGGGCCCAGGTCTTGGCGTCGAGGGGGGCCTTCAGGTCCTTGGGCTCCTGCAGCAGCAGGCAGAGGCGCTCCTTGGCGCGGGTCAGCGCCACATAGAGCAGGTTCAGTTCGTCGCGCCGCTGGCGGGCTTCCACCAGAGGTTTGAGCTCCTGGTAGGCGGGGCCCGCATGGTTGCCCAGCTTCCAGGCGAGGAGGAGGTCGCCGGTGCCAGGCTGCGTCCGCAATTCACCCTTCTTGAACGATCGAGGGTGGGCGTTCAGCAGGGGCAGGATCACGTCGTCATACTCCAGGCCCTTGCTGCCGTGGGCGGTCTGGATAAGCAGGTCCGCGTCCTCCCCGGAGGCGGGGAGATCGCCGCGCTCCATGCCCGTCCGCTCGTCTTCCAGGCGTGCGTAGGCCACGGAGGGGCTGGCGGGCAGGTCCATGAGCAGGGCCAGCAAGGCCGCGAGGTTGCGCCGGGCGCGCAGGGGCTCCATGGTGCCGTGGACGCTCAGCGCGGTGATGGCGCCCAGCACCGCACCCTGGCGCAGCAGGCGGCCGGCGATCTCCTGGGTGGACGCCTGGCGCAGCTCCAGCAGCCAACGGGCGCCTTCCCGGTGGGCTTCGGGCAACGACTCCGGATCCACCTGGCCCAGGCCGGGCAGGCTCGGTCGACCACCCTCGACCGTCGCGAGCCGCGTGAGGTCGCCATCGCGAAGACCCACCACCTGGCGCAGCAGGGCGGTGCAGGGAAGGGGCCGCTCGGGGTGGGCCACGGCCTCCAGGGCCGCCATCACCAGCCGCACGCCGGGGCTGTCCCAGAAGCCTTCCTTCGCCACCACGTAGGGTTGGATGCCCCGGGCCTTGAGACGCTGCAGCAGGGCCGGGAGCTTGGTGCGCTGTTTGAGGAGCAGGGCCCTTGTCCGGGGGCCCGCCTTCGCCGGCGCGCCGAGGCTTTGCGTCCAGCCCTCTTCGCGGGAGAGGCCCGCGATCCATTCGGTGAGCGCCGGGAGATCCGCCCGCGAGGCGGGCGCCAGACTGCGCACCAGGCCCACGGCGTGACGGGGTGCCCCAAGGGCTTCCTGGGTGCCATCGAGGCTGCCCGCGTGGGGATCGAGCTGGGGCCAGACCTCTTCCACATAGCGGTTGGCCAGGGCCACCACCTCGGGCGTGGAGCGGAAGTTGGCGGGCAGGCGGAAGGCATGGTCGCCTGCATCCTCCAGATGCCGTCGCAGCAGGTCGGGATCGCCACCACGGAACCCGTAGACGGCTTGTTTCACATCGCCCACCCGCACCACTCGCTCGGCCTGCAGGGCCGCCAGGAACGCATCCTGGGCACGCGAGGTGTCCTGGTATTCATCCACCAGCAACAGCCTTGGCGCAGGGCCATCCGCGCCATAGGCCTGAAGGCTGGCCAGGGCCTTGCGCACCAGGTCGCCAAAGGTGGCGAGGGCCTGCTCGGTCTTGCGGGCCTCGAACTGGCGCAGGGCCTCCACCAGCAGGCTGCGCAACGAGGCTTCGAGCGCAGCGGCTACGGGTTGAAGGGTGCCCATGGCTTCCTTGAACAAGTCACTGTAGTAGCCCTTGGTGGCATCCACGCGGCGGCTTTGGCCCTCGGCCCAGCGCAGGCAGGTCTCCAGGTCCGCGTCTTCAGTCGGCACCGGGAGGATGTTGGCGGCCTTGAAATGCCGCTTCTGGGAGCTGCCCGCATCCAGCGCCAGGGCTGGGTTGGCGGCGAAGGGGGCCAGGGCCTGCTGGGCGCGAGTCAGGGCATGGGCGAGGGCATGGGCGAGGGCGTGGCGATGCGGAGCAGGATCCTCTTGAGTGAGATGGCCCATGGCGTCGCGGTGGTTGTCGTAGCCCCGGGACAGCTCCTCCCAGTTCCGCTCGGTCCAGGCCAGCAGCAGTTTGGCGGGCACCGCGTCCGGGTCGCCTTCGGGGCGCGTGAGCCCTTCGCGCACGGTCTGGCGCAGCAGCCGCAGCAGGGATGGGTGGGCCACATCGAGAATGGTGTCGGCGCTGCCTTCCCCCCGGCTCAGTACCCGCATGGACAGGCTGTGGATGGTGGACACCTGGAGCAGCTCCGCTTCGCGGCGCGTGCGGCGCCAGAAGGCGCGCGCCTGGGCGGGCGTGGCGGTCCAACTGGAGGCCCGCCAATGGGCGGCCGCGTGGCCCACTTCGCCTGCGGACTTCTTCAAGCGATCGGGCAGGGAGAGGGCCTTCAGGAAGGCTTCGATATCCTTGGCGCCGGGCGCCTCCATGTCCTTGGCGCGGGGCGCTTCAATATCCGTGGCGCGGGGCGCCACGAGCAGCCTGAGCAGTTCCCGCCAGGCGGGTTCATCCAGGGCGGCCAGCAGATCGAGGGGGCGCAGCAGGCGCTCGCGGAGATCCGCCGCCGCCGCCTCGCTGAAGGTGGTGGCCAGGATCTCCCAGGGGCGGAGGTCGCCCCGGCCCAGGTTGGCGGTGACGAGCACCGTGAGCGTGAAGGTCTTGCCCGAGCCCGCGCTGGCGCTCACCACCAGGGAGTGGTCGAGGAGGCGGGGATCGCTCAGGTCGAGGCTCTGCATCAGTCGCCCTCCCCATCGCGCTCGACGCTCACATCCACGGGCCGCCCACAGAGGGCGCTGAGCTGGCACTGGCCGCAGTGGTCGCCGGGGGTGGGCGGGAAGTCCCCCTGATCCAGCCGGTCGCTGAACCTGGCCAAATTCTCCCGCAGGCGGCTTCGCCAAGCGCCCGCTTCGCCAGCGGCGGCCAGGGTTCCCAGGTGCTTGGTATAGGGCTCGGGTTCCTCCTCGCGGAGGGGCACCAGGGCGGCCGTGGCGGAGCAGCCGGTGTGGACCGCCTCGGCCAGCAGCATGTAGAGGGGCGTCTGCAGGTGGGAGGCGAAGGGCGCCTCGGCCTCGGCATAATCATCCAGCCGCGCGGCCTTGGAGGTCTTGTAGTCCGTGACGCGGAGAAACGACAGTCCCTGGACGTGTTCCCAGCGTTCGATGCGATCCACCTTGCCGGCAACCGACAGTCGTTGTCCATCTCCCAGATCCAGGTCCACAGGCCCCAGGTCGCCTTCCAGGGCCAGCAGGGTGCGGGTCCAGCCATCCTGCAGGGGCGCGGCCTTCTGCCACTTGCCTGCGTCTTCCAGGGAAAGGCGCTCGGGATAGAGAAAGGCGATTTCCCAGCGGGTGGGACCCTGGGCGCGCAGATCCAGGAGCAGGGCCGCGGCCAGGTTGGGCAGCAGCGCTTCCAGCGCCAGCACGGTCTGGGGCCCCTGTTCCTGGGGAATGTGCTGTTGGAGTTCCGCCAGCCACTCCGCCTGATGCGCCAGCCACAGCGACTGCAGGTGGGGCAGGAGGTCTTCCGCGTGGGCACCGGGGCTCAGCTCCAGATAGGACTGGCAGGCGCAGGGCCAATCCTTCACACCCACGAAGGGCAGCAGGGCTTCCTCCATGACGTGATGGACGAGGATTCCCACGGCCATGGACATGCGGCTGCGGGCATCGAAGCTCTGCAGGCCCCAGACTCGCTCCGCCAGGGAACGGAAGGGGCACTTGGCCAAGGTTTCCAGCGCGGTGGGCGGGGCACCCGGACGCCCCTTGAGCCAGGCCTCACGCACGCCCGGCACCCGATCGGAATCGGGCGACGCTGTGCTGAGCGCTTCGCGTTCAGGGCGCGCCATGGCGGCCGTGGCCCTGGCTTCGGAGATCGGATCGCGATCGTGGCCCTCCCAGCGCCAGCGGAGGCGGCTCTGGATCTGCGTGGGCTGGGGCTTCCAGGTGGCGGCGCCTTCCAGCGCATTCCAGAAAGGCCCCTGGGCCTTCAGGCGGCCCTCGGCATCCTGGGAGGGGCTCAGCACGACCAGGCGCTCGCGGGTCATGGCCAGGGCCTTGTTGAAGGCATAGGCCTCGCGCTGGAAGGTGCGGGGGATCTGGTCGCCCTGCTCGCTGCGGGGCAGCCAGAAGCGCTGCAGGGCGGGCGGGAAGACGGCTTGCTCTTCGGCCAGCGTCTTATCCAGCAGGGCACGGTTGAGGGCGGCCTTGCGGTTGCCGTCCAAGTCGGGATTCTCGGCGGGGCGACCCGGCCAGGCGCCTTCGGACAGATCCAGGATGAGGGTGGCGCGCGCGCCGGACCAATCGTCGAAGAGGGTGTCAGGCGTCACCAGGCGCAGGCCTGCGGCCGAGCGGGGCACCTCGCTGCCGCGGGCCGCTTCCAGGAAGGCTTCGAGAGCCGTGAGCATGTCCGGGAAGGCCCAGGGTTCATGGCCCCAGGTTTCCTTGAGGAGGCCCAAGGGCGAGTAGAAATCATCGGGGTCCAGGGGCAGGCGCAGGGTGGTGGCCAGGGCCTCCAGGCGCTCGGCCCAGAAGTGCGCCGTGAGGGTGAGACCCCGCAGGCCCTCCAGCTCCTGCCAGATGCCTTGGGCGTAGACCTTGGCCCGCTCGCTCAGGTGCATGAAGCTGCCCTGGAAGGCCAGGGGGCCGGTCTGATCGGCCACGGCCAGGAAGTCGGCCCAGTGCCGCAGGTCGTCCCGCCGCGAGGCCCGCAGGCCCGCCGATACCGCGCAGGGATCCAGGCGCAGCAGGCCCTGCAGCAGGGTCCAGAGGGGACTCCAGGCCGCGCTGGCGAGGAGCGGCAGCAGCCCGCCCCGCACATGCAGGGCCACGCCTTCTTCAGCGAGAATTGGCGCCAGGAGGGCGGCGGCTTTTTGGGGATCTGGGTGGATGAGGGTGATGTCCTGCGGGGGGATGCCCGCGTCCAGCCAGGCGCAGACCTGTTCCACGGCGTGGCGGAGGAGATCCACGGGACCTTCCACGAGGCCGCGCTGAAAGACACCGGCGTGAGCCTCGAGGCCGAGCGGCCCCTCGAACAGCGCCTCCAGCGCGTCGGCCCAGGGCGCGGAACCCCAGCCTTCAGGTTCCGTCAGATCCAGCTCATTGGGCAGGCCCTCTCCGTGGGCTTCGATGCCCTCCAGGAACCACTCCACCAGGGGCTGGGCACTTCCAAAAAGGCCCGAGTGGCCTGCGCCTTTGCGGGTGGCCAAAGCGAAGCTGGCGCCGCTCAGTCCCGGCACACAGGCCAGGGCCCGGAGCCGCGCGGGCACCAGGTCCCGCAGCCCGGCCTTGAGGGGACCATCGGCTTCGGTGCGCTCGATCCAAAGCCCCCGTTGGCCCTGCAGTTCGAGATCCACCGCCCGCCAGAGGGCCGCGTCCGGCTCCAAAAAACCCGCTCGCTCCACCTCCAGGAGGTAGGCCTCCAGGTGCGCCACCAGGCTGGCCAGGCTGTGGAGGGACTTCGGGTTGCCCAGCTCCAGCCCGTACGCCTTCAGGCCTTGAAGGCTGGCGGGAAAGAGCCCCTGGGCCAGCAGCTCGCGGCAGGCCTGGGCCCGGGCCTTCAGGCCCTCGAGGCTGGGCTTGGGCCAGCCCTGGGCCTTGGCCTGGCGGCGGGCCACTCTCAGGTGCAACAACATGCCCACCGCCCCGGACACCGGCGGTCGGGGGTCGTTCAGCAGCACACCATCAAAGGGGTCGTAACTCAACGCTGGGCCTCGGGAAGGGCGGTATTCCTCACTATCCTGGCAGAACGGGCGCCCCTTCGCGGGAGAACGGGGCGCTGTCAGGATCGCTCATCTGCTTGGACAGGGGTTGTCCAAAGGCATGCGAAGTCGGGGCGTGCAGTCAAGGGAGTGGGCGCCTCTCAGCGGCCGACCCGCCGCCCCAGCATTTCCCAGCAGGCCAACTGGGTTTTCATGAGGCCCTCCTGCTGGGGAACCAGATGCCACAGCTGGAAGCGGGGGATGCGTCCCCGGCGATCGCTGGGAATGGGGATCACCTCCAGTCCTTCCCGACGCGCCAGGGCCATGGCCCGGGGCAGGTGCCAGGCGGAACTGAGCAGTCCCACCCGCTGCCAGCCCTCCCGGATCTTCAGGCGCCGGTAGGCGCGGATCTCGTCGCGGGTGATGAAGCAGGGCTCTTCCAGACAGGTGATGGCGCTGGCTGGGATGCCCAGTTCCAGCCAGATCTGGCGGGTCTCCGTGGCCAGGTTGCGGTGGCTGGTCGGGGAATCGTGGGACGCACCGCTGGCCACCAAACGTCTCGTCCTTCCGGCATGCCACAGCCGCGCAGCCTCGACGATCCGATCACCACTGAACCCCAGCATGGGTCGGCCCTGGTCATCGATCTCGCTCCCGCCCCCGAGGATGAGCAAGGCATCGAAGGGGGCCGCGTCCTGGGGCAAGGCCGGGATCGTCGACTCGAGACGACCCATCAGCCAAGCCCCCACCTGGGGATTCCCGGCCAGCGCGAGACCGCAAAACAACAACCCCAGAAAACCACCCAGAAACCGCAGCCCCCGCCGGAAGGCCCACAGTGCCGCCAGTCCCACGCCAAGCCACAGCAGGCCCATGGGCATGCACAGCATTCCGATGAATTTGGTGAGATCGAGCATGGCTCCATTCTGGGGCAGGGCTGGGGTGGCACATGGCTTTCCGGTGAATGAATCGCTCACAGCCAGGGTCTGCCAGGAAGCCGATGACCATGAAAGCAGGCTCATTGGTCGAGCTTGATTCGTCATTCTCGAATCAAGACATTCCTGTTTCGAGGCATTTCTTCGGGATGACAGCGTCAGGGCCGCTCTTCGGGGCAACCTCCCGCTTGATTCGGGTAGGGCGATTCACGACCTTCGCGGGTTCTTGTTTTCAGGCTGAAGGTGACCCAACAGCAGGAAGCAATTTGCCATCCATGAGATGACCATTCATCCCTTGGGTACGCCTCCCAGGCATGGCCAACAGGTCACACAACTGGTACCGTCCACCCTATGCCTGGACGAATCCTAGTGGTGGAGGATGAGCGTGCGATCGCGGACACGCTGTTGTACGTGCTGCGCACGGAGGGCTTCGAGCCATTCTGGTGTGAGCTTGGCGGGCAGGCCCTTGAGCTGATCCGCGGCAATGATCTGGCCCTGGTGATCCTGGATGTGGGCTTGCCTGATCTGTCGGGCTTTGAAGTCTGCCGGCGCATTCGCACCTTCTCTGAGGTGCCCATCCTGTTTCTGACCGCCCGCGGGGATGAGGTGGATCGCATCGTGGGACTCGAGATCGGGGCCGATGATTACGTGACCAAGCCCTTCAGTCCACGGGAAGTGGCCACGCGGGTGCGGACAATTCTCCGCCGCTCCCAACCAACGGCCTCCCGCACCAGCTTTCAGGTGCATGCCACCGCCCACCGGATCACCTACCTGGGCCACCTCCTGGACCTGACCCGTTTCGAATACGACCTTCTGCGGACGTTGCTGAACCACCGGGGCCGCATCTTCACGCGTGCTGAATTGATGGACAGGGTCTGGGCCGGGGCGGAAGAAACGCTGGATCGAACGGTGGACACCCACATCAAAACGGTGCGGGCGAAGATCCGCAGTGTGGCTCCGGACGCCGATCCCATCCAAACCCATCGAGGCCTGGGCTACAGCGTGGATGAATCATGAGGCTTGGGATCCGGCTCCTGCTGGGAGTCTTCCTCATCGTTGGCCTGGCAGCCTACTTCGTGCTCTCGACCTTTTCCAAAGAGGTAAAACCCGGGGTGCGCCAGGGGATGGAGGTGGCCCTGGTGGACACCGCCAACCTGTTGGCGGAGCTGGCCGCCGAGGACATGCTGCAGAATCGCCTGGCGGAGGGTCGCCTGGCCACAGCCTACACACGTTATCGGGACCGCGACATCCAGGCCTCTATCTGGGGCATGCTCAAACACCAAGCGGGTCTGCGTCTCTATGTGACAGACGACCAGGGTATCGTGCGCTTCGACAGCGAAGGATTGGCCGTGGGTCAGGATTACTCCCGCTGGAACGATGTCATGTTGACCCTGCGTGGCCAGTACGGTGTGCGCGCCACGCGCCTGGATCCACAGGACCCCCGGACCTCTGCCATGCATGTGGCAGCTCCCGTGCGGTCTGAAGGTCGGCTGCTTGGGGTGTTGACGGTGGTTGCCCCCACCGCCAGCGTCCAGCCCTACGCGGAGCGAAGCGAGCATCGGATTCGCAATGGCGGAGCGATCCTCGTGGGGGTATCCCTGCTGGTGGGATTCGCCCTGACCTGGTGGCTGAATCGGGATGTGGCCAAGCTTCGCATTTATGCCCGAAGCGTGGGCGTGGATGGGCGGACACCACTGCCTGTCCTCGGAGCGCCGGAATTGCGCGAACTCGGCGCCGCCCTTGAGGCCATGCGGGCCCGGATCGATGGTCGCGACTATGTGGAGCAGTACGTCCAGAGCCTGACGCATGAAATGAAAAGTCCCCTGTCCGCCATTCGGGGGGCGGCGGAGTTGTTGCGTGAGCCGCTTCCGGAGCTCGATCGTGAACGCTTCCTGACCAATATCCTGGAGCAAGAACAGCGAATGAGGGATCTGGTGGATCGCATGCTGGCTCTGGCAGACCTTCAGCACCGGCAGGCCCTAAAGGACGTCGCGCCTGTGGATCTGGCAGCCTTGAGCTCACGTGTCGTGGCCAGCCGTGAAACCCAGGCGGCCCGACGCGGCGTGAAGCTGGTGGTGCAGGGGTTGGCCGGGGCCACGGTTCCAGGCGACGTGTTCCTGCTGGAGCAGGCGCTGGGCAACCTTGTGGATAACGGCATGTCCTTCGCCCCGAGGCAGTCCGAGGTGCTCATTGCCCTGCGGTCCGAAGCCGACACCCTGACCATCCAGGTTGAGGACCGTGGACCTGGTTTGCCTGCCTTTGCCTTGGAGAAGGTCTTCACGCCCTTTTTCTCCTTGCCCCGCCCCGACGGAGAAGCCAAGGGAACGGGACTGGGCCTGTGTTTCGTTCGGGAAGTGGCCTTGCTCCATGGCGGGCAGACCTCATTGGGAAACAGCTCTCAGGGCGGCGCGATAGCCCGGCTCCTCCTGCCCCGTTAATTCACCCTCAGCACACAGGGGCACATCGTCACTTCACAGAGGCGCCGCATCCTCCAGAGATCAAATCCCGGAGGTTGGTATGCGGTTCTCCTTTCCACTGAAGGCCATGGCAGTGATGGGCCTTGCCATGCTCCTGCTCATCCCACTCCTGACCACCCAGGGGCTCGTGGAAAGTCGCAACCGCCGGCAGATAGAGACCGAAAACCAAGTGGCCCGACTGACCGCAGCCCCCCAAACACTGGTGGGGCCGCTCCTGGTCATCCCCTACAGCGTGGAGGTGAAACGGGCCGAGAAGAACGAGAAAACGGGAGAATGGCAGGAGATCTGGGAGGAAGTCGAGCGGGAACGCTGCCTGGTGCCCAAGGAGCTGAATTTGAATGGAACCGTGCAGATCGAAGCACGTCGCCGGGGGCTCTACCGAACCCAGGTCTATCGGGTGACGGGCCCCATCAAGGGGCTTTTTGCCATGGACGCCATGGCGGGAATCCATCCAGGCCGGAACCTGAAAATCGGCATGCCCTTCCTCTCGATGGGCATCAGCGATCCGCGGGGCATCTTGAACCGGATGGCCTTGACCCTGGAGGGGCATTCCCTTGCCTTCCTGCCCGGTACCCGGCGCGCCTATCCGTCCACCGGCATCCATGTGCCCCTGCCGAACCTGGATCTCAGCCAGGCGCGAGAGCTTGCCTTCGAAATTCCACTGGAAGTCATGGGCACCCGCAGTTTGCATCTCGCGCCCATCGCCGAAGAGACGCGAGTGGACCTGCACGGGGCCTGGCCGGCGCCCAGCTTCGAGGGAGGCTTTGCCCCCGTGGACCGTACCTGGTCCAGTCAGGGGTTCTCAGCCCAGTGGAAGATCCCGCACCTCAGCCGAGACTTGGACCTCCTATTGAAGGGCGGGACTGAGGCCACGGCCCAGCATGTCGGGGTGGCCTTCATCGATCCCGTGAACATCTACCTTCAGTCGGAACGCGCCGCGAAGTATGGCTTCCTGTTCATCCTGCTGACCTTTGGGGCCTTCCTGCTCCGGGAGGTGCTGCGTGCTCTGCCCCTTCATCCAGTCCAGTATCTGCTGGTGGGCATGGCCCTGGCGATTTTCTTCCTGCTTCTGCTCAGCCTCTCCGAACACCTTGGGTTCCCGCTTGCCTACGCGGTGGCCACGGTGAGCAACCTTGCCCTTCTGGGAGCCTACCTCGCCGGTGTCCTGAAAAACCGGCGCGAAACCCTTCTGTTCACGGGAGGACTGGCGTTGCTCTACGCCGCCCTCTACGGCCTCCTGGCTTCTGAGGACAACGCCCTCCTGCTGGGCTCCCTGCTGCTTTTCGCGCTATTGGCCGGCGTGATGATCGGCACCCGCCACATGGATTGGAAGCAGGCCTCCGACCCGGC
The DNA here is from genome assembly GCA_043775845.1 of Acidobacteriota bacterium. Taxonomy (GTDB): domain Bacteria; phylum Acidobacteriota; class Holophagae; order Holophagales; family Holophagaceae; genus Geothrix. Next base: position 18,750 of record JAYVRY010000154.1, read on the forward strand.
TGAGCTGAGTGGCTCCAAGAATCTCTAATCAGTCGGAAGGTCTTCCCGTATCGATTTCTTGATCCCACTTGGTGCGCCAAGCTTTCCACACATCCTCGCTCAGTCTGTAGCGAATAATGTTGCCCTCATGGAGTCCATTGAGTTCCGTTTCCACGACTGCGTGGAAACGTAGGCGGTCATTCGAGTCCACATTCTTGGCAAACTCCTGGAGTACCTCTTGGGTTTGTTTTGGTGACATGGCCTCCTTGACGATCCTCTGGACGGCCGCGCGAGTGATGTCCCTATATCGCAGTCGGAATGGGTCCGGTTCGCCGAGGGTTGGAGCGATAGGCACCCAGGAACTCACGCCGATAGGGCACTGGGGTCCGTTGGGAGACTGGCAGGCGGATATGGGCCCGCAGGGATTCTGCTGCAGGTGAAAGTTGTGGGTAGTCCTCAGGTATGACGCCCCCCAGACCGGATGGCAGCGACGCCATCGATTACGACTCTCCCGGCTTCCTGGCTCGAATCACGGCAGCCAACCGGGTCATCCTCCTCTTTCGGGCCTCGCTCGATCTGGCCCTGCGTAACCAGTGGGTCGAATCAGATAAACCTTGGCGGTTCCTCAAGCCATTCGGAATCCGGAAAGATGGCACCGCCCTGCTCGCCTCGGAGCGTGCGCGCCTTGAGGCCATCCTGGCGGCGTACCGGAAGCCTCTTTCTCCGCTCGGCGTAAGGATGCTTTACACGGGGCTGCGCGGGCCCCTTCCCAAGTTCGGTCTGAGTCCCTTCGAAGGGGGACTGGAAGACCTGACGTCCGATAGGACCCGCCATGAGTAAGCCCAAGGCGAAGTCCTACATCCAGAAACAGAAGCCCAAATTCGCTTCGGAAGAGGAACGGGCAAGTCTTCCGGCTCGGAAGTCGCCCTACTGGACAAAAGTCGCCAAGTATAAGCGGCTGGGCTTCCGGAAGGGCGCTCATGGGGCCGTGTGGGTGGCCCAGCTGACCGACGGGCGCGAGGAGGTCATCGGCGTGCCCCCTGAGGCGTCTAAGCAGGATGATTATCCCGTCTACACCTACGCCGAGGCGATGCTTGCGGCGGAATCCTGGTGTGAGCGCAAGCTCCACCCGCATGGTCTAGCAACCACCTCTGATCCGACAGCGACTCCCTGGAAGGCTGGAGACAAGCAGAGGCCAGAGAGCCCGACCGTGGGGAATGCGCTCGATCAGCACCTCTGGATTCTTGAGCAAAAGCAGATCGAGTCGTTCGGGTCGGCTCGCTCGAAGATCAAGCGGATCCATCGGGCCCTGGGACATCACGAACTGGCGAAGCTCACCGAGAATGACATTGAGGTCTGGCGGGGAGATATCCTCAGCACCGGCCCTCAGCGGAGGTCCAAGAAGGGTGAGGGTCCGAAGACCGATGAGGACTTCGATGCGGATGATCCAGTCTGCAAGCGGCGACGTCAGAGCACGTGCAACAGGTATCTCGCGGACTTGGTCGCCGCGCTGAATCGCGCCTATCGTGCGGGATGGATCGATTCGGACCTGGCTTGGCGTGGGGTGGAGCCCTATCCGGATACGACAGCCAGCCGGGACCAAGTGCTGGATGCGCGCGAGCAGAGCGATCTGCTGAACCGCTGCACCCCGGAGCTTAGGGGGCTCGTGTATGGCGGTCTCCTCACGGGCAGTCGGCCAGGTGCCATGCGTCGATGGAAAGTGAAGCACTTCAGGCCATTGGACCGAGCCATTGTCGTGGGATTCGACAAGGGCCACCAGCGAGAACGGTTAGCCCCGCTCCGCAAGGAGGCGATTGCAGTGTTTCACCACATTTGCGTTGGCAGGGATCCCGAAGAGCCGATGTTCCTGAAGGCAAATGGAACTGCGTGGGGCAAGAACCACTACTCCAGGGCTTTCAAAGAGTGCATGGAGGAGATGGATCTTGATCTTACGTTCTATGCCTTGAGGCATACCTGCATTACCACTTGGCTTTTGTCTGGTGTGAAGATCAGCGTCGTTGCTAGTGCCGTGGGCACGAGCCAGGAGATGATCGAACTCCACTACAAGAACCCAAGGGTCGGACAGGTAGCCGATGAACTTGACGAGAAAGCTCCAACGATCGGTTCTTGTGATGACGAGGTCGAAGCTGTCGACGAGTTCTATGAAGGCCTCCGCAAGGAGCGTCTCATGGGGAAATTGGACCTCAAATTCAAGCTGAAGGACCTTCACCCGTCGAACTACGTTGGGAAGAGCGAAGGGGGTACCACGGAAGCGCCACCAGCGAAGGTGCGACCGACTCCAGCGGAACTGGAAGACCTGATCAACCGGTACCCTGCGTGCAAGATCGGCGAGATGTATGGCGTCTCTGGCAACACCATCAAGCAGTGGTGCCTCAAGTTCGGCATCGAGCCAGTGCACCGTGGTGAGTGGGCCAAGCGGAGGAAGGAGCTTCGCCAACCGGGGGAAGAGGAGGAAGTGGTGACTCGTCCTGCCGAGCTCACCCGTGAGGTGCTCGCAGAACTCATTCCCCAGATACCAGCGACGGAAATTGGGAAGCGGTTCGGCCTCTCGGGTAATGCGATCCTGAATTGGGCTCACAAGTGGGAGATCCCCACGCCTGGACCGGGGCATTGGGCCAAGAAGCAAGGTGAGGAGCATCAGGCGGCCAAGAAGGCCAGGCGACAGGCGTATCTGCAGAAGAAGCCCTCAGGTGGACAGGGTTGAGGCCTCCACCAACCGCGCACCTGAACCCAAATGGAGTGCCCACGCCATGAAGATCGTCTGTATCAGCGATAGCCACAACCAGCATCGGAAGCTTCGTGTCCCCGATGGGGATCTTCTCATCCACGCAGGCGACGCTACAGGGGAGGGTTCCTTCAGAGAGGTCGCCGCATTCCTGTGCTGGTTGGATGCCCTTCCGCATCCCCATAAAATCCTGGTTGCCGGCAACCATGATTTCCTGTTTGAGCGGCATCCCGACATCGCCAACCTGTTGCTCCAGGACCATCCTGGGATCACCTACCTCCAGGACTCTGGATGCGAGGTGGAGGGCTTTCGGCTCTGGGGCTCTCCCTGGCAACCATGGTTCATGGACTGGGCCTTCAATCTTCCGCCGAGGGGGCAGGGCCTCCGTGAGGCCTGGAACAAGATCCCCATGGACACCGATATCCTCGTGACTCACGCTCCGCCTCACGGTGTTCTTGACCAGGTCGGCCAAGGGGAGCACCTGGGGTGTGAGGAGCTTTCAGTCCGTCTGGCGACGGTGAAGCCGCGTCTGCATGTTTTCGGCCACATCCATGACAGTGCCGGTCGTATCAGGAGGCGCGGGACGACCTTCGTGAATGCCTCGGTCTGCGACGAGGACTATCTGCCCCTGAATCCAGTGATCGTTGTCCACCTCAAAGCCAGTGAGCACCCTGGCCGAGGCCAAGGTAAGGAGTCAACCACATGAACAGAGAATGGCGTCTGCCTGGCTTCGTCATCTATGAGGATGGGGGCTACGATCTCGCCTTGGCGAAGGAGTCTGTGGGCCGAGGGTGGCACGGCATCCTGGAGCGGCTCTTCGCGGCGAAGCCTGAATGGATCAAGGTCATTCAGGTGAAGGAGAAGTTCGGCGGACTGCGCTTCTACCTCGACGATGGATCGGTCAGGGTGGACTGCATCGGTTTGGGATCTTTCACGGTGACGGCTGAAGCGGAATCGCTCATTGAAGACGACAATTCGCGCTCAGAGGTCTTCAGGACTTTGGTCGACGAAGCTGAAGCCGAGTCATTCTCGATCTGTGAGGACTGCGGGGCACCAGGAAAACCAAGGCCTGGGGGGTGGATCCGTACGCTCTGCGAGCAGTGCGACAGCAAGCAGTAGAGGTGCCTTGGACTGAGTGAACACGACTCCCAAGGCATCCTGCCGGTCGCGGGGCTTCATGCCTAATAGGCCGTGAAGAGTCCATCCTGGATGGTCCACTTCAGGCTGGCTCCGAAAGATTGAAGAGGCTTTCGCTCAGCGTGGACTCGGGAAAGGGGACTTTACCCTTGGCAGGA
>JAYVRY010000155.1:0-5926 GCA_043775845.1 Acidobacteriota bacterium
TTGGAACGTTCAGCGCGAGCCTGCCCAAGAGCGGAGAGTGGCTGACTCGTTTCAAACGGATCATGGGTTTAGTGATTCTCGGGTTTGCTGTCTGGAGCATCCGATTGGTGGTCCCCGAATGGGTATTGTTGGCTCTGATGGGCGTGGTCCAGCTGGTTGGTGCAGCCGTCTTCGGTGTCTTCGAGCCAGCTGAAGCATTTCTGGCCCAGATCCGGAAGGGATTCGCCATCCTCCTTCTGGTTCTCAGTATCTTCCATTGGATTCGTGCTAACGAAGTAGCTTTCGGAATTCAGCTTCTGCCCCGTGGCGGGGCCGCCACGGCGGTGAAGGAAGAACACACGGGCTGGTTGGAAGGGGATCTCGAAGGCGCCCTGGCCAAGGCCAAGGCCGAGCGCAAGGTCGTGCTGGTGGATGTCTACGCGGAGTGGTGTGCCCAGTGCAAGGAGCTGGATGAAAAGACCTGGCCCGAGGCCAGCGTGAAGGGCTGGCTCACCCAGAACGCCGTGGCCATCCGCATCGACACGGATGCCAAGCGCAAGGATCTCGCCGCCAAGCTGCAGATCCGCAGCTACCCCACCGTCATTCTCCTGGATGGTGAGGGTAAGGAACTGCGCCGTCTCCTGGGCTTCCAGAAGCCCGAGACCGTGCTCGCCTGGCTGCAGGGCCGCTGAGATATGATGAATGCCATGTCGGCCCATACCAGCCTGAGCGCCATCGCTTTGATCCTCTACGCTGCGGCGGAGGGGTATTCCATCGCCCACCTGCGCACGGACAGGGAGGCCCATGGCAAGGCCACGTCGATCTTCTTGCTCCTGGGCTTCGCGGTCCACTGGTTCGCCCTCTACTTCGGGGCCAAGGCCGCCCACGCCGTGCCCTATCATGACCTGCCCGCCTCCATGTCCTTCTTTGCCTGGGTGGTCATTGGGGCCTACGGGATCCTCCTCCTGAAGCACCGGGAGAACTCCACGGGCCCCTTTCTCATCCCCATCGCCATCCTGTTCCTGTGCATCTCCCTGCTGGCCAGGCAGGGTGGGGAGGTGGCCGTGAAGCACCCGGGCCTCACGGGACCTCTCTTCGCCTTCCACGTCACCATGGCGATTGTCGGATACGCGGCGCTCAGCCTCTCCTTCGTGCTGGCCCAGCTCTACCTCATCCAGAACAAACAGATCCGCCGTCGCAACCTCGGCTTGATGTTTTCTCGCCTCCCGGCCCTGGATGTGCTCAGCCGACTGCACCAGACCGCCGTGGTCATTGGCGTGTCGGCCCTCACGGTGGCTGCGGTGCTGGGCCTCATCTGGGCCAAGATCAACTGGGGCACCTACTGGGATCCCAAGGTGCTCTTCACCTTCCTCATCATCGCCCTCTACCTCCTCACCCTATTCCCCAGATGGATCGGATGGGGCGGTAAAAAGATCGCCCTGCTGTCCGTGACGGGCTTCATGGCCGTGCTGTTTTCCTACACGATCGTGAACCTCTTCATCTCCCAGGGGCACACGTTCAAGTGAGTGGCCACGACGAATCCCCCCTCGTCCTGGCTGGCTGGGATTATCGGCAGACCCCGGTGGAACTCCGTGAGCGGCTGGCCTTCTCACCTGACAAGGTGCGGGAGGCCTTGAACGCCCTGCGGGAGGAAGGCCTCCTGGCCGAAGGCGTCATCCTGTCCACCTGCAACCGCAGCGAGGTCTATGGCCTGACCGGCCCAGCCATGGCGGGACGGGAGCCCATCCCTGCCCTCACGGAATTCATCGCCCGTTTCCATGGCGTTCCCCACGTCGATATCGAAGGCGTCGGCTACCGCTTTTCCGGCCACGAGGCTGTGCGGCATCTCCTGCGCGTGTCGGCGGGGCTCGAATCCCTCGCGCTGGGCGAGGATCAAATCATCGGCCAGGTGCGGGAAGCCTTCCGCCTAGCCTCGAGCACCGGGGCCACCCGCGCCGTGCTGCACCGGCTCTTCCAGAAGGCCCTGGAAACGGGCAAGCGCGTCCGTTCCGAAACGGGCCTCAGCTCCCGTCCCATCTCCATTCCGGGCGTGGCCATCGAACTGGCGCAAAAGATCTTCGAGGACCTCGCGCCCCGCAAGTTCCTCATCCTGGGTGCCGGGGAAACCTCCTCCATTTTCTACGATCTGTTGTTGGCTCGCGGGGCCCGCAACATCGAAGTGGTGAACCGGACCCTCGCCCGCTCCGAAGCGCTTTGCAAACGGGGCGGCAAGGCCTATCCCTGGGAGGAGCTGGCCGAGCGGCTGCCCAAGGCCGATGTGGTCATCTCCGCCACCTCGTCCACCGTGCCGGTGCTCAGCATGGAGACGGCGCGTCAGGCGCTATCCAAGCGACGTGGTCAGCCTCTCTTCTTTCTCGACCTGGGCATTCCCCGCAACGTGGATCCCAAGGTGGCCGAGCTGGAAAACGCCTTCCTTTACGCCGTGGACGATCTGCAGGAAATCGCCGAGCGGAACCGCCAGGAACGGCAGAACGAGATCGGCCCCGCCATGGTCATCCTCGAAGAAGAGATCGACAAGTTCTTCGCCTGGTTCGGCTCCCTGGCCGTGGTGCCCACCATCACCTCGCTGCGCCAGAAATTCGAAACCATCCGCGAGGTGGAATTCGATCAGCGCCTGGCGCAGCTGCAGCACCTTTCCGAAGGCGATCGGGAAAAGATCCGGGCCATGGCCCAGTCCCTGGTGCGGGCCCTCCTGCGCAGCCCCACCGACGCCATCAAGGATGAACCCGACGCCGCCCGCCGCCTGGATCGCGCCGAGGTCACCCGGCATCTCTTCGACCTGGATGGCAGCGGAGAGTGAGTTCCCTACCAAACAGCGGGCCCGCGAACGCGGGCCCTATCTGAATCCGCGCAGCGGATTCAGCGCACCAGAAACTTGGCCAGGGTCTTATCCAGGTTCTCGCCGTGCAGCTGGGCGCCGCTGGCCAGGATCTTTCCGTCGGGCCCGATGAGCAGCGCCTTGGGGATGCCTTTCACGCCATAGGTGTCGGCCAGCGGGTTCTGGAACCCACCTTCAATGAAAGCGTGCTTCCAGTCCATGGGCGTGGCGGCCTGCTGGCGGAACGGCGCGATGTGTTCCACGCGGCGATCGAAGGACAGCGATAGGAACTCGAGGGAAGGCGACTTGAACTTGGCCCAGGCGGCGTGGATGCCCGGGAGTTCCGCGCGGCAGTCCGGGCACCAGGTGGCCCAGAAGTCGATGAAGAGGTATTTGCCCTTGAAGGTGTCCAGTGTGTAGGTGGTCTTGGGATCGCCCAGGGCCTGCACGGTGAAGGCGGGCGCTACCTGGCCGGGCGCGGTCTTGGCCTCAGCATCCAGGAAGGACTGGGCCCGCTCGGCCAGGGCGGGGAACTGGGCCTTGATGTCGGTCATGGCGGCTTTCCATCCTGCTGCATCACCGGCCTCCAGGCGACTCAGGAAGTGGTCGAAGAGCAGGGTGCGCCGCAGACCCGCATCGGCATGCTTGGTCCGGGCTTCGGCCACGTAGGGCCCCCAAGCCAGGGGATCCTTCTCCACGCGGGCTGACAGCAGACCCGCATCGAGGGTCCAGGCGCTGGCGGTGGGCGGCACTTCCCGCAGGACCGGTTCCAGCTGCTCGGCGGTGGGCGCGGCCTTGGCATATTGCAGAAGGAAGAGGCGACTGACGAGGAGGGCCTGCCGCACCTCGGGCCGCTTCTCGGTGGCCAGGCGTGCGTCCAGAGCCGCCAGTTCCTTGCTGCAATCACCCTTGAAATCCTTGGTGTTGCCACCGGCCTTCATGAAGGCGGCGCGCGCTTCGCCCACGGCCTTGGCCTTGGCGCGGGCGGCGTCCAGCACGGCCTGAGGCTCTGACACAGGAGCAGGGGCCTGAAGCGTAGGGAGGCAAAGCAAAAGGGTGGGCAGGGCGAGGGGCATCGGATCTCCGCGGGTGGTTCCGGCAGGCACCAGAATACCTCGAATGGCGATGCCAAGATCATCATCCCCTTCAGGGGAGGAGAGACCGCACCAACGCCAACCCATCCTCCGTGCGGCTCAGGTACCAGGTGAGGGCCTGGCCATCCACCAAGTGAATGGCGGCCTTGGGGAAGCGCTTCTGCAGCTCGGCCTGGTGGCGGCGGTTGAAGCGGTAGGGCTCGGAGGGCAGCAGGATGATCTGAGGCTCCAGGGCTTCCAGGTCCTCATCGGAGAGCACCGGATAGCGGTCGGGGCCGATGGGGGTGAGGCCCCCTTGGCGCAGCAGATCGCCCACGTAGGTATCGGGTCCGGAGCTCATCCAGGGCTCCTTCCAGATCAGGGTCAAGGCCTTCGGCCCCTTGCGGCGGCGTCCTTTCAGGCTCGTTTCCAGGTCGCTGGCGCGGGCCTCGGCGGTCTCAGCCATGCCCAGTCGCGCGCCCAGCTCGCGCAGGCTGGCGATGGCATCTTTCACCGTGCGGATCTCGAGGGCCAGCCAGGGGATGTTCATGGCTGAGAGCGCATCGGCCACGGCCTTGGGATTTTCGTCCCGCTCGAGGATGACCAGGTCCGGCGCCAGATCGCGGATACGGTTCAGGTCGGGATCTTTCGTGCCACCCACCGTGGGCACGGTGTTGCGGATCCAGCGGGGCTCGATGCAGTAGCGGGTGCGCCCCACCAGCTGCGCCCCCAGGCCCCACTGCACCAGCAGCTCGGTCACGCTGGGCACCAGGCTCAAAATCCGTTGGCGTCCGCGCTGGGCTGTCCCTTCCATTTCTGGCGCGTCGCTTTTCTGCTCTCCAGAAGGTCGCAGGCCTTCTGGAGCGGGCGTGAATCTCACCCCCGAATGGGGATCCTTCATCTTGCCGAGGCCCGTGGGGCAGAGATCCAACAGGGTGCAGGCAGCGCAGTCGGGGCGGCGGGCATCGCAGACGCGCCGTCCATGGAAGATGAGCTGGTGGTGCAGGTCGATCCACTGGTCGCGGGGGAAGAGGCGGCAGAGATCCGCTTCCACTTTTTCGGGTGTCGAAGCCTTGGACAGTCCCAGGCGCCGGGCCACGCGAAAGATGTGCGTGTCAACCGGCAGGGCGGGGATCCCGAAGGCGTTGGACAGCACCACATTGGCGGTCTTCTGCCCCACGCCGGGCAGGGCCGTGAGGGTGGCGAGGTCGTCGGGCACCACGCCACCGTGGCGGGCCATGAGGGCCTGGCCCAGCCCGATGAGGTTCTTGGCCTTGTTGTGGTAGAAGCCCGTGGATTTGATGAGGGCTTCCAGCTCTTCCAGCCGGGCCCCGGCCAGGCTGGCCGCGTCGGGAAAGCGGGTGAAGAGGGCTGGCGTGGTGAGGTTCACCCGGGCATCCGTGCACTGGGCGCTGAGGACGGTGGCCACCACCAGCTGGAAGGGATCCTGGTGGTCCAGGGCGCAGCGGGCATCCGGGTAGGCGGCCCGCAGCCGAATCTGGAGATCACGGGGCCTGGGGCCGACCTTGGGTTTCGCGGTTCTCATGGAATCAGCATAAGGGGCCGTGATGCCGATGGAGCAATTGACCCAAGGTACAATAGAGCCGAGGTGTTGAATGCCCATGTCCCTATCCGGAAAGCTCGATTGCCAGGAAACCGCCCGCCACTACCTGGATCTCGTGCGTTCCAACATCAAGAAGCTGGGTTTCGCGCCCGGTGTGGGGGTCATCCTTGGCAGCGAGGATGCGGGCAGCCTCACCTACCAGCGCTGGCTCATGAAGGACTGCGAGGAGGTGGGCATCAATGCCGCCGAGCTCCGCGTGGAGAACGGCATGCAGATGGTGAAGTTGGTGGCGCGGCTCAACCAGGATGAGAAGACGCACGGCATCTTCATCTTCTACCCCCTGCGCTACAGCGAGATCAAGGATGACGAGGTCATGGATCTGGTGGATCCCGGCAAGGACATCGAGGGCCTGCACGCCATCAACATCGGCTTCCTGAACAAGTACCGGAAGCGCATGGACGACGGCACCCA
>JAYVRY010000156.1:0-22667 GCA_043775845.1 Acidobacteriota bacterium
CCTGGTCGTTTTCGATGATGGCGAAGCGGTGGGCTTGGGCCAGTTCCATCAGACGGGTCCGCCGCTCGGCAGACAGGGCCACCAGCGTGGGGTACTGGCGCACGGGCGTGACGAAAACCGCTCGCAGACGCTCGGATTCCGCCAGTTGGGCCAGGGCCCCGACGCGCAGACCCTCAGCATCCACTGGCACGGGCAGGCAGCGGGCACCGGCCCGGGCAAAGGCCTCCCAGGCACCTGGGTGGCCCAGGGCTTCCACCGCCACCGCCTCGTTGCCCGAGATCAGTGCCTGGCCTGCCAGAAACAGCGCCATCTGGCTGCCCCGGGTGACCAGGATGTTGTCCGGGGAGGCCGCGATGCCCCTGGATTCACTGAGCATCCAAGCCAGGGACTGACGCAACATGGGGTGGCCCTGGGGATCTTCCAATTCCAGGTTCTGCTGCCGGTTCAGGACCAAGGCCCGCCGGTAGGCCCGGGCCAACTCTGCCCCGGGCAGGAGGCGGGGATCCGGCATCCCGCTGGCCACCTTCAGCAGCCCTGGGGCCCCCTTGGGGGTCTCCTCCAGGCTTCCAGAGGCCAGGTCGAAACCCATGGCAAGACCCATGGCTGGTTCAGGGGCGGCCAGGCCAGGCGGTGGCTTCTGCCCAGGCAGGCGGGTCGGGGGCTCTGCCGCCACCCGACTGCCCTCGCCGGGGGTGGAGACCACCCAACCTTCGGCCTGTAGCTCCCGGTAGGCCGCCATCACGGTGTTGCGGCTCACCCCCAACCGCTCACCCAGGGTGCGGTAGCCCGGCAGGGTATCCCCGGGATGGAGTCGGCCCCGATGGATCTCCTGCATGAGGGAGTGCGCGATCTGGAGATAGACCGGCTCCCGGCTCTGGGGATCGAGGAATACGGTGGGCGTCCTAGCGCTCAGGGCTGTCTCCGGAAGGGGGTTGGCCCAGTTTAAGAGGTCTGGCTGGCGAAAAGGCAAGAGTGTTGGAATCACCCCAACGGGCCACGCCCGGTGGCTTCGATGGGGGTGGCCCAACCCCTTTCACCAAACCGTCCCTGTGCCCCTCTCTGGGTACCCCGCACCCTGGCGAGACACCCTGGAGGCCCCATGCCCACCATCCAATCCCCCTCTCCTTCACCGGTTCCATCAGCTACTCCATGGGGGTTTCGCCCTCTTCGGGCGGCCAGCGCCTGTCTGCTGTCCTTGGTGGTCCTGGCCTGCGGCGGCGGTGGCGGTGGCGCCTCTCCGGTGCCAGTGACGCCACCCCCCGCCGCCGCCTTGGTCTCCATCACCCTGGCGCCCTCGGGACCCACGCTCAATGTGGGTGGTTCGGCGGATCTTCAGGCCACGGGCCACTTCTCCGACGGAACCACGGTCACGCCCTACGACAGTGACGTGACGTGGACCTCCAGCGCACCCGGGACGGCTTCGGTCTCGGCCAGCGGTCTGGTGAATGGAGTGGCAGCGGGCAATGCCAGCATCACCGCCACGAAAGGTACCATCCAGGGGGCGGCCACCGTGATAGTCCAGGCCGCCAGCACCATCCTCACCTCCATCACCTTGAACCCGGCGGCGGGCGTCACCCTCAACGTGGGGCAGACAGCGGACTTCACGGCCACCGCCCATTGGTCCAATGGCACCACCACCACGCCCTACGATTCCACCGTGACCTGGACCAGCAACCTCCCCAACGTAGCCACGGTGAACTCGGCTGGCGTGGTCACGGCCGTGGCCCCGGGATCGGCCATCCTCACAGCCACCGCCAACGGCCTCAACACCACCGCCGCTATCACGGTGAGTGCGAGCAGTCCCACCCTCACGTCCATCACCCTCAACCCCGCTGCGGGCGTCACCCTCAGCGTAGGGCAGACGGCGGATTTCACCGCCACGGCCAACTGGTCCAATGGCACATCCACCACCCCGTACGATGCCAACGTATCCTGGTCCACGAACGTCCCCAGCGTCGCCCTGGTGAACGCGGCGGGTGTAGTCACAGCCGTAGCGCAGGGCTCCGCAGTCATCACCGCCACCGCCAATGGATTGAATACCACCGCCACGATCACGGTCAATGGAGGTCCCACCGTCATCTCGATCTCCCTGGACCCCACCAGCGCCACTCTAAACGTGGGCCAAACAGTGGATATCACTTCGACGGTGAACTGGTCCAATGGCACCAGCACCGTTCCCTACGACTCCCATTTGACCTGGACCAGTTCTGCACCATCTGTGGCCACGGTGAATGCGGGTGGGGTGGTGAGTACCCTCGCCGCAGGAACGACGACCATTACAGCCAGCCTGGGAAGCGTGACCCGCACCGCCGTCATCACCGTGAGCGCCACCGCCCCAACCCTCACCTCCATCACGCTCAATCCCACCTCCGCTACGGGCGCTCGGGGTCAAACGATGGACATCACGGCCAGTGGGCATTTCTCCGATGGCTCAGTGGTGACGCCCTACGATGCCCAGGTCACCTGGACTTCCAGCGCACCGACCGTGGCCACCGTGAACGCGGCAGGCCTTGTCACGGCCCTCTGGAGGGCCACGGCCCTCATCACCGCCAGCAAGAGCAGCCTAACGGCCACTTGCACCGTCACAATCAATGCCCCATTCGACGCTGCGCTGATCGGCACGTGGCGCTTCGTCGGCATCCCCAATCCCATCGACTTCTCGAATGCCGCCACCCAGTACGCCTTCCAGTCCAACGGCACCTTCACCTATTTCATCACCAAGGACTTCGGCAATACCGTCGGCCCCTATGGCGTGGTCGAGGGGGTCCATGTGGGCACCTTCGCCAATACCTCGAACCAGATCATCTTCAACTGCACCAGCCATGTCACCAACTACTACGGCGTCGACAAGCGGACCCTGGTCTACCAGACCGTCATGACCCCAGGAATCCATGTGCACACCGAGGTCAGTTTCCCGTTCAGCAACGTGCTTCGCAGCCGGAATGACGGTTTCGACTTCATGAATACCGGCTTGCTGGACCATACCAAACAGTGATCCCTTGAGCCAGGCAGGGGCGGGGGCCCAGGCTCTCGCCCCCAGTATCACCATGCACCACCTGTGCCGGGTAAGCCCGGAAGGCCCCTGTTTCGATATTGGGCTCCAGGAATCAAGCCCAGGCCCGCCCTAACAAATCAGCGGGTAGCTCATCCTGAGGAGATGTATGGCTTTCATTAAATGGCATCCCAAAATATGAAGTGGGCGTGGCGATCATCGACGCCCAGCATCAGACGCTGTTCAGCCATGTAAACACCCTCTTTGATGCCATGCAGGCAGGGCAAGGAGGAGCTGGGATGAACCCTGGCCTTCCTGACCCAATACACGGTGGAACATTTCAAAACCGAAGAGGCCCTCATGCAAAGGAAGGCCTACCCCGCCTACAAGCAGCACAAGGGCCTCCAAGACGACCTCACCCGCCAGGTGTGCGAGTTGCAGGCCAAGCTCGAAATGAACATGCAGGTACTCTCCCTGCCCGTCATGCACTTCCTGCGGGATTGGCTGTCCCACCACATCTCGGAAGAGGATAAAAAACGCGCGGCCCACCTGAACCAACCGGGCGGTCACTGACGGATGCTAGTCTTGATGACATGACGAAGATCTACTATGCAGGCCAAGATGTGGATGCGCCTTGCGGGCGCTGTGGCGGGGAGACCCGCCATCAGGTGCTCACGGTCACCAATGGCACACCCGATCGGCTCATCTGCGGGAACTGCCGATCCGTTCATAAATTCCGCGCAGCCAAGCCCGAGCCCCTTCCTCGCACGCCGCGCATCCCGGCAGCGGCCAAGGTGGGGGGACCGCGGCCCGGCTCCCTGGTCAACCAGTTCCAGCAAGTGCTCGCCCAGGAGCAGGGCGGCGCCCAGGCTCGCCCCTACCGCGTGACGGAGCACTGGGAAGAGGGCTCCTGGATGGATCATCCAACCTTCGGCCTGGGCCGCATCCAGCGACGCATGGGCAAGAAGGTGGATGTGCTGTTCAGGGATGGGCTCAAGACCCTGGTCAGCGCATGACTCAAGTGCCCCTCCTCGAATCCGGCTCACCCGCCTTGCGGGAGCTGAGGTTCGCGGTGGTGGATCTGGAAACCACCGGCGGCAGCCCCAAGGCCCGCTGGGGCAAGGATGGCCGCTTTCTCCAGCCCTCGGAAATCACCGAGGTCGGCCTGGTGCGCTTGTCGGGACTGGTGGTCGAGGATCGCTTCTCCAGCCTGGCCTCCATCCAGGGCTTTCTGCCCGAAGAAATCCAGCGGCTCACGGGCATCAGCCTGCCCATGCTGGCGGGGGCACCCCCCTGGGAACAGGTCGCCTTGAAACTGGCGCCCAAGCTCGAAGGCCGAATCTGGGTGGCCCATCACGCGCCCTATGACGGCAGCTTCCTCAAGGCCTGGTTGCCTGAAGGCGTCTGGCGCCGGCATCGCCTGATCTGCACGCGGCTGCTGGCCAAGAAACTCATTCCCGATCTGCCCCGGCGCAGCCTGGCCGAGCTGTGCGAGTTCCTGGGCATCACCAACACCCGCGCCCACCGGGCCCTCCAGGATGCGGAGGCCACAGCCGAGGCCCTGCAGCATCTCATCAAGCGGGCGGAAGATCAGGGCCTGGATGGCGAAGCCTTCCTAACCGCCGGCGAAGTCCCCTGGAACAAGGTCTGAGCCCACTCACAGCGACGGTTCCTCTGCGTTAGAACCGCGCCCCCGCATCGACCCTCAAACCAATGCCGTAGCTGGTCCCGAACAGGCCCGCCTCCGTGCCATCCCCACTGGCCTTCAGGGACTGCTGGGTCTTGAAGGTGTTCCGGGAATAGTCCATGGGCAACGTGACCTGGAAGAAGCCACGCGTCCCCAGGTTCATCAGGTAATGGGGATCAAAATGAAGGCCGAACACATTGAAGGCCCTTTTCGACACGTTAAAACCAAGCAGTTGATAGTTATCCACGACCGTCAACCCGGTTGATCTGCCCACCTTCACTTCAAGCCGACCCAGGTGGAAACCTTCCAGCTTGGGGTTGCTCTTCAGCCTCACCTGAAGCCCAGTCACATGGAAGGTCGACGTAAAGATGAAGTTGTTGATGGATGAACCGAATTCATGAACATTAAACGGCTGCTCATCCTTGGCGACATAGAGCCCCAGGGATACCAGGGAATGGCCCTTTTCGAGGTTCCCCAGGCACCAATCCAGGGCGAATTCCTTCCGCTGCCTCTTGTAGGCATAGTTGACCCCATCCATCAGGGTGACCCAGCCTGATCCGCTCCGATCGAAGAGCAGGGTCCCCTTGCCCAGCACGGCGGTGGTGGAGGCCGTTTCATCCACATACGACACCTGAATCGGCACCCGGGCCGGCAGGCCATTGACCGAAAAGGAAAGGCCACTGAAATAGCTGGTGGCTGACCTGGAAACGTCCAGCTGGTTGGTGGGATCGGCCTGCTCTTTTCCGGAAGAAAGGGTGTGAAGGGTTTTGGCATAGGCTACCGTAGCCATCAAAACATCAGTCGAAGCATCGGCCTGCAGGCTGAGCATGGGATAGGGACGGGCCTCCAGCTGAGCCGTGGGGGGCTTCTCAACCACGTTCTCGCGAACCTCCAAGCCCCCGCTGATACGCATCCAGCGGGCCAGGGACTGAATCGGTTCCTTCTTTGGGGCCGGAGCAACGTCCACCTTTTTCACGGGAGCGAAGGTCGGCTTTGGGGGCGGCGGGACGGGCGGAACCGTCGGGGGCGCCTTCGGGCGGGGAGCGGGTGGCACAGGTGGGCGGGGGACGGCCCCATCGTCATTCGGATCCACACCCGCCCAGGGCACGGCCCCTCGAACGCCCAGGATGAGCGGGTCGAATTCGCCCAGTGGCAGGGCCGCGAGGGTTTCGGTCTTGACCCCGACCACGCCCAGTTCCAGGAGGGTGCCCACGATCATCCGTATCCGGCCCAGGGCCACCTGATGGGAGGCCTCCACGTTCCGGGGAACCCCGATCACCCACTCCCCGGAGGTGCCCCAGTGCTGAACGAATTGTTCCAGCCTTTCCCGGCTGTTCTCCCGCCATTCCATGGACCCGCGCTTGAAATACAGCATCTCCTGGCGATCAAAGCGGACGGACTGGGCATCCTCTCCCCAGATCGGGCAGAGGCAGGTCCAGATCGCCAGGGGGAGCACACGGCAGGGTTTGAGCAACGGGCGCCTTCAGAAGGGTTCTATCTCAGCGGGAAAGTGTACTGGGTGGTCGCTGTTCACTTGTCGGTCAAATGGCTGCGGAGGTGACTTGAGGCAATTAACGATCCAAGCCCCGGGAGCCGAGATTGAGGTGTCGGGGAACGGTTGGCACGGTCCGTGAAGCCTTCCGGGCTCACCTTCAAGGGACCTGCCTCGCCCCCTTTTCCCCGTTCGATTGCTGCCTGAACACATCCACCCACAGGAATGATTGATGGAACAACGCACCAGCGCCAGCGCCCCGGCCTTCCCGATCCTCGGTTGGTTCTCGAGGGGGGCGGCGGCCCTTGCGCTGACACTGCTGGGGGCCTGCACGGGCGCGGGTACCCCCAAGGAAGTCCTGACCCCGGCCGCCCCTGGGTTCCTGACCCAACCCACCGCGCAGACCGTGACCGTGGGCCAGGCGGCCACCTTCTCGGCGACAGGTTCGGGGTTCACGCCCCTCAGCTACCAGTGGAGCCGCAACGGTGTGGCCATCCCCTCGGCCACCAACGCCACCTACATCACACCCAGTGCCACCAAGGCCGATCAGGGGGCCATCTACACGGTGGTGGTATCCAACCGGCTCGGCAGCAACACCTCGAATCCATCTCTCCTGAATGTGCAATGGGCCCCCACCCTCACGACCCAGCCCTCGGATCTCACGATCATGGAAGGCCTGTCCGCCACCTTCCTGGTGGCGGCTGATGCGAGCCCCGCCGCCACCTACCAGTGGCAGAAGAACCTGACGGATATCCCCGGCGCCACCACCGCCAGCCACACCCTCAATCCAGTGGCTCTCTCGGATAACGGCGCTAGCTTCCGCTGCCAGGTCACCAACACAGTTGGAAGCATTACCAGCACCGCAGCCCACCTCACCGTCACCCCGGCCCCCATCCCCCCGGTCATCACCAGTTTCACGGCCAGTCCCGCCACCATCATCGCCGGGCAAAGTACGACGCTCACCTGGATCGTCTCGGGCGCCACCAGCCTCAGCATCGACAACGGCGTCGGCTCTGTCACTGGACTCTTCAATAAGGTGGTGGCCCCCGGTATCCCAGGCACCTACACCTACACCCTGACTGCCACCAACGCTGTGGGCCCCACGCTGGCCACCGCCCAGGTGATTGTCAACCCCGTCCCCACCTATGCCCTGACCATCAACCTCGGCACCGGTGTCACGGGCGCCCCCGCAGCCACCACCAGCTACACGCAGGGCACCGCCGTGAACTACAGCTATGCCGTGCAGACGGGCTATCAGAACCTCCAGGTCACCCTGGATGGCAACCCCGTGGCCACCTCTGGAACCCTGACCATGAACGGGGCCCACACCCTCGACGTCACGGCCCAGGTGCAGACCTTCACCATCACAGCAGGCGCCGGGGCCAACGGCACCATCAGCCCCGCTGGGCTCATCCCGGTCAATTACGGGAGCAGTCAGGCCTTCACCATCACGCCCAATGCCGGGTACCAGGTCGCCAGCGTCACGGTGGATGGCGTGGCGGTGGGCGCCCTGGCCAGCTACACCTTCACGAACGTCACAGCCAACCACACCCTGTCCGCAGCCTTCGCCCCCCTGCCCACCTATGCCCTCACCATCAACCTGGGCACCGGCACCACGGGAACTCCCGCAGCGACCGCGAGCTACCCCCAGGGCACGGTCGTGACCTACACCTTTGCCTTGCTGACGGGTTACCAGAACCTGGTGGTCACCCTGGATGGCGCTCCCGTGGCCGCCTCCGGAACCGTGACCATGAACGGCCTGCACACCCTGACCGTCAGCGCCCAGCTGCAGTCCTTCACCATCACGGCCAGTCCAGGTGCCAACGGCACCATCAGCCCCGCTGGCGCCACGGTCGTGAGTTACGGCGGCAACCTGACCTACACCATCACCCCCAACGTGGGGTACCAGGTGCTCAGTGTCCTGGTGGATGGCGTGTCCGTGGGAACGCCGTTGAACTATGCCTTCACGAATGTAACCAGTGACCACACCATTTCCGCCACGTTCCAGATCCTCACCTACCCCATCAATGCCGTGGCGGGCGCCAACGGCACCATCAGTCCGGCGGGTGTGACCTCGGTGAACTATGGGAGTAGCCAGCTCTACACCATGACGCCCAATGCGGGGTACCAGATCGCCACCGTCACCGTGGATGGCAGCGCCGTCGGCCCCGCAGCCACCTATACCTTCAGCAACGTCACCGCCAGCCACACCATCACGGTCACCTTCAGTCCCCTGCCCATCTACACCCTGACGGTGACCATGGGCGGGGGCGTGACCGGGGTTCCCGGTTCCACCGCCACCTACACCCAGGGCGCGGTCGTGAACTACAACTATGCGCTGGCGGCGGGGTATAAAAACCTGCTGGTCACCCTGGACGGAACACCGGTCGCCGCCACGGGCAGCGTGACCATGAACGCTTCCCACACGCTCGTCATCAGTTCCGTCATCCAAACGTTCACCGTGACGGCCACTGCGGGCCTGAACGGCGCCATCAGCCCGCCGGGCGTCACCCTTCTGAACTGGTCCACCAGCATCACCTACACCATCACTGCCGACCCGGGTTTCCAGGTGGCCAATGTGCTGGTGGATGGCGTATCCGTGGGGGCCGTCACCACCTACACCTTCACCAACCTGACGGCCGACCACACCATCTTCGCCACCTTCGCCCCGCCACCGGGATTCACCCTCACGGTCATCAAGGATGCGGGCTCCACCGGGGCCCCGGCGGCCACGGCGAGCTATTCGACGGGCACGTCTGTCCATTACAGCTACACCCTGATGACCGGTTATCTGAACCTGCAGGTTTTTTTGGATGGGGCACCGGTGGGAGTGTTCGGGGACATCGTCATGAACGGGCCCCATACCCTCACAGTCACGACCCAGATCCAGACCTTCACCATCACTGCCAGCGTCGGCCCCAACGGGACCATCACCCCCGCCGGGGTTACCACCGTGAACTTCAACGGCAGCCAGGCCTACACCATCACGGCGGACCCTGGCTATCACGTCGGCAATGTCCTGGTGGATGGCGGCTCCGTGGGCGCCGTCACCAGCTTCACCATCACGAACGTGACCTCCAACATGACCATCTCGGCCACCTTCCTGGTGGGGCCGGTCAGTCCCCTTGCGGCGGAACGCATCAGCCACTCCGCCACCTTGCTGGCGGATGGCAAGACCCTGGTGACAGGTGGTTCCCTGGAAAAGACGCCCCTCGCCAGCGCCCTGCTTTATGACCCCGTGACCCACACCTGGAGCCAGATCGGCAGTCTCGGTACGGCGCGCTCGCGCCATTCGGCCACGCGTCTGCTGGATGGCCGCGTGCTGGTCGTTGGCGGCACCGATGGGGCCATCGCCGTCTCAAGTGTTGAAATATACGATCCCGCCAGCGGTTCCTGGTCGCCCACCGGGGCTCTGGGAACGGCCCGGGCGGCCCATGCCGCCACGCTCCTTCCCAGCGGGAAGGTCCTGGTATCGGGCGGACAGGATGCCGCCGGGGCGCTCCTCAGCTCGGAGATCTACGACCCAATGCAGGGCGCCTGGACCCCCACGGCAGACCTGACTTTGGCCCGTAGCGCCCATTCAGCCACCCTGCTTCCCAGTGGCAAAGTGCTGGTGGCGGGCGGCCAGGGCGCTTCCGGGAGGCTATCCAGCTCCGAGCTGTTCGATTCCAGCAGCCGCACCTGGGCGCCCTCCACAGAAAGCCTGGCTGTGGCGCGGTCCACCCATTCCGCCACCTTGCTGGCGAATGGCACCGTGCTCGTGGTGGGTGGTGATGGTGAGTCCGGAACCTTGTCGAACGCCGAAATCTTCGACCCCAGTCGCGAGACCTGGGCCCCCATCGGCAGCCTCTCCACCGCGCGAACCGGCCACACCGCTACAGCCCTCCCCAATGGCCTGGTCCTCGTGGCCGGGGGCGGCAATGCCTCCAACCTGGCCCTGCCCAGTTCCGAGACCTACGATTCCGCGACGGGCACCTGGACCTCCTCGAACGATTTGGCAGCGGCACGAAAGTCTCATACGGCCACGCTCCTGCCGGATGGCAGCGTCGTTCTGGCCTTCGGCACCAAGGCTGCACTGACCGATGAGATCGTGAAGCCTTAGGGTCTGTTTTCAAAGTGGACGCGACCCGCTGAGCTAAGCTGGAGCCCATGGATCTCGCACGCTTTCTCGAAGTCGTCCGCACCCAGGGTTGGCAGGGCTGGTCCCTGTGGGTGGTGCTCCTGGCCCAAGCCCTCCTCTGGGTGGGGCTGGTGCGCTTGCACCTGGCCCTTCAACGGGAAGAAGCGCCTTGGGAAGAGTGCATCGGGAAGATCCGCTCGGCCTTCCTGCGCAAGGTGAACGGTGAGGAAGAGATCCAGGAACTGAAGGTCCACCGCTATGCCCCCCTGGTGGACCAGCTGCTGGCCCTCCACTTCGCCGAGGAAAAGGCCGACCGCTTCGACCGTTGGCTGCTGCTCCGCTGGAAGCTGAAGGAGGGCCTGCGCCCCTACTGGTTCCGCTGGGGCTACCAGATCATCGCCTTTGGGGCCGTGGTGTGGTACCTCCAGGGCCTCCGCCTGGACATCGGCACGGATGTCCTCAAGCGCACGCCCGTGGATCCCCGCCTGCTGTGGGTCTGGCTCGGCTACGCCATGATCCTGGCCTGGAAGATCGTCCGCATCCACGGCAACCTCGAACGCGTGCAGCGCAGCCTCCTGCTGCCCCGCCGGGACGAGTAGCCCCATGTCCGCCCTGATCCAACCCTTCCAGCCTGGCCAGGAAGCGGCCGTTCTCGATCTGATCCTGCCCATCCAGCAGATCGAATTCGGGGTCCCCATCACGGCTGCGGATCAGCCGGATCTCGCCCGAATGCCCGTGGACACGGTGTTTTACACACTGAAGCTGCCCCATGAACCGGCGCGGTGAGGCGGCCCGCCGCCTGGGCCTGCGCACCGAGCGGCTGACGCTTTGGCTGCTCTGGGCCCGGGGTTGGGACTTGGTGGCCTGGCGTCAGAAACTGGGCCGATGGGAGCTGGACTTGCTGGTAAGCCGTGGACCAGAGCTGCGCCTGCTGGAAGTGAAGGCCCGGCGTCCCGGGGCCTGGGTGGGCGCCGATACGGCCCTGGAACCCGAGCAGCGGTTGCGTCTTCAGCGGGCCCTGCGGACCTGGCTGGACCGGATTCCCTGGCCCGGCGAGGTCAGTTTCCAACGGGTGAGCTGGGCCGGCTGGCGCTGCCGGTTTCATCCACCGGAGCGGTGGGATGCCCTGAGGATTCCCCGTTGAGGCCGATGAGACTGTGGGCCACGCGCTGGGTCCTGGTGGCCCTGACCCTTGGCGCGCTTCCATCTCAGGCGTCTGGCCCTACCGACCTGACTGGAAAAGTCCGCGATCTGCTGGGCCTCCCCTACATCGACGATGCGGGCCTGGACGAGCGCGGCCGCTGGACCTATTTCGCACACCCAGACCAGACGCTTGAAAGCCCAGGGCTCAACTGCTCGGGGTTCTTGGTGGCGGCGGCCCGGCGCCTGTTGAACTACAAAGGCACCCTGGCCCAGGCCGGGCGGGACCGCCTGGGAGACAGCGGGGCCGGAGCCAAGGGTGGCCCGGACTGGGACTTCGGCTGGGACCTGATCCTGAACCTCAGCGAGGGGCACCCCCGCCGCTGGGTGTTCCCGATCGGGGGCCAGCCCGCCCCGGGAGGCTCTGCAAGGTCGCTGTCGGGATTCCGGGTGCAGGATCGTGAAGCCTGGATGTGCCTGTCATCCCAGTGGCGGCCGGATCGGGTCTACCTGGCCACCCTGCACCGGGGCTCAGGCGCCAGGCTGCGACATCACCATGTGGCCCTGCTGCTGAAGGATGAAGCCGGAAAACTGATGTTTTATCAGACCCTGCCGGGCGGCCGGGTCCACCGCCTGGCCCTGGACACCCCCGAGGGCATGGACCGGCTCTGCGCCATGTTCGGGCCTGGGGAGCGAATCCTCATCCTGGAAGTTGAAGCGTAGCCCCCGGGGGGCTGGCACAACCCTCGCCCCAGACCCTGCGGGTGTCGGTATGTTGACCTTTCTGGACCGTTTGCTTCCCCTGATGGGCCGCCTGGCCAAGCGGTCGGATCTCGCTGCGCCTGTCTTCGTGATGATCGTGCTGGTGGTCATGGTGCTGCCCATGCCCGCCTTCGCAGTGGATCTGCTCATCGTCCTGAACATCACCCTGAGCCTCATCATCCTCATGGTGGGCATGTATGTCCGCCGTCCCAAGGAGTTCAGCTCCTACCCTTCGGTGCTGCTGGTGGTGACGCTTTTCCGTCTGGCCATCAACGTGGCCACCACCCGCCGGATTCTGCTCTACGCCGGTGATCAGGGGGCCGATGCCGCCGGCCACATGGTGAAGGCCTTCGGCCAGTTCGTGGTGGGCGGCAGCTATGTCATCGGCCTGGTGGTCTTCCTCATCCTCCTGGCCATCCAGTTCCTGGTCATCAACCATGGCGCGGGCCGCATCGCCGAAGTGACAGCCCGCTTTACCCTGGATGCCATGCCTGGCAAGCAGATGGCCATTGATGCCGACCTGAATGCAGGCTACATCGATGAAATCGAGGCGCGCAAGCGCCGCAAGGATCTCCAGGAGGAAGCCGGTTTCTACGGAGCCATGGACGGTGCCGTGAAGTTCACCCAGCGCGATGCCGTGGCCGCCCTCATCATCCTGGGCGTGGTGCGCTACAACCTGCCCGTGACGCAGGCCCTGGAAGTGTTCACCCTCCTCACGGTGGGGGATGGCCTGGTCACAGTGATCCCCTCCCTGCTCATCAGCGTGGGCGGCGCCATTCTCACCACCCGCAGTGGCAGCGACTCCACGGGTCTGGGCAGCGAGGTGCTCGGGCAGCTGGGCGCGGATTTTCGTCCCCTCGCCATCGCGGCCTCCGTGCTTTTCCTGTTCGGGGCCGTTCCCGGACTGCCCCTGTTCCCCTTCTGGGTGATGGCCGCCATCTTCGGCGTCATGGCCTATGCGGCCTGGAAGCTGCCCGCAGCCACCAAGGCCGAGGCCGCGGAACTGGCCGCCGAAGAAAAAGCCAAGGCCACCACCGCCGACAGCGGCGAACAGGTGGAAGGCCTGCTCAAGATCGATCCCCTGGGCCTCGAAGTGGGCTACAGCCTCATTCCCCTGCTGGACGTGAATCAGGGCGGCACGGTGCTGGAACGCATCAAGGCCGTGCGGCGCCAAATGGCCCAGGAACTGGGCATCGTGGTGCCCCCCGTGCGCATCCGGGACAACCTGCAGCTGGCCCCGCACGCCTACCGGATCCTGCTCCGGGGCGAGGAAATCGCCCGGGCCGAGATCCAACCGACCCAGTTCCTGGCCATGAACCCCGGCACCGCCACCGAGGACCTCGCCGGCATCCCCACCTCGGAACCGGCCTTCGGCCTGCCCGCCTACTGGATTCCCGATGCCCAGCGCGACCGGGCCCAGATGCTGGGCTACACCGTGGTGGAACCCGCCACGGTGCTGACCACCCACCTCTCCGAACTCATCAAGCAGCACGCCCCCGAGCTGCTGGGACGGCCCGAAGTCCAGCACCTCCTGGACAACCTCAAGGAGAGCACACCCAAGCTGGTGGACGACCTCATCCCCAACGTCATCAGCGTGACCACCCTTCAGAAGGTCATGCACAACCTCCTGCGCGAGCGGGTGCCCGTCCGCGATCTGGGCCGCATCCTCGAGGCCACCGCCGATGCCGCTACCATGACCAAGGACATCGGCTTCATCACCGAATACGTCCGCCAGGCCATGGGTCGCGTGCTGACCAGCCCGCACCTGTCCGACAACGGTGAACTGGGCGTGCTCGTGCTGGATCCCACCCTGGAGCAAACGCTGCAAGGCGGCATCGAACAGACGGACCGGGGCAGCTTCCTGGCCCTGGAACCCGGCCGCACGCAGGAGCTGCTCTCCCGCATCGCCAACGGCATCGCGGCCCTGCTGCCCGGCGCCCAGCCGGTGCTGCTCACCAACCCGGTCGTGCGTCCGCACCTGCGGCGGCTGCTGGAGCGGGCCCTGCCCCACCTGGTGGTGCTGAGCCACAGCGAGGTGCCCATGGATGTCCGCGTCGTGAACCTGGGAACCGTCTCATGAAGGATGCCTCATGCGCGTGAAGACCTTCGAAGCCGGCTCCATGCAGGATGCGCTCGATATCGTGAAGAAGGACATGGGCGAAGAAGCCTTCATCCTGTCCACCCGCACCCGCCGCCGCCCGGCCGCGCTAGGCATGGGCGAGGAATCCATCATCGAGGTGACGGCCGCAGTGGATGAGGCCCAGGCCGGGGCCCCAGGCCGTGCCACAGCTAAAACGTCAGCCCAGGCCCCCGTCTCCCCTGCCCTCACCTATGGCCTGCGGGCCCCACTGGAGTCCTCCGCTACCCGGCGCCCGGCCCGTGAAACACATACCCCGGCTACACCCGCGCCCCCCCCGGCCCCGGCCATGGACCTCCAGCCCCTGCGCCGGGAGCTCCTGGAGATCAAGGGTGCCGTGGCGGCGCTTAAGGACAACGACCAGCGCAACGCCTCGATCCTGAAAGAACTCGATCTCATGAAGGCCCTGCTGAGTCGCATCCAGCGCCAGGGCATGCCGCCCGCGCAGCTGCACCTGCCGCCCAGCCTGCTGGAGCTCTATGGCGATCTGGTGGCGAACGATGTGGAGCCCCTCATCGCCCTGCGCCTCTGCGAGTACGCCCAGCGGGCCCTCACCGACCAGGATGGCGATGCCCACATGGGCGCCGTGAATCCGGAACGGGCGCGGCTCTTCCTGCGTCGCGTCATCGCGGATTTCATCCCCGTGGCGCCGCCCATCCAACTCGACCCCGGGAAGATGCGGGTGGCCGCCCTGGTGGGCCCCACCGGTGTGGGGAAAACCACCACCCTCGCCAAGCTGGCCGCCTACGCCCAGATCCACTTGAAACAGAAGGTGGCCCTGCTCACCTTGGACACCTACCGCATGGGCGCCGTGGACCAGCTGCAGCAGTACGCCCAGATCCTGCAGGTGCCCATGCACGTGGCCCTCACGGTAGAAGACATGCGCAGCGCGCTGAGGTTCTACCAGGACCGTGCCCTGGTGCTCATCGACACGCCGGGCCACAGCCCCAAGGACACTGACACCCTGAACCAGCTGCGGGGCCTGCTGGATGAGCTGCCCGAGGTGGAAACCCACCTGGTGCTGTCAGCCACCACCAAGCCCAGGGACATGGCCGAAATCGCCACGCGCTACGAGCCGCTGCGACCCACCCGCCTGCTCTTCACCAAACTGGATGAGACCTCCACCTACGGCCCCATTCTCAGCACCCTCGCCCGGGTCAAGAAGCCTCTCAGCTACCTCGGCACGGGCCAGGAAGTGCCGGAGGCCCTCGAACTGGCCACCAGCCGCCGGGTGGCCGACCTCATTCTTCCTGTACCCGTGAAGGAGGCCGAATGAGCAGCGATCAGGCATCCCGGCTCCGCGCCATGGCCCAGGGGCAGCGCCCCGAGCAGCCGCTCTTCGCCGCCCGGGTGGTGGCCATCACCTCTGGCAAGGGCGGCGTGGGCAAGACCAACGTCGTGGCGGGCCTGGCCCTGTCGCTCGCCCAGCAGGGCCAGCGGGTGGTGGTCATGGACGCCGACTTTGGCTTGGCCAACCTGGACATCCTCCTGGGTTTGTCCCCGCAGTTCACCCTGGAACACGTGCTCCGCGGCGAGAAGGTCATCGAGGAGATCCTGCTGGATGGCCCCATGGGCATCCGCATCATCCCCGCCAGCAGCGGCATCCAGGAACTCACCCGCCTCGACACCATGAGCGAACTGCGCCTGGTCCAGGGGCTCCAGCGCGTGGCGGAGACGGCCGACTGGCTGCTCATCGACACTGCGGCCGGCATCCACGATTCGGTCCTGAAGCTCCTCATGGCGGCCCAGGAAGTCATTCTGGTGACCACGCCGGAACCCACCAGCCTGGTGGATGCCTACGCCATGGTGAAGGTGCTGCACCTGCGGGAGGCCGCCAAGCCGCTCTGGCTGCTTATCAACAATGGCCAGAACGCGGAGGAGGCCCAGGAAACCATCGATCAGCTGCAGGCCGCCACAGAACGGTTCCTGGGCAAGCAGCTCAACGTGCTGGGCATGGTTCCCAACGATCCCCACATTCTGCAGGCGGTGCGCCAGCAGCGGGGGGTGGTGGATCTCTTCCCCCGTAGCCCATCGGCCCAGGCCTTTCAGGCAGTCGCCCGACAATTGCTGGGACAAGTATCCTTGCAGCCCGACGGCTTTGCGTCATTCTGGAGGCATCTCGCCTCCGACGACCCTCAATAGGTCCACGCATGCCCCCGACCCCGGACCAATCCGCCGAACACGGCCTGCCCCTCAGCGGCGAGGCGCTTCGCATTGTAGAAAGTGCGCCTGCCGCCCTGCGCCCCTGGGCCGCCCTGGCCGCCGCCAAGGCCTATGGCAAGGCCTCGCCCACCCTCTCGCTCCTCACACCTGCCAGTCCAACCTCCACCCCCGATGCCGATGCGGTGGAGCCGCCCGAGCCCTTTGACCGCAACAACCGCGAACAGATCATCAAGGACTACGTGCCCCTGGTGAAATTCGTGGCGCACCGCATCGCCTCCCGCCTGCCCTCGCACGTGGAGCTGGACGACCTCATCAACAGCGGCATCCTCGGCCTCATGGATGCCATTGAGAAGTTCGAGCCGGCGCGCAACATCAAGTTCAAGACCTACGCCGAGCTGCGCATCAAAGGCGCGATTCTGGATGGCCTGCGAGACCTGGACTGGGTGCCCCGCAGCCTGCGCCGGAAGAAGAAGGACATCGAAGGCGCCTACCACTCGCTCGAACAGCAGATGGGCCGGGCCGCCACGGACGAGGAAGTGGCCGTCCACCTGGGCATGCCCCTGGAAGAGCTGCACAAGAACCTCGACGACCTGAAGGGCGTCACGCTGGGCACTTTCGTGGAGGTGGGCGAGGATGGCGAGGGCGAGAGCCTCATCAGTTTCGTGCCCGATCCTGACGCCGAGGACCCCCACCAGATCTTCCAATCCTCGGAGATCAAGGAGATTCTCCGCGACGCCATGGATGTCCTCCCCAAGAAGGAAAAGTTCGTCACCCAGCTCTACTACTTCGACGAACTGACCATGAAGGAAATCGGGACCCTCCTAAACATCACCGAGTCCCGGGTATCCCAATTGCATACCAAGGCCATGCTGCGACTCCGGGGCAAGCTCCTGGAGAAGCACATCGAAGGGTAGTCCATGGCCAAAATCCTAAGCCAAGAAGAAGTAGATGCACTACTTAAATCCCATACCAAGCCGGCTGGGAAGGCGGCTTCCGGGGGGGGAGGGGATCGCGTCGCCGCACCACCTCAGGCAAAAAAGGCCCAGGTTCAGCGCAAGGTCACCCTCTACAACTTCCGCCGCCCCGACCGGGTGAGCCGGGAGCAGATGCGCTCGCTGCACTTCATGCACGACCGCTTCGCCCGGAACTTCTCCAGTTCCCTCAGCGCCTACCTGCGCACCATCACGGAAGTGAACCTGGTGAGCGTCGAGCAGCTCAGCTACCAGGAATTCCTGCTGTCGGTGCCCGATCCCACCTGCTTCAACGCCATCTCTATCAAGCCGCTGGAAGGCGCGCTGGCCCTGGAGGTGAACCCCACCCTGGTGTTCCCCATCATCGACAAGATGCTGGGCGGCCCGGGCGAGCCGCTGAAGAACCTCCGCACCATGACCGACATCGAGCAGAGCATCTTCGACGGCATCCTCAAGCTGCTGCTGGAAGACATGCGCGAATCCTGGCGCGGCATCGTGGATCTGGATTTCCGCATCCAGGCCCGGGAGACCAGTCCCCAGCTCATCCAGATCGTGGCCCCCAACGAGGTGGTGCTGCTGGTGGTCTTCGAAGTGAAGATGGGCCCCGTGAGCGGCATGATCAACCTGGCCATTCCCAGCATCATCCTCGAGCCCATCTCCAGCAAGTTCGACCAGGAGATGTTCACGGGCTACAAGAAGTCCTCCACGTTTGAAGAAGCCCGCCTGCTCATGACCAGCCTGAAGCGCTGCGGCATGGAGGCCGCCGCAGAAATCCGGGGCACGAACCTCACCATGGAGGAAGTGCTCCAGCTGAAGGTGGGCGACCTGATTCCGCTCACCAAGCGCTTCGATGCCGAGTTGGATCTGTGCGTGGACGGCATTCCGCGCTTCGTGGGCCTGGTGGCCCTGAATCCCAATGGGAAACGCGTGTTCCAAGTGACCGGCAGCCGGTCGGAAGGGTGAATCATGGATGCCCGAGACAAAGAATTCTTCGAGAAAATCGGCGGCGCTTTCGCCGAGAGCATGGCCTCCGTGTTCTCCATGCTCACGGGGCGCGAGTTCCAGATGAAATCGGAACCGGGCACCCTGTTGGAAACGTCGGCCATCGCCAAACTGCATGAGGGCACCGGCATCCTCGTGAAGGCCAACTACCAGAAGGGCCTGAACGGTACCCTCTTCTTCACCCTGCCTCTGAAGGAAGGCACCATGCTGGTGGACCTCATGCTGGGCGGCGACGGCGCCGCTGCGGATGAGCTGGTGGGGGACTCGAAGGATGCCCTGGCCGAGACTTTCAACCAAGTCATGGGCAGCGCCAACCAGACCCTGTCTGACCTGGCCGGGGAAACCTTCGCCATCGCCAACGTCGAGATCATGGCCATGGCTTCGGATGCCGCCGCCTACGCCGAGCAGCTGGGCCAGGGTGGGTTCCAGGATCTGAAACTTCCGACTACCCAGGATTCCCTCAGCACCACCGTGCACCTGCTCTTCCCGGACCTCCTCCTTCAGCAGCTCAAACGCAAGCTGGGCCTGGTGGATGCACCGCCACCTCCGCCGGCCGAACCCGCCCCTACATCTGTGGCCGCCACCGTGGCGGCGCCGACCCGCCAGGCCCCCGTGGCCTCGGGTCCCCCGCCGGATTCAGGGAACCTGGACCTGCTGCTGGATATCCAGCTGCCGGTGGTGGTGCGCATGGGCCAGACGGAGATGCAGATGGGCGAGCTTCTGAAGCTCACCCCGGGCGCCATCCTGGAGCTAAACCGCAGCGCCGATGCCCCCGTGGAGTTGCTGGTCAACGGCAAGCTCATCGCCAAGGGTGAGGTGGTGGTGGTGGAAGGCAACTTCGCTTTCCGCATCACAGAGATCGACACGCGCGCCGCAAGGATCCGCAGCCTGGCCTAGTTATGATCCGGGGGTTCCGCGCTGCGCGCACACCCCCGGACCCCCGCGCTCTGCCCGGCACAGCCGGGCTTCGCTTGAACCCTCTTCGAAGGCTCGACCCCCTTGGAGGGCGCTGCGCGCCTCCATGTAACGCCACGCCATGCGTGGCTCCCACTCGCCTGGCGGCTCGCGGACACGGAGCCTCCCCCCGGACCCCCGCGCTCTGCCCGGCAAAGCCGGGCTTCGCTTTTCCTCTTGAGCCTCGTGCTCTGGCCGGTGAAGCCGGGCAGAGCACGAGGCTTCCTGGGTGTTATCAAAAACAATGAAAAGTCACATCCAGACAAGGGGGTCCCGATAATTCGGGTAAATCCCATGAGGTGTGGCATGCAAAGGGCAGCACTTCTCCTCCTCGGTCTGGCCCCGCTGCGCCTTTTTGCCCAGGCTCCCAAGGGTGAAGAGGACGCCAAGCTGGATCTCGTCCTTCAGCTCATGAACACCAAGGTGAGCATCGCCAGTCGGCTTCCGCAGGCCCAGGAGAAGGCGCCTTCGGTGGTGTCGGTGATCACCCGCGAGGACATCGAACGCTACGGCTGGCGGGATCTCATCGACATCCTGCGCACGGTGCCTGGTTTCGATTTCGGCACGGATGGCACGAACCTCATCGGCGTCAGCGTACGAGGTGTCTGGGCCCACGAAGGCAAGGCCCTGCTCCTGGTGGACGGGGTTCCCATGAGCCCCTTTCACAACGGGAACGTGAGCTACTACGGCCAGTACCCCGCAGCCTACATCCAGCGGGTGGAGATCATTCGGGGGCCAGGCAGCGCCGTCTACGGGCAGTTCGCCGGCACCACGGTCATCGAGGTCACCACCCGCAGCATCGATGATCTTGAAGGCGGCCGCTTCACCGCCCGGGGCATCACCATGGCAGGTGGCAACCGGGGGGGTGGCGCCTTTCTGGAGGCCACGGGCCACATCGGCGAGGAAGGGAAGATCGCCCTCTCCGTGGGCTACCAATCGAGCCCCTTCAGCAGCCAGAACTACGTGGACACCAACTACACCGGCAAGGTCATTCCCATGAGCGGGGGTGACGGGCAGCGCCAGGTCACCTTCCTGGCGGCGGACCTCCAGGTGCTGGGGGCCCGCGTCCATCTCGTCCGCAACGATCCGCTTCTCAACCAGAGCCCCAACAACGGCTCAGGCACGAACGTGCCCGTTCCGGCCGGCATTCCCTTAGGTGCTTTCATGTCCGCCGGACGCATCATCCAAGGGATCAGCTTCCAGCGGGAAACGCCCCTGAGTTCCCAATGGACCCTGCTGCCCCGGATCGATGTGGTGCAGAACACCGGCGGAAGCGTCAACCCCGCCGCCCCCGCCTCATCGGGCGTGAACAACAGCGGCACTTCCCGCGAGCGGATGAGTGGCGAGTTGGGACTGCGCTGGCACCCCACTTGGCCCGCCGTGCTGCTGGTCGGTAGCGGCGTCATCCGCGATTTCGAACGCAGCATCAACGTGCAAAACCTCGGGGGCATGTTGGATCCGGAGGATCGCAACCGGCGCCTGGCCCAGGTCATCTGGCACACGCGCTACGACTTCGCCCAGTACACGCAACAGATCGACAACTTCGGCTTCACCCTCGGTGGCCGCTACGAAACCAACCCCATCGCCCATGCCTTCGCGCCCCGCCTGGGCCTCACCTACACGGATGACCCCTTCAACATCAAGCTGCTCTATGGGGAAGCGTTCCGCGTCCCCACCATCTTCCAGACCTACAGCACCTTCTTCGACTTCCGGGGCTATCTGAAACCCGAACTCATCCGCACGACGGAACTGGAATTCGGATGGAAGTTCCGCCCAAATTTCAGAGCCCACCTGAACCTCTTCCACCTGTCGGTCACGCAGACCATCAGCTTCGGCCTGGACAACGCGGGGTTCTACGTCCAGAACTTCGGCAAATTCCAGACCAGCGGCGTCGAAGGCGGCATGGAATGGCGGGAGGCTGACTACGGCGGCTTCTTCAATGTCAGCACCGCCAAGCCGACCTCTGACTCAGATCCCTTTTTCCTCACCCCGGACCATGGCCAATCCCTGGCGGTTTCCCCCGTGAAAGCCAACCTGGGGGCCTACTTCCGGATGGGAACCATCACCCTGGCGCCCAGCCTGCTCTATGGCAGCAGCCGCCAGGCCCAGTCTCCGGCTTCGGCCAATTCAGCCCTGATCACCGGAAGCCTGGTGCCCGTGCTGGCCCAGACCGTGACCTATCCCGCCAGGCTGACCTTCAACCTGGCCGCCACCTGGACCAACCTTCGGCCCGGCATGGACCTGCGCTTCAGCCTGGAGAACCTCACTAACGCCGATACGCCCCTGCTCCAGCCCTACTACGGGGGCCATTCCGCCCTGCCCGCCTTCGACCGGCGCGCCACGCTGGATCTCACCTGGCACTTCTGAACTCAAGCCGCGTTCAGCCCTAAGCCTCCGCCGCAAAATGGAGATGCATTCCCACCTGAAGCACGGCGGGCTGGAGCTCTGTGTCCGCCTGGATAGAGGCTTCGGATTCCTCCAACTTTTTTAGGGCAGCGTCCAAGGCCTTCCTGTTTTCCAGATCGGACGATTGTTCGGCCTTCCGGGTTTCGCCGCGCTGCCCCTTCCTCTCGAGGGTCTGCTTGGCCAAGCCAAGGATGCCTCTCAACATGGCCACGGCCCTGGAGATCTCCAGCAGGAGGCCCTCATCCAAGGTGCCTGGGAGGTGAGCATCCACCGCCACCCCAGCGCCACTGCCACTGCCACTGTCCGCCTTCTCGGCGGTGAACGAACCGGCATCGGTTTTCGAGGAGTCCCCTGTCTCTGGTGGGGCAGCAGGCGCCGTGGGAATCAGCGGAATGTCTGCAAGCGCGCCTGCGGCCGCGTCCGAGGCCTGCTCCTTGGCCTCGGCGGCAGCGTCCTTGGTGGCCGCGGCCAACTCCTTGGCCAGCCCTGCGGCCTCCTTGGCGATGGCCGCCGCAGCCCGCTTATCCCCCATGAGGGCCGTGCGCTGCATGCGTTGAAGCAGTTGCCGAAGCTTCTCCCGGATCTCGGCGATGCGCTTGCCCGGGTCGCGGCCCACCCGCTGCAGGTGCGCCAGTTGCTGGGCCGTCACCTTCATCGCATCCCTCAGCGTGGCCGCCAGGTCCGAAAGGGTGCTGACCCCCGTCGAGACCGGCACTCCCAGGCCCTTCAGGCTGGCCAGCAATCGCTTTGCCTCTCGGCTTATGGATACGGAGGATTCATCCTGGGCCCGCTTGATCTGCGGATTCGTGTGGGCCAGGACCTGGAACGGAGGGGTCTTCCG
>JAYVRY010000157.1:0-22568 GCA_043775845.1 Acidobacteriota bacterium
CCTGCGCAGGCCCTGGACATCCTCAATGCCAAGCTCGATCCCACGGTGGGTTTTGGCCACACGCCCACGGTGGAGGCCATTGTCTTCCCCACGCGCCTCATGGGGGATGTGGTCCTGGCCAAAGATCCCGCCTCGGGCATCCTGGCCCTCGATCCCCTGCGCAGCGCCGAAGCCTACCAGCCCCTCACGCCTCACGTGCGCGGCTACCGCATCACCTGCGATCTCCTGAGTCATGACAGTGCCCCCAACGCCGTCCTCACCGTGCTGATGGATGCCGACACCGGCGCCATCCTGGATCGCAGGGTGTCGGGTCCTGGGGTTAAGAACCCCTTCGACTACGCCAAGGGCTTCCGCACGATTCCGGCCACCGCAACGCCCGCCCTCCGCGTGGTCGCTGCGACGGCTCCGACCGCCGTGGTGCCTGGCACACCTTCCACCAACCTGGTTCCCGCCATCGGATTCGGGCAGACGATGTACAGCGGCCAGATGGCCATTCCCACCACCTATGATCCGGCCCTGAAGGGCTATGGCCTGTTGGACACCACCCGAGGATCACGCAACAACTACTTCGTCCAGGACCGCCTGGGCTATTACGACGCCTTCGGCCACTACCAGCTCAATACCCTGCGCCCCTCGGGCAACCTCGTGGTTACGGACCAGACGGATGTCTTCATGCCTTACACCATGGATGGCGTCTCCGGTGCCATGACCCCTGCCCCTGGCGTGGCATCAAACCTGGTCCCCGGGGCCCCCGCCACCAAGGGCGTTCCCTTGACCGACAATGTCTGGGGCGATGGTACAGACTTCGTGGCCGTCAAGGACGTCACCAAGGCCAATGGCGCCTTCTCTCTGTCGGGCCAAACCGCTGCGGCAGAGGCCATGAACAGCATGACCAACGCCTACGACTTCATGCTCTATGCATTCAACCGCAAGGGGCTGGATGGCCAGGACACGGCCATGACCGCCGTGGTGAACGATCCCTGGTATCCCGCTCAGGTGGTCACCGAAACCTTCGATCTCTGGCGCACTGATCCCGTGACCAAAAAGGCGCTGGTGCTGCCCTCCTTCCGTTTCACCTGCGGTGTGGGCCTACCCGCCTACGGGGTGCTGTCCGCCACGGAGCCCACCCTCATGGGCCAGGCCATCGGAACCATGCTCTGGGAGTGGATGCTGCAGGGAGGCAGCTATTCCAGCATTTCCGAAGGGAAGTTCGCCCAGCGCGGCTTCTCCAACCTCATGAGCCAGGCGTTCATGAGCCTGGGCAGCCTCCACGGTATCCAACGCAGGGTCATCTTCCCCACCTACACCATCGGGCAGAACTTCGCCAACGGCGGCTTCTCCACCTCCATGTATCAGCCCAGCATGGATGGCGTCTCGCCCGATGGCTGGCACGACGGCCTATCCTTCCTGGGCAACGAGAGCCCCGACTTCGGCGAAGGCCCCATGGACCGCGCCTTCTTCTTCATGGCTGAACAGGCCTCTTCCGATTCCAGCAGCTCCATCTACAGCGAATACCTGCCCCAGGGCATGACCGGCATCGGCCTCGAGAAGACCGCCAAGGTGCTCTTCAAGGCCCTCACGGAAAACATCACCAATCCCGATCTCAGCTGCCAGGACATGCGCGAGGCTTGCATCAAGGCCTCCAAAGGGCTCTATGGGGATGGCAGTCCAGAGGTGATCGCCACCACCAACGCCTTCGCCGCCGTGAACATCGGCGGAGCCTACGGCAAGCCCGATCCTGTCCGGGTCTGGTTCGACATGAAGAATTTTCCCGACAACAGCGATCTTGGCGTCAACGGCCCCTTCGAGCCCAACCCACGGGGCAGCCGGTACCCGGTCATCCCCCTGGGGGAACCCACCCAGCTGAAGGTCAACGTGTCGGGCACCCCTGATACGCAGGTCACCTGGACCAACCATCCGGCCCCCTACAGCGGCTCCGGCATGATGGATCTCACTGTGAACGCCCAGGGCCAGATCACACCCGAGGGTGTGTATCTCTCCCCCCTGCGGGATTCCACCCTCAACTGGTGCAGCGTGCAGGCCCGGAGCAAGGCTGATCCCAAGCAGTGGGCCCAGGGACTGGTCCTGGTGTTCAGCTGCGACATGGACGGGGACGGCAACAACGATGCCCTCGATATGGGCATGTTGGCCTTGGCCTACAACGTTCCCTTCGACGTCTATCTGAGTGTCAATTCCCACATCATGGTGGGCTTCCCGGGTATCGCCGAAGGCGAGCTCCAGTGGAATCTTGCGGCCTTCAGGTCGGCCTTCGGCAATTAAGGAGCATCCATGCGCACCTATTCACTTCTCACATCCTTGATGCTGCTGGTCCTCGTCGGAACCTTCACCGCCTGCGGGGGCGCCTACAACCCGCCTCCGGTGGAAGCGTCCACACCCGCCGTGCCGGCCAAGGGGCTGGCCTATACCGACCCCACCCCTGGCGGATGGGCCCTGATAAAAGACGCCTCCAGCACCCCGACCCACCTGGTCCTCAACCTCGTGGGTCCTTCCGGCCTCAAGGCCCGGGGCGTGGGCTTCAACCTGAGTTCCGATGGCAGTGTCAGGTTCCATAAATTCACCGATGGCAGTTACGTGAAAGATGCGGGCGTCTTCCAGCTCAAGCTGACAACGCCCAACCTCTACACCACCAAATATCCCAACTTCTACGAACCGGTGCTTCTGCTCGGTGGCACCAAGAACGGCGGGAAGCTCCTCACCGTGGGGATCTACCAGAAGGACCGGAGCCAGTTGGCGCAGGAGCTCACGGCTCCCCTCTGCCAGGTGGGCATCGATTTCGATCCCGCCGGTTCTCTGGCCGTGGGCGCGACCATTCCCCTGATGTTCGTCAGGGCCCGGGTCATCCCTGAAGACATCGGCACCGTCCCGGCGAGCACCTCCAACGACTGGACCGATGTGCTCAACAAATTTCGCATGGAAGACATTCACATCGCCGTCGGAACCCTGAAGGCCAATTAGGCATCAAGCCGACTTTGGCCAGGGGCGCCAAGACGCACTTGCCACTTTACCGTTAATATCAAAAAAATTCATATTAATTTAACAAACTAAATACAACCAGGAGCCAAACAACCATCACTTAAAAACGAGACAACCATCAACAACCTTTTATGTTTCATGAAAGGCTGTATGGTTTTTGTCTACAAATAGGGTCTATGTCCAATTAAAGATTGATCATCCAAGTGATGATTAAATATTTGTATATATATTATATATAAATATTTATCTATATTTTTGATATTTTTATCAATCAATAACGACGGATTCTGATACATTCGTACAACACTTTAATTATGTCACTTTTTCATCCATAAACCATTGCCATCAAGACGACGGCATCCTCCCCTTCCAGCCAAGGAGAACCCATGTTCCTCGGGCACTACGCATCGACCCTTGATGTCGTTCGGTCGCCGCTCACCTGGCGTCGATCCGTGGCTTCAGTCGGAGCCGGTCTGATCCTCACCGCGCTGCTGGCATGTCAAGGCGGGGGCGGCAGCAGCACCCCTTCCACACCCGCACCCACGCTCACCACGCAACCCGTGGATGCCACCGTGGTAGTGGGCAATGCTGCCACCTTCTCCGTTGTCGCCACCGGATCACCCACGTACCAATGGGCCAAGGGCGGCACCGCGATCTCCGGCGCCACCTCCGCCAGCTATTCCACGCCCTCGACCACCGCAGCCGACGACCACACCGTGTTTGCCGTGGAAGCCACCAACGGCGGCGGGAAGGCGACCAGCGCCAACGCCACGCTCCACGTCAACTACGTGAACCTCTCCACCCAGCCCGTGAATGCCACCGTGGTGGCCGGTGGGACTGCGACCTTCACGGTGGCGGTCACCGCCAGCGGAACCCTGAGCTACCAGTGGCAGAAGGGCGGCGTCGCCGTGGTCGGCGCCACCGGCGCCACCTACTCCCTCGCCAATGTCGTGGTGTCCCACGCCGGGGCCTACACCTGCGTGGTGACCAGCGCCTTGAACGGAACCACCGCCACCGCCACCAGCACCGCGGCCAACCTGTCCGTGAGCCTCCCCGATGCGCCGGTGATCAGCATGCAGCCCGCCAGCGCCACCGTGGTCCTGGGCAGCGAAGTCAGTTTCTCCGTCACGGCCACGGGCGCCGCATCGTACCAGTGGTACAACGGCACCCAGGCCATTGCCGGTGCCACCAGCGCCACCTACTCCCTCCCCACTACCACCCCGACCCACGATGGTGCCGTGTTCTCCGTGGGCGTCACCAATCCTGGCGGCACCACCACCAGCGCCAACGCCACACTGCGCCTCAACCTCCCGGCCGCCTTCACCACCCAGCCCGCCACCAGCCTCACCGTGGCCCAGGGCGGAAGCGGCAGCCTCACCGTGGCCGCCACGGGCAATGGCACCCTCTCCTACCAGTGGATGAAGGGCGGCGTGAACGTCAGCGGTGCCACCTCGGCCACCTTGGCCCTCAGCGGCTTCCAGTCGGCCGATGCCGGCACCTACGCCTGCCTGGTGACCAACACCTTGAACAGCACCACCACGGCCACCGTCAGCAACAACGCTGCGGTCGCCCTCAACGCCGCGCCCAGGATCACCAGCCAGCCGATCTCTTCCACGGTGGCCAAGGGCGGTTCACTCAGCCTCACCCTCACGGCCACAGGCAGTGGCACCCTCTCCTATCAGTGGATGAAGGACGGCGCCCTTCTCAGCGGAGCCACCTCGGCCACGCTGGCACTCAGCAACGTCCAGGCCGCGAGCGCGGGCACCTATGCCTGCGTGGTGTCCAATGCCCTGAATGGCACCACTTCGACCACCACCAGCGCCAGCGCCACGCTCACCGTCAACCTGCCCCCCACCATCACTACCCAGCCGACGGCCGCCCAGACCGTGGCCCAGGGCGGCACTGTCAGTTTCACCGTGGCGGCCACAGGCAGTGGCAGCCTCAGCTACCAATGGATGAAGGGCGGCTCGGTCATCACTGGCGCCACCTCGACCACGCTCTCGTTCTCAAGCCTCCTGGCCTCGGATGCGGCCACCTATGCCTGCGTCGTCACCAACACCCTGAATGGCACCACCACCACTACCACCAGCACCAATGCCGCACTGGTGGTGAATGCGCCCCCAACCTTCACCACCCAGCCAGCCTCCCAGACCCTCGCCGAAGGCGGCACCGCCACCTTCACGGTAGTGGCCAGTGGCAGCGGCAGCCTGGCCTACCAGTGGAAGAAGGGCGGCACCGTCCTCAGTGGTGCCACCACGGCCTCCCTCCACATCGGCAACCTGCAGCCCTCTGACGCCGCCGCCTATTCATGCGTGGTCACCAATTCGTTGAATGGCACCACCACCAGCGCCAGCAGCGCCAATGCCGTACTGACCGTGGTGGACCTGAGCATCACCGCGCCCTCGAGCCAAACGGCCAACGAGGGCACCACCGCCACCTTCAGCGTGGCGGCCTCCACCAGCAATGGCTCTGCCCCCACCTACCAGTGGCAGCAGAACGGCTCGAACATCGGCGGCGCCACCTCGGCCACGCTGACCCTGCCAGCCATCACCCCCGCCGGAAGCACCGGTTCCTATACCTGTGTGGCCTCGACGATCCTCAACGGCGTGACTGCCACCGTGAGCACGCCTGCCGTCACCCTCTCCGTGGTTCCCCTGCCCGTCACGCCGGTGGTGTCCATCAACGATGCCATCGTCACCGTCGGGAAGGTCGGCTACACGGCCATCACCCAGGACCAGGGCCCCTACGCCCATTACAACTGGACCATCGCCAACGGCGAGAACACCTGGACCGGCACCGGTCGCACCCTGGGCTACAAGGCCAGCAAACCGGGCACCGTCACCATCAGCGTGGTCGTGTCCAACAGCTATGGACTCCTGCCCGCCCTCGCTTCCGCGCCGGGCAGCGCCACCACCAGCGCCGTGGCCGCCCCGACCCTCCTCCTGCCAAACCGGGTCCATCCTGGCGACACCTGGATGAAGGCCTCCGTCACCGAGGCGGGGCTCAGCTACGCCTGGTCCCTCGTCAATGGCGGCGCCGGCACCATCACCTCCGGCACCAACCCCATGACGGCCAGCTTCATGGCTGATCCGGCCGCAACCAACTGGAGTTCCTTCCAGGTGCAGGTCGATGAAGGGGGATCGGCCCCCGATCCCAACACGGCCACCGCCACCGTCAACGTGGAAACCGGCACCTGGCTGGTGAAGGATGGCGGCGCCACCGCCATGCTGGGCTCCCAGCCCGCTGCGGCGGTCCTGGCCAACGGCCGTGTGCTGCTCTGCGGCGGCGGCGCCAGCGACGCCTCCGGTTTCTTCACCACACAAAACACCGCCATGATCTACGACCCCGCCACAGGCCGCACGGTGCCCACGGCGCCCATGAACGTGGCCCGCACCCAGCACACGGCCACCACCTTGAACGATGGCACCGTACTCGTGGTGGGCGGACTCTCTCAGAGTGGTTTGGACCCAGCCATCTACCTCGACAGCGCCGAGCTCTATGACCCGGCCACAGGGCAGTGGACGCTGACGTTCTCGGACCCCGCGAATCCTTGGGGTTCCCAGTCCCTCATGAGCGTGCCGCACACCTACCACACTGCCACCAAACTGTCGGATGGCCGGGTCGCGGTCATCGGCGGCCTCTCCACCGGCGCCATTCCCACGGGCGTGATCGAGCTCTATGATCCTGCCACCGGCACCTGGACTGCCAACGCCAGCCCCCTCACCACCAACCGCTGGGCCCACACGGCCACCCTCCTCGCGACTGGCAGCGTCTTCATCGCCGGCGGCACCGATGCTGCCAGCACCATCGGCATCGGCCAATGCGAGATCCTGGATGCCGGGGCCGGTACCGTGGTGCCCACCACGGCCTCCACCATCAAGCCCCGGAATGTCCACACTGCCACCCTGCTCTCCAACGGAACCGTGCTCCTGGCGGGCGGCAACGGCAGCACCGCCGCCAACACGGCGGAGATCTTCGATCCCAAGACCGGACCGGCATCGGCCACCTTTACCGCCGTCACCGCCAAGCTGAAGGGCTCTCACCTTCAGGCCAACACCGCAGGCCGGTACCACCACAGCGCCCACCTCCTGGCGGGCGACAAGGTCCTGCTGGCGGGCGGCACCAATGACCTCACCAGCACCACCGGCGCCGGTGTCTCCTTCAGCGCCGAGATCTTCACTGCGAACCTCACCACGCCCGCCAACGGCACCTTCACCTCCACCACCGCCGCCACCCTGAACGGCGCCACCAATGGCCCCCTCCAGGGCGGCCACTTCCTCCACGCCGCCGCGACCCTGGCCTCGGGCCAGGTGCTCTTGGCGGGCGGCAGCACGGCCAGCACGCCAGCCGCCACCAGCCAGGTGGAACTCTACACGCCTGCCAACAGTGGGGCGGCCCTTCCCAATGGGGGCTGGTCCACGCCCGGGGGTATTCCCGGTGGACGCAAGGCCCACACGGCCACCCTGCTGGCCGATGGCCGCATCCTCGTGGCCGGCGGAACGAGCTCCCGCCAAGGCACCGTGACCGGCACGGATTATAGTTTCGAGCTGCGGACCTTCATGTTCGATCCGGCCACCTCCGCCTGGACCGCCACCGGTAACAACGGCTTCGCCCGCAAGGATCGTGCAGCCGTCCTCACCACCAACACCTCCGGCTCCGGCAGCACCGCCCACAACGGGTGGGTCCT
The DNA here is from genome assembly GCA_043775845.1 of Acidobacteriota bacterium. Classification (GTDB taxonomy): domain Bacteria; phylum Acidobacteriota; class Holophagae; order Holophagales; family Holophagaceae; genus Geothrix. The sequence goes on from JAYVRY010000157.1 coordinate 7,682, forward strand.
GCTCGCCGGTGGCAGCTCCAACACCGGCGCCGCCAGTGGCAGGGCCGAACGCTTTAACCCCACCAGCGGCACCTGGGCCAGCACCGGCAGCATGGTGGCGTCCCGCATGGCCCCTGTCATGGTGGCCCTGCAGAACGGCAACGTACTGGTGATCGGCAACGGCACCACCTCCGGCAACTGCGAGCTCTACACTTCTTCAGCTGGAACCTTCGCCGCCACGGGTGCTCTCTCTGAAGCCAAGAAGGATTTCCGCGCGGTGCTCCTGGCCAATGGCAAGGTGCTGGTCACCGGGGGTGTCCTCGCCTCCGGCGCGGCCTCCCACAAGGTGGAACTCTATGATCCCGCCGCCGGAACCTGGAGCCAGCTGACGCCCCTGCGCGATGGCCGATTCAACCACAGCATGACGGTCCTTCAGGACGGCCGGATCCTCCTGGCCGCTGGCCAGACCAGCGATCCCAACAATGCCAACGCCGCCCTCTTCACGGGCTGGGACGCCACTCTCCCCGCTGCGGTAGCTGGCAACGGCACGGAGATCTACGACCTCACCCTGCCTGTGACCGTCAACGCCGGGGACTCCTCCGCCGCCCAGGGCACCGGCAACGGCTTCCTGTCCGAAGCCCGCCATGGGCACAGCGCCCTGCTCCTGTCCAATGGCAAGGTCCTGCTCCTGGGCGGCACCGGCAGCCTCCATGGCCAGTCCGCCACCACCGAGGTTTGGGATCCCGTCACGGATGCCTTCCAATACGGCGCCAACAGCCTGGCCATGGGCCGCACCGGCCACACCGCCACTCCCATGCAAAACGGCGACCTGCTGGTCGTGGGCGGCGCCCTGGCCGACGCCGTGACCGAGATCTACCGGCCCAACCCCTGATTCCGAACCGCACCTGTTCGCACCAGCACCGCCCTTCACGGAGAAACCATGTTCCTCAGGCAGAAACTCACGATTCCTGAACCCGGGCGATCCCACCGCCCCTCACGCTCCGCTCCTTCCCTGGGAGTAGGCCTCACCCTGGCCACCCTCCTGGCCTGTGGTGGCGGTGGGGGCGGCAGCACCCCTGCGCCCACGCCCACACCTACCCCGGCACCCACCATCACCACCCAGCCCGCGAGCACGACGGTGGTGGTCGGCAGCGTGGCGAATTTCTCCGTCGTAGCCACCGGCTCCCCCACCTACCAGTGGACCAAGGGTGGGACCGCCTTGTCTGGTGCCACCTCCGCCTCATATGCGACCTCCACCACGGTGGCGGCCGATGACAACGCCGTCTTCGCTGTGACCGCCACCAATGCCGGTGGCTCCGCGCCCAGCGCCAACGCCACGCTGCACGTCAACTACGTGAACATCACCACCCAGCCTGCGAATGCCTCGGTGCTGGCGGGAGCCAATGCCAGCTTCACCGTGACAGCCTCGGGCAGCGGCACCCTCACCTACCAGTGGCAGAAGGGCGGCTCCGCCATCAGCGGCGCCACCAGCGCCACCTGCACTCTGCCCACGGTCTCTGCCTCCGATGCCGGCTCCTTCACTTGCGTGGTGACCAGCACCCTGAACGGCACCACCACCACGGCCACCACCACGGCCGCCACCCTGTCGGTGGCCGCAGCGGCACCCGTGATCACCACCCAGCCCGTGGGCACCACCGTCGTGGTGGGCAGCCCGGCCACCTTCTCGGTGGTGGCCACCGGCGCCGCATCCTACCAGTGGTACCTCGGTAGCCTCCCCATCCAGGGCGCCACCAATGCCACCTACACCACCGGCAACACCATCCAGGCGAACGACAACGGGATCTACTCCGTGAAGGTGACCAATGCCGGTGGCACCACCCCCAGCGCCAACGCCACCCTGCGCGTCAACTACGTGGGCATCAGCACCCAGCCCCTCGCCAGCCAGACCCTGGCCCAGGGCAGTGCAGCCAGCGTTTCGGTCGTGGCCAACGGCAGCGGCACCCTCTCCTACCAATGGTCCAAGTCCGGTGACATCATGAGTGGTGCGACAGCAGCCACCTATGCCATGGCCAGTGTCGGTTCAACCAATGCCGGGTACTACACCTGCACGGTCACCAGTGTGCTGAACGGAACCACCACCAGCACTGTCAGCAACGATGGGGCATTGGAGGTGGTGGGACTGCCCGTCATCAGCGCTCAGCCCCAAGGTGGAACCTACTTCCCCGGCGATCAGCTCCACCTGAGCGTCACGGCCAGCCTGACTGGCGTGGGCACGCTGAACTACCAGTGGAACAAGAACGGCACCGCCATCTCCGGGGCCATCCAGTCCGCCCATGTCATCCAGAGCCTCACCGCTACCGATGCCGGGGCCTATACGTGCGTGGTCTCGAATACCCAGGGCTCGGTCGCGGTGCCCCTGACCAGCCAGGCCGCCAATGTCGCAGTGCAGCTCTCCCCCGGCATCACGTCCCAGCCCATCAACCAGACCGCTTCTGAGGGCCTGTCGGCCACCTTCAGCATCGTGGCCAAGGGCCCCGGCACACTGACCTACCAGTGGTACAAGAACGGCACCGCCATCGGCGGGGCAACTAGCAGCACCTACACCAAGTCCAACGTGGCTCTGGCTGACAGCACCGCCACCTTCTACTGCGTGGTGGCCAATGGAACGGCCCCCAACGCCACCAGCACCAGCGCGACCCTGACTGTCGTGCCCCTGGTGCCCAGCTTCACGGCCACGCGCACGACCATCAGCAAGGGCGAAGGCATCACTTTCACCTACCTCTTCAGCACTGCCGCCGGAACCACGGCCACCCTGTCGGACGGCACCACTCCCGCCACTGTGACCAACGGTGGGAGCACCACGGTCTATCCCACCACCAACACGACCTACACCCTATCCGTGCGGGTGGGCGGCGTGGGTTCACCTCAAACCACGGTCATTCCTGTGACAGTGAAAACCTACACACCCAAGTATTTCTATGTGCTGAACAATGGTGCCAACAGCAGCATCTCTGGGGTCGTCGGCAACAACATCTACCAGTACCCCGTGAACGCCGCCGCTGCCCACATCATCTCGGGCGTGGGTGGCTTCACCTATGACGACGGCGGCACCGGCGGCTCGGCCCTGGTCGGCTCTGCCCTCGGCAGCCCCGTGGCCACTGGCAATGGCCCCGTCCACATCGCCACCACGCCCGATGAGAAATTCTTCTTCGTCGCAAACAACCTCGACGCCACCCTCAGCGCCTACACCGCCAGCGCCACCGATGGCAGCCTCACGGCCCTGACGGGTTCGCCCTTCGCCCTGCCCCAGGGCTACAGCGCCCCCTGGTGCTCCGTGAGCAATCCAAGCGGCACCATGCTCTATGTGGGCTGCGCGGAAGGCATCGCGGTCTTCTCCATCAACCCCACCACCGGGGTTCTCACGGGGCTCCCGAACCTGGCGGTGTCCATTCCCGGCCGCACCCAGGGCGACCTCCTCATCCATCCCTCCGGACGGTTCCTCTACGCCGCCGACAGTGGCGCCGGCACGGGCCACAGTGTCATCAAGTCCTACGCCATCAATACCACCACGGGTGCCCTCAGCGCTGCCGGAACAGACGTGAGCGTGACCTATGGCACGGGCCTGAACGGGGCCCTCGGAACCTCGGGGATCACCATCCGCAACCCCAGCAGCCTCGTCTTCGACCGGGCCGGCACCATGCTCTTCACCCGCAGCACGGATTCCCAGATGGGCGTCTACAACGCCGCCATTGACTCCTACACGGTGGATCCCTTCACTGGCTCGCTCACCCACAAGGCCACCAGCCAGAGTCTAGTGGACAACTACAGTGGCCAAGGCCTGGTGGACGGCTACATGGATGGCTGGCATAGCCTGGCCTTCTCCGCCCAGCCCGGTGTGGACCATCTCTACAACGGGTACGTCCCCTTCTCCTTGTTTTCTGACATGTGGGCCGCCTGGACTGTGGACATGGCCCTTGGGTCCGTCTCGTATTTCAATGACGCCAACGCCGGATTCGCCGGCCCCCGCGGTCTGGGTGGCCTGAGTTGGGATAACAAGTCCAAAACCTCCTCCAGCATGGTCCGGGATCGCAGCGGGCAGGTCTTCGTCCTGACCTTCGAAGGGGGAGACAATGTGTTCGTCGCCTACGGCTCCGACGCCGCTGGCAACTTGTCCCCCATGGGCACGAACAACGGCGACACCGCGCGACCCACCGGGGACACGCCCGCGCATGGGGTCTTCACAGGCACCCTGCACTAGCTATCCGTTGCACGTGAAAAGGCACCCCCATTCAGTCTGGGGGTGCCTTGTTTCACGAAGGTCATTCCTGGTTCGTCGCTTCCCCGATCAACCGAAAGGATTCGAATGAGAGATGTGTGTGCCTGGTGCCAGGCTGAGACCCGCAGGCCCCCGGTCACCCACCCCCGGGAAGAGCACAACAACCACGGCATCTGCGAGACCTGCTGCCTGGACTTCCAAGACCGGGTGGGCATGGATCTGCTTGCCCTGATCGAAGAACTGCCCTACGGAGCTATCGCCGTCGACACTGACCTCCGGGTTCGGGGTGCCAACCAGCAGGCCTGCGATTTGTTCCAGGATGAGTGGGTTTCGTTGCTGGGGCGCCCCTTGGGCACGGCCTTCGGGTGCGAGCATCCGATGCAGAATGACGAAGACCTGGAGCAGCCCGCCTGCCCCGGCTGCGAGGTGCACCGCCTCGTGCGGCGCTCCTTCTCCACGGGGCGCGGTGGCGTCACGGTCATGGCGCGCAGAACGGGTGGGCATGCTGCACTGGCCGAGCCCACGACCCATCGGGTCACCACCTTCAAGGTGGGGGAGCTGGTGGGCCTCCGCTTTGATCCCATTCAGGGAGCAGTCGGAGTTCCGTTCTAGGCCTTTTCGACCGCAAAAGGCGTCCTGGTCTGAACATTGAGCCCTGAAAACAATCCTTGTCATTTTTGTTGGCGTGAAAATTTTCTTCTATATCCTGGTCTTCGTGTTCCAACACCATGTTCCTTGTCTGACGACCTGATGACTCGGCCTACCAACCCCTTGGCCCTGGTCTCAGATTTCCTTCCCCGCTGATTGCACCTCCAAAGGATTGTCCGTGGTTGTGTATCTCGTTCCTGTTCTCTGCCTGCTGATCGGCTGCATCCTCTGGCCCGTGTTCACAGCCGAGAGAAGCATTGGCTGCTCTGATCCGTCTGATTCCGAACAGGGCCGCGCCTGAGGGCTTGGCGGGCGCCAGCCTTTTGGGATTCTCCTGATACCAGCCACGGTGAGAGCATGGTGGCTTCGCCCTTTTCCGAGATCAGGCGTCCCCCTCACCCAGGAGCACCCATGGCCCTTCCCAGCCGAACCATCCTTTGTTTTTCCCTGCTCGCGCTGGGCGCCGCCAACGCTCAGGCCCAGGCCGCCAAGCCCAAGGCGAAGGCAAAGCCCAAGGCTGCCCCGGCCGAGGTTAAGCCCATGACGGAGCAGCAGAAGCTCCACTACATGGTCGGACACAACATCGGGCAGAAGCTGCGGGCCGATTTCCCGGATCTAGATGAAGCGATCTTCGCCCAGGCCGTGCATGACGCACTGCAGCAGAAGCCTTCGCCCATCTCCGAAGCCGAAGCCAAAACCCTCTTCGCCGCCTTCCAGAAAAAGCACCAGGAGGAAGCTGCCAAGCGCGGTGAGGCCAGCCTGAAGGCAGGCCAGGACTTCCTGGCCGCCAACAAGACCAAGGAAGGGGTCACGACCCTCCCCACCGGCGTGCAGTACCGCATCCTCACGGCGGCGGAGGGTGAGAAGCCCACAACCGCAGACAAGGTGGTGGCCCACTACCGCGGCACGCTTCTCAACGGCAAGGAATTCGACAGCTCCATCAAACGCGGCGAGCCGATGACCTTCCCCGTGAAGGGCGTGATCCCCGGTTGGCAGCAGGTGCTGCCCCTCATGGCCGTGGGCAGCAAGTGGCAGATCTTCGTGCCCGCCGATCAGGCCTACGGACCCCGTGGCGCCGGTGCCGATATCGGTCCCAACGAAACGCTCATCTTCGAAATCGAGCTCATCAAGGTGCTCAAGGAGAAGTGAGCAAGCGCCAAGTAGCCTTCGCCGCCTACTTCAGCTTGGCTAGCTCCACCTGGATGCGGGTGCGCTGGTCTTCGGCCTTCACCTTCTCGAGGGCCTTCTTATAGTTCGCGGCGGCCTGGGCCTTGTCGCCCTTGGCAGCGAAGGCCTCGGCCAGGCTGTCATAGGCGTTCCAGGAATCGGGATGCTCCTTCACGTTGCGCTGGAAGAGGGCGATGGCCTCATCTGTCTTGCCCTGGCCCAGCAAGCCGTAGCCCGCCGCATTCACGTCCACTTCCGTAGCCACGGTGAGGGCCTTGACGCGCAGGGCTTCGGCGCCCTTGGCATCGCCCTGTTTCTCCAGCAGGGCGGCCTTGATGCGCAGGCCCGCGTATGTCTCCTTCATCTTGAGGGACCGATCCACCCAGGTCAGGGCCTCCTCCAGGTTCGTGTGGTTGCGCATGCACCAGCCCGCCGCGCCACTCCAGGTCTCCGGGAAGAACTGGTGCAGGCCCTTCAGCTGATCCCGCAAACTCTGCACGACGACAGCCTTGGTATCCACTTCGAGGAGAATGGGCACCCGCAGGTGCTCCCAGCGCAGCGACAGCGTGACGCCCTGCTCGCTGGGATCATCGAAGGTGTAGGCGAGGCGCTCCGTCGTTTCCGCAGGTACCGGTGTCGCCGTCAGCTTTGCCACATCTTCCTTGGGGTCGTAACTGTAGCTGCCCCAGCCGTGGGACTGGCTGCTGAACATCACGGTCCAGGTGGTGGCCGTGGGCAGCATGTGAAGGCCGTAGCGCCCCGCAGGCAGCGTGGTGCCGCCCACCTTCACGGGCGACGAGAAAGCCACCACCGTGTTCTCGTCGGCCCCGGCCCGCCACACCTGGCCAAAGGGCACCAGCCCACCCCAGACCTTGCGGCCCTTCATCGCCGGACGGTTGTAGGTGACATCGAGGGTGGTCAGCCCCACCGTTTGGCTGACCGTGGCCCGGGGGCTGGCCACCGGCACGGTGAGGGCCGGGGCCTGGGCGAAGAGCGCGGGTGTGACCGCGAGTAGAGCAAGTGCGATGCGACGCATGGGATACCTCCACGGGCATCCTGCACCAGAACCATCCGGCCTCCCAAGCAGGCTGGGACGACCGGTGCCATTTCAGGGGCCAGAGGCCATATAGCCGCCGCCAATGGAAGGGGCGCGGCTCACCTTCAAGGGTCCGGGGTGTGATGCGGGTCCCACGAAAAGAACGCTTCGCGAACGCGGAGGAGAGCGGAGATGCTGAGGAAGCGGAGAACAGAATTCCTTGTCTTGGCTTTTCTCTCTTCTCCTCCGCTCCTCCGCCAACCTCCGCTTCCATGAGCTTTTCAGTCAATCCACCCTTCGGCCACATTCCCAGAGAATGCCTATCGGAACTCCCCGCAACGCACCAACTGCATGACCGCCTGCTTGGCCTCGCGGCTGGCATCGAGATCCACTTCCAGTTCCAGGGCCCAGTCATTGAGCTCCTCGGTATCCACCAGCATCTGCTGCACCACGAGAAAGCGCGGCTCCCCGGCCTTGGGTTGGACGTAGGTGTGGCGCTGGTTGCGGCCCTCGGGATCGAGGCGCGGGCCCTGGTGCGTGGCCAGGTAAGCGCCGAAGGTGACCTTGAGGCGCTCCGCCGTCCAGGGCATGCCCTCGCCATCTTCGGGCGTGACGCTTTCTCCAGCGGCCTCGCACAGCACGGCCTCGGCCTCCTCCCAGTCCTCGGTGGCGCAGGCGTGCAACAGCGTGAAGAGGCGGGCGCGGATGGCCGCCGTGAAGGCCTTCCTATCGCGGGTGATGTCCTTCGCCGCTTCCTCGGCGCCGGGGATGGCTAGGTCCGTTTCCGCGCGGATGAAGTCGGGGTTCTGCATGCGCTCCCAGGCATCCAGCAGGCTGGAATCCACCTGCTTGAGCATGGCGGAAAGATAGGCCTCCATCTCGCGCACCTCGTCGGTCTTGAAGGCGTCGGGCACGGTTTTCGATAGCACTTTGAAGGTGCTGTTGATGTGGCGGAGCAGCAGGCCCTCGGCGCGCTGCAGTTCGTAGGTGCGCACGTAGTCGGCGAAACTGAGATAGCTTTCGAACATCTCCCGCACGATGGACTTGGGCCGGATGTTCTCCTGGCCCACCCAGGGGTGCTTGTCCGAAAATTCGTTGAAGGTGCTGTAGATGAAATCGCGCAGGGGCTTGGGGTATTCCAGCTTCTCCAGCTCCTCCATGCGCTGCTCGTACTCGATGCCCGCCATTTTCATCTCGGCCACGGCCTGGCCCTTCAGCTTGTGGAGCTGGCAGCGCAGGATGAAGTCGGGATTCTCGAGGATGCTTTCCACCAGCGTGATGAGATCCAGCGCGTAGGTGGGCGAGTCCACATCTAACAGGGGTAGTGTGTCCAGCAGGTAGAGACTGAGCGTTTCGTCCATGCCGAAGTCCGCCTGCAGGTCGGCGTTCACGCGCAGCTTGCGCCCCTGCGCGCCAGCGCTTCCCCAGGAGGGATCGTCGGGCGGCACGAACTCGACAATGCCGCGCACCACCAACGTCTTGAAGAGCTGCCAGCCGCGCCGGAAATGGGCGGCCTTCTGGTGCTCGGTTTCGTGGCAGTCGTGGATGAGGTGGCGCATGGCCTGGCAGCCGTCACCCTTGCGGCTCAGCACGTTCAGCAGCATGCCGTGGTTCACCTGGAAGCGGCTCACCAGGCGCTCAGGCGAAGCGGCCTGCAGCTTCTCGAAGGTGGTCTTGTCCCAGTGCGAATAGTTCTTTTCGGGCGCCGGGCGCTTCACGAACTTCCTTCCGGGTTTCTGCGACAGGCGCATGTTCTCGATGACATGCTCGGGAGCCTGGGCCACCACGTAGCCCACGGTGTCGAAGCCCTTGCGGCCCGCGCGGCCGGAGATCTGATGGAAGTCGCGGGCCGAAAGGATGCTCGTCTTTTGGCCGCCGTACTTGCAAAGCTTGGTGAAGAGCACCGTGCGGATAGGCACGTTGATGCCCACGCCCAACGTGTCTGTGCCGCAAATGACCTTGAGCAGGCCCTTCTGCGCCAGGCGCTCCATGAGGATGCGGTACTTGGGCAGCAGGCCCGCGTGGTGCAACCCGATGCCCATGCGCAGCCAGCGCTTGAGGTCGGGGCCGTAGGGGCTGTTGAACTTGAAGTCGCCAATTTCTGCAGCGATGGCCGCCTTTTCCTCGCGGGTTGTGACAGCGAGGCTGGTGAAGTCCTGAGCGCTGGTGGCGGCCTCGGCCTGGGTAAAGTGCACCAGGTAGATGGGCGCCTTGCCTTCTTCCAGCAGGTTCTCCAACGTGCTGCTGAGGGGCAGCTCCGCGTAAGTAAAGCTAAGTGGCACAGGCCGGTCCGTGCCCTTCACGGTGACCGCGGGCTTGGCGTTGAGGCGGGTCAGTTCGGTCTCGAAGAAGCTGGTGTCGCCCAGGGTGGCGCTCATGAGCAGGAAGCGCGTTTGCCGCATGGCCAGCAGGGGCACCTGCCACGCAAAGCCCCGCTCTCGGTCGGAGTAGTAGTGGAACTCATCCATGACCACGTCGAGCACGTTGGCCTCGGCCCCTTCGCACAGGGCCATGTTGGCCAGAATCTCCGCCGTGCAGCAGAGGATGGGCGCATCGCGGTTCACGGTGGCATCGCCCGTGGAGAGCCCGACGTTGGCGGCCCCGAACTCCTGGCAAAGCGCCATCCACTTCTCGTTCACCAGGGCCTTGATGGGGCAGGTGTAGATCGAGCGCCGCCCCGCTGCGAGCGCCCCGAAGTGCAGGGCCGACGCCACCAGCGACTTCCCCGACCCCGTGGGCGTATTGAGAATGACGTTCTTCCCCTCGAACAATTCGAGGATGGCCTCCTCCTGAGCGGGATAAAGCGCCAGCCCCTTCGATTCCGCATAGGCCAGGAAGGCCCCCAGCAGCGCGTCAGGCGAGGTGTCCCCGTGGGGTGGCAGATGGTCGAACAGGGACAAATGCATTGAGAGGCTCCAAGCCCATCATCTCAGGGGAATGGGGGCCTCCCCATGAGAAGCTATCCTCATGCTGCATCTCCGCCCCTCCGATTACCGTGTCATGCCCTGGAAGGATGGGGGTGGCTGCACGACTGAAATCGCCATCGAGCCTGCGGGCGCGAGCCTGTCCGATCCCTTCTTGTGGCGGGTCAGCTCGGCACGGGTGGAAGCTTCGGGGCCCTTTTCGCACTTTCCGGGCCGTGCGCGGCTGCTGACCCTGCTGGAAGGCTCGGGGCTCATCCTGGACATCGAGGGTCAGGGCCGCCAGCGGCTGAAGCATCCGGGCCAGGTGGTGGCTTTTGCCGGGGAGGCAGCCGTGGGCGCCACGCTCATCCAGGGGCCCTGTGTCGATTTCGGCATCATCAGCGATCCAGCCCGGGTGAAGGTCAACCTCGAGTGGCTCAACCTGGGAGCGGACGCCACTGGCATCACCGTGGCCCCCACCACACTTCTGTTCGCGCCCTGGGGCCCCGTCAAGGTGGATCCCCTCGGCGTGGAGCTCGAACCCCGGGAATGCCTCCGGCTTGGGAGCAGTCCCGCCGCAACGGAAGCCCCCGGCGCGAAACTGGGCGTGCGCGCAGCGTTTGGCACCACGCCCGTGGTGCTTGTGTCCATCTGGCCCATTTGATCCGGGGATTCTTTCAAGATCAAAAGTTGAACCGCAGATGGCGCAGATCGACGCAGATGGGACCCGGCTCACCCATTCATGGGCCCGCCAAAGGCGTCTCTACCGGGTCGTATCCCATGGCGGCCATACTGATGAACGGCCACCCCACACATCGGTGCCTTGTTTCGAATCTGTGGGAATCAGTGGAATCTGTGGACCCAGCTTTTTCTGCGTCATCTGCGATATCTGCGGTTCCCCTTCTTTTTATGAACTTCCGGGAGACTTAGCGTGGCCACCCTCGGCACCTTGAACGATTTGAAGGTCCTGCGCCTGGGGCCCGAGGGCGCCTTCCTGGACGGCGACCCTGAAGGGACGATCCTGCTGCCCCGGGAGCAGGTGCCTCCAGCCCTCGAACCGGGTACGGTCTTGCACGTCTTCGCCTACCGGGAGGATGAAGGCCGCCTGGTGGCCTACCTGCGCCCGCCTCTGGCGTTGGGGGGCGAAGTGGGTTTCCTGAAGGTGGTGTCCGTGAATCCCGCCGGGGCCTACCTGGACTGGGGCCTACCCAAGCCCCTGTTCATGCCGTGGAAAGAGGTGAAGCACGAGGTGCGGCGCCTGGTGAAGCCGGGCAACAAGGTGCTGGTGTTCCTCTTCGCGGATGAAGCGGGCCACCTGGCCGCCTCCACGCGCCTGGCGGATTTCCTGGTGGACGAGGCCGACGCATTCAAGGAAGGCGACAAGGTCACGCTGGTGATTGGCGATCGCACGGATATCGGCGTGCGCGTCATCGTCAACCACCGCTACTGGGGCATGGTTCACGACAGCGAGCTGTTCTGCAAAGTCAGCCGCGGCGAAACCAAGGAAGGCTGGATGAAAGCGCCCCGGGCCGACCTCAAGCTGAGTGTCTCGCTGAGTGAACCGGGCTACGCCAAGGTCGACGCCGTGGCCCAGGAACTGCTCGATACGCTGAAGCGCCGCGGGGGCTTCCTGCCCGTGACCGACAAGAGCGCCCCCGAGCAGATCTACGCCCTGTTCGGCATCAGCAAGAAGGTGTTCAAACTGACCCTCGGTGCCCTCTACAAGGCCCGGCGCATCAGCCTCGACGCCGACGGCATCCGGCTGCTCAAGGCGCCATGAACGCCGCGAATATCACCACGCCCCTGCCCTATCTGGAGGGCTATAGTCCCACGGTGCAGGCCCGGGTGCGCGAGCTGCTGGCCCAGGGCCAGCTGGGGCCCTATCTCGCCAGCCGCTACAGCGAGGCGCATGAGGCGCGCAACGACAAGGCCCTGTTCCAGGCCGCGGTGGAGCTGAAGGACCGCTTCATGAAGAACACGGCGCCGCTGAACAAGGTCATGTACGACACCAAGCTCCAGCTGCTGAGCCACGCCCTGGGCACGCTCACCTCGGTATCAAGGGTGCAAGGCAGCCGCCTCAAGGCCAGTCGCGAAATCCGTGTGGCGTCAGTGTTCCGCGATGCGCCCGCGCCCTTCCTGAAAATGATCCTGGTTCACGAACTGGCCCACCTGAAGGAGCGCGAACACAAAAAGGCCTTCTACCAGCTCTGCACCCACATGGAGCCTGACTACCTCCAGCTGGAGTTCGATCTGAGGCTGTATCTCACCCACCGCGATACCATTCAGTCCGTTCCAACACCTGGAGGTTCCGATGTCGGTCTTCCGCCATTCCCGAGAGATTCCAGCCACCCCTGAATCCGTCTTTTCGGCCATCCAAGATCCGGCGCGACTGGCTCGCTGGTGGGGTCCGGAAGGGTTCACGAATACGTTTCACACCTTCGAATTCCGGAAAGGTGGAGCCTGGGTTTTCACCATGCATGGGCCTGACGGTACGGATTATCCAAATCAATCTGAGTTCCTGGAGATCGTCCCCCCTTCGCTGATTCGGATGAAGCACGTCAATCTGCCCCTCTTTGAGCTCTCCATTGCTCTCGAGCCGAGTGCGACGGGAACCCTCGTGTCCTGGGTGGGCGTGTTTGAAAACCGTGAGTTCGCTGAAAACATGCGCCAGTTCCTTGAGGGTGCCAATGCGCAGAACATGGATCGATTGGCTCTTGAGGTCAGCGCAAGCAAGCCCTAAACGACATCCAGGCGCCAGCCGTATGCGCCACATGGACAAACCGATTTCGCCAGGATTGCCGTTGGGCTAGCCCTACCCAAGCAGCAGGGAGGCTGGCGCCAGGGATGGAACCGGCTGCCGCTCCTCCAAACGCCATCTGCTGAGCCACGCTCAAGAGGGTATCGCGGGTGTAGGGCCGCCGCGAGATCCGCGTGGCCTCGTGCTCCGCGATGCCTCCGCCGCCTTCTGGTCCAGATGACCTGGCCAAGGGGCGTTTTCTGCCTTATCTTTTGGTTCCCTTCTGGAGTCCCCACCCGCATCTGTTCGTTCTGCCGTTACCGGGAGGTATGCCGTGGTCGAACATCCCGTCCGTCGAACCCTGAAACGAGACCTGCTGCCCTACCTGGTCACGGGCCGACGGCTTCACCGTCAGTGGTTCTACCGGCTTCATCACATCTTTGGTTACACCACAGATCTCGTGGTGGCCCTGTCCACAGTGGGAGTATCGGCCCCCCTGCTCGCCATGCTCGGCCCATCTGGGCCGCCTAACGCCGGGGGTGCTCCACCCGCCTCCATGACCTCCGTGCTGCAGTCGGTCCCGAGTTGGCTAATGGTTCCTACCGCTATGGGATTGGCCCTGTGGTTGTTCCTGCGAGTAGCCTTCAATCGGGAGGATGGCCAGCGGCGAGCAATTCTGGCCAAGAATTGCCACCGAATTCTTCGCAAGGCCGAAGCCAGCCTACCCGACATCCTATCCGCACCGGACCCCATGCCCGCCATCACGAAACTCCTCGAAAAAAACATCCGCAATCCGGTGGATCAGTGTGTCTTCGACGAGGCTTGGCCCTGGTTGCCCTTCGCCCCTGGTATCGAGGCCGAAGTGGATCGAGAGGTCGAAGCCTTGTGCTCCAAATACGAAGGCGATTGGACGCCTGTCCTGCGCAGCCAAGCGTTGCAGCAGCGGGTTTGAGGAGGTATCACGCCATGACCACGCCCACGCTCAAGGCGACCTTCCAGCTCGACGAGCACGGCCAGCCCGAGCACATCCAGAACGAGGGCCTGAACCACTATTTGATCAAAGTGGAAATCGAGGATGCCCCGGAAGACACCTACGCCGTGACCTACCAGCTGGATGAGAGCTACTACGAGCCCATTCGCGAATCCCGGGATCCCCTCCAGCGTTTTGCCGAGGACCTGACCTCCTTCGGCGACTACCCGATCCAGGCCAAGATTCGAACCAAGGGCGGGGTGCTCACGGTGATGTCCCCCCTTTCCGCGGCCCTCAAGGCGGGACATCAGCTTCAGCTCTCTGCCAAAATCCAAACCGCGCTCATGGACATTCAGCAGAACTAGTCGGGCTCGACTTCCAGGCCTTCAGCCCACCTCCATGACCGGCAATCCATCCTGCCGGGTGGATCTTCCACTGACGCAGACGATCTCGCCCACACGAAAGGGGCGCTGGCGCTTGCGGATGGCATCGGGAAAGGCCACGGCTTCGCAAAGGCCGGTCTCATCCTCAAATGTGATGAACTGCATGCGCTCGCCTTTTTCTGTGGCCACATCCTTGTCGGCCACCACGAGGGCCCAGAAACGCAGATATCGTCCGGGGGTTCCACGCTTCGCTTCGCTACGCGCATACCCCCGGGGCCCCGCGCCCGAGTTCGGCAAAGCCGCACTCGGGCTTGTACCATCCCAGATATCGGCCGCCCGGTCGGGGCCGCCGCCTTTGCGCACGCGGGCCAGGGCGGCGGGATGCAGGTCCAGCGTGAGGCCCATGGTTTCCATTTCCAGATCGGCGCGGTCGAAGAGATCCGTGGGGCGCGGGCGCACGCCGGTCGGCACACCGCCCAGGCGCGCCCACATGAGGCGGGTGCGGTCGCCATCTGGCGCCCAGTGGTCGAAGGCCCCGGCGGCGCACAGCGCCTCCGCCGTGGTGACGCTGAGCTTCACCCGGCCCAGCAGATCATCCAGATGTTCAAAGGAGCCGTTGGTTTCGCGGTTCTCCAGCAGCAGGCGCACCTCCTTCTCATGGGCGCCCTTCACCTGCATGAGGCCCACGCGCACGGCCTGCTCGCCTTCGGCGCTGAAGGGCCAGAGGGACTGGTTGGCATCGGGTCCGCGCACCACCAGGCGATGGCGCCGTGCATCGCCCAGGTAGGCGATGGCGGGGTAGTAGCCGCCCTGGTTGGTGATGACCG
>JAYVRY010000158.1:0-5886 GCA_043775845.1 Acidobacteriota bacterium
TCGGAACCATCGGTGGCTACGTGGCGGCCAATGCCCAGACGGTGGTGAATTTCGAGTTCGGAAGCAGCCGCGGCAGTGCCCAGAAAAGCGACGACATGGCCTCGGCCGTAAAAAGCCTGGCCACCCTGAAACCGAACTAACCATAAGGAGTCACCATGACGATCTTGCTCAATTCCACCAACGTGAGCGGCAACGCAGGATTCCGCAACGACCTTTCCTCTGGCGCCCTCGCAAGCCTCGGCGCGGCGGGTGTGTCCACCCTCGTGTGGGACCTCGGCGCCCAGAATGAAGGTTCGTCCTTCAGACAGGTATGCTCCGTACTCATTGCCCTGGCAAACTGCGTGGCCAGTTCCGGAAGCAACATCAAGGCTTACTTTTCGGATGACGGTTCAGCCACGGATCAGGTCCCAGCAGCGGCCTGCTACAACAACGTGGGTGGAGGCGTGAACTTTACAGGGGGACTCGACACGGCGGTGATCCAGATCATGGCCATGAAGCGATTTTTGCGCGTGGTCATCACCAATGGGTCCACTCCTCAGGGAGCGACAGCCAAGTGTTTCGCAGCCTTCATTGATCAGTAGTTCAAACCCCGCGGGCATCGTCCCGCTTCTAGGAGTAAGCCATGGCGACCACCAAAAAGTGCAAGAAGTGCGGCAAGACCCCCTGCAAGTGCAAGGGCGGTAAGTGCTAGACCATCCACCTTTCTGGCAATAACGAAGGGCCCCATCCAAGGGGCCCTTCTTCTATTGGATGGAAGCCGCCACCCGTTCGGCCAGATCGTCGTAAGCGGCAAGGGTGGATTCACCCTCGATAGGCGGTCGTAGCTCGATGGCGAAGAGATTCACATCCCCCAATTTCACGGCCTTGCGGGTGAGTAAGGCGGCGCTGCCACTTTTACTCTTGCGGCCCCCGGAGACCACCCAGCCGCGGCGGTGCCACTCGTCCAGCACCACCCTGAAATTACCGTGGCCCAACTGCTTTACCTGCGCCATCAACACGTCAGGCCGGATGTAGATACCTGGGACCAGATCGTCCTTGCTCGGCATGGGCCAGATGCCCAGCCATCCCCCACCGGGTTCCTCTTTCCCCCGGGGATAGAACTTGGCGGCATTGGCGAAGCAGAAGTTCCGGACGCCTAGCATGGCCTCAAGGTTCGGATCTGCGCCGGCTCCGTCGCTCTGGGCCCAGCGCCACAGGTCCTCGATCATCGGCCGGAAGTTGACATCAAATATCTCTGGGATGAGGATCCGGGCCACATTGGCGCAGAGTTCGATGGCGGCAATGTTCTTCCCCAGGCGCCCAGCAAGCCCTGCGTTCTCCCCGATGGCGCCCTGGGTTCCGTAGCGGTCCCGCAGTTCCCGGTAGGTGGTGCGCCACTTTGCCCAGCTCTCCCGCTTCTCCATGATGCGCTGGACCCAGAGGGGCCCTACCACGCCGTAATTCTCGCTGGTGAGGGATTCGATCTCCAGAACCATGGCGGCCGATTCTGGGCTGGTTCTGCCCCAGGGTTGGCCAAAGATCGCCCAGCTGCGCGCGAAGACCCCTAGCTTGGTCGTGTCGCCCGTGATGGGTTCCTCGCCGGTGCTCATAAGGATGGTCCGCCAGGCGCGCTTGGCCTCGGTCCCGCTGAGGGTGCCCCGCCCCTTGGTCGTCCCACTCACCACGTCGTAGACCACCTGCACTGGGTCGATCCCGAACTTCATGCGGGTGCTGGCTGTGCGGGTGTCGTCCAGGTACATGGGCAGATCCCCCAAGGTGGCCAGCATCCGCTCCACATAGACATCGGTGACGCGCCAGCTGGAGACGATGGAGGGATCCAAGTTGAGGCGGGGCTGACCCCATACAGAAGCGGCGAGGCCCAGGGCGGTCGTTTTCCCCACCGAGGACTTGCCGCTCCACTCCCACACGAAGTTATCCGCGCCGAGGATCTGGAGCAGTGGGGGGAGCATGGACACGTAGAGCCCCGCGAGTGCCAGCGGGTAGTCCGCGGCGATCTTGGCGGCCCTGCCCCAGCCCTCCAGCGTGCCCTCTTGCCGGTAGCCTGCCAGGATGCGATGGACCTCCTGGCCCGAGGGCACGAACACGAAATCCGTGTCTGCCCAGCCATCACGGAGCGTCAAGGGGGACTGGACCGGCTTGCATCCCTCGGCGTTCACCAGCTGCGTGCCCACCAGGAAGGCCTTCTGGTCGGGCAACCAGCCCATGCGGCTGACCCCCTTCACTTCCTCGAACCGGGCGATGTTCTGGGCCTCGAAGGCGGCGAGGTAGAGGATCACGGCATTTGAATTGGCCGTGTGAATCGGGGCGGCGAAGGGCGCAGCGGCCCGGCTGATGTCGCTGCCAATGGCCATGGCCTCCCGAGAGACCACCATCCGGCGCCATCGGCCGTTGGCCAGCCAGGCGACCACGGCCATGGACACGCCGGTTTCCACATCGCGGACATACCCTTCCAGGATCATGGGGTAATGGCAGACACGCTCCTTGATTGGGGCGCTGTCCCGGGCCTGCCGAAGGACGTAGGTACCATGCAGATCCAGGGTGTAGCCCGCGGGGATCATGAGGTAGCTGCCCTGAGAGTGCTCCACCAGGTCGCACAGGGGGGTGGGTGTGGCCATGGATCGCCGGCTGTGCCCCTGGGTAACTTCGTCAATCACCTTGTGGAAGGCACTGGCTTGTGCGCGCCCGATGCGGTTGGTCTTCCCCTCCTGCAGGCGGGCCATCATCCCCAGGTAGGCCACCTCGTCTGATTTGAACCAGAGCGCCAAGGTGTTCATGGCCTCGTGGTCGTGGGCTAGGTCCGCTAAGGCTGTCCCTCGGTCCTCCGCCTCAAGCACGATCGTCAGGAATCGCTGACCTTCCAGGGCGGTTTCTGTTGGGGTCATGGCACCTCCATCAAAAGGAAACAAAGGGATTCAAACAGAATCAAAAGAAACCAAGTGAACAGGCCTTGACTATCCTTGCGCCCACTCGTATCTTAGCCTTGTTGTATGCGCAGGGATAGCTTTAGTGGGCGCGCACCTACCAACATACGCCGAAGGAGGCACCTTGGCACTGGATCTTGAACTGAGGAAAACCTACCTGGGAGCCACCGACTTGGTGGCGGTCTCAGGCCTGTCCGAATACCGAAGGCCCGGGGATGTGTGGCTGGAGAAGATGGGCGGCTCCACCTTCAGCGGCAACGCGGCTACCGAGTGGGGCACGGATCTGGAACCCATCGTCGCCATGCGGCACGGGCGGCGCTTCGGGGTGGATCTCCTGGAACTGCCTGGGGAGCCCATCTTCCATAAGGAGCATCCCTTCATCGCTGGGAATGTGGACCGCATCTACTCTGGCCGGAAGCGGCTACTGGAGTGCAAGACGGCCGGCGAGGACCAGCTTTACCGGGATGACACGCCCTGGGGTGAGGATGGCGAGATCAACCGTGTGCCTCTGGCCTACCTCGGGCAGGTGAATGTCTACGTGGGCCTGCTGGGCTACGAGGACGCCTACCTTTCCGCCATGTTCCTGGGTAAGAGCCGCATCCAGCGCGACTACCCCATCGAGTTCGACGCCGATCTCTACGATCTGCTGGTGGGGAATGGTGTGGCCTTCTGGAACACCTTCGTGGCGCCTCGGGTCCAGCCTCCCGTGGAGATGTTCAGCCCCGAGGTAGCAATGAAGGCCATCGCCCTCCAGGCCAAGTCCACGGATACCCTGCTGGTTCCCACCCCAGAGATCGAGGCCTGGGCCGCCGAATACAAGGCCATCAGCGACCAGATCAATACCCTGGATTCCGAGAAGAAGTTGCGAGCCGCAAAGATCGCTCAGTGGATCTCGGCGCAGGGGGGCACGAAGGTCAAGCATGCACTAGGCTCCTTCTCCTTCAAGCGGGGTGAGGCGAAGCCCGGCAAACCATTTACCAACTACGAGCAGGCGTTCAAGAATTTCCTTCAGTCCCCGGGCGTGCAGGACCTTCCTGACGGCATCCGTAGTCGCTTCCTGGCCCTCGCGCAGGAAACCGAGAAGGCCTGCACCACCACCCCTGTCTCCGAACCTTCGGAGCCCACCTTGCGCCCGTACTGGGCGCGCTAGGAGAACACCTTGAATCAGCAACTCAATCAGCACATCGGACCCGGGGGCGAGGTCATGGAAGGCATGGGGCTCGCAACGATGCACCCCAGTCCCGCCCAGTCCTATCAGCCCGACTTCAACAACGCTGAGCGCGCCGCTGAGGCGGAGGTCCGTGCCATGGTGGAGGCCCGCTGCATCATGGCCATCCGTCACCCCCGGAACATCTTCCAGGCCCGGGGGATGATCATCGAGGCCTGCGCGCGCCCCACCTTCGCGGAGAGCGCCATCTACCGCAAGCCCGTCGGCAAGAAGGACGGCGTGATGCAGTATGCCGAGGGTCCCTCCATCCGCTTCGCGGAAGAAGCCTATCGCGCCTTGGGCAATCTGTGGTCCAGCCTCACGGTCCAGTTCGAGAACAGCGACAAGCGGGTGCTCCGCTTTGATCTTATGGATCTGGAGAGCAACAACACCGATTCGACCATCATCACCATCCCCAAGACTGTAGAGCGGTCCTTCCTGAAGGACGGCCAGATTGCCATCAGCTCTCGGCAGAACTCCCGAGGCCGGGCCGTCTACCTGGTGGAAGCCACGGACGACGATCTGCAGGTTAAGCAGGGCGCCATGGTGGCCAAGGCTCGGCGCGATGCCATCATCCGCGCGCTCCCCTCGGACGTGAAGGAAGACGCGGTGGCCATCGTGAAGAAAACCCTGGAGAAGCGCGACTCCGCCGATCCACAGGGCACGCTCAAGCGGATCATCGATGCCTTCCAGGTGGATCTTCGTATCCTTCCGGAGCAGATCGAGAAGTACCTTGGTCACGAGCTGACCATCATCTCTCCGGCCGAGATCCAGAGCCTGCGGGGCGTGTTCAATGCCATCAAGGAGGGCGACAGCACCTGGGTTGAGGTGCTGAAGGCGGTCGAGGAAGACCGAGAGGGATCCATGAAGGCTTCCGCGGACCAGGCCACAGCCAAGCAGCAGACCAAGGCCGCCGAGAAGGCCAAGGGCACCCCCGCCGAGCAGGCCAAGGCCAAGGCCGAGGGTGCTGCCAAGGGACTCGTGCCAGAACAAGGCACCAATGCCACACTCCCGCTGGAGTAGGGCATGGATGAGAAACTCCTGACGCTTCAGGAGCTTCGCATTGCGCTGGTCGGGCCGGGGTGTCCTTTCCGAACCCCGCCCGCCCGCGCAACTGTGCGGAGCTGGTGGAAACTCCATGGCCTGAAGTTCCACATCATCCCGGGCGGCCGGCGCAAGCACTTCAAACTCTCTGAGGTGCTGGGCTTCCTGCGTGAACAGCCGGAGGTCTGCCAATGAGCCGCTTCGGACGATTCCACAAGACTCCCCAGAAGGAGGGTCTTCAGGCCCTTGGGCGCCTTCCCGCGGGGCAGATGAATAAGACTGAGGCCGCCTATGCCGAGGACCTGGAATTTCAAAGACAAGCCGGGGCGGTGGCGTGGTGGGCCTTCGAGGCGCTGAAGTATCGCCTTGCCGACAACACCTTCTACACCCCCGACTTCGCCGTGATGCTCTCGAATGGGGTGCTCCAGGCGCATGAGGTTAAGGGCCGGTGGGAGGATGACGCCAGGGTGAAGATCAAGATCGCCGCTGCGCTCTTCCCCATCGAGTTCATCGCCGTAAAGAAAACCAAACTGGGCTGGGAACGGGAGGCGTTCCGTGGGTAGGATACGCACCTTCAAGCCAGACCTGTTCGTCCATATCGAGTTGCAGGAACTGGAAAAGCATCACCCTGCTCAGCGCCCCATGCTTGTTTTCCTTGGGCTCTTCACTGTCGCGGACAAGTGCGGCCGGTTCGCCTGGAGCGCCCCGCACCTA
>JAYVRY010000159.1:0-5815 GCA_043775845.1 Acidobacteriota bacterium
GGGCCTGGTGAACTTCGATCTGGTGGACGAGAAACTCGTCCCCACCCTGTCTGATACTGGAGACGTGGCCG
Organism: Acidobacteriota bacterium; assembly: GCA_043775845.1. Classification (GTDB taxonomy): domain Bacteria; phylum Acidobacteriota; class Holophagae; order Holophagales; family Holophagaceae; genus Geothrix. The sequence goes on from JAYVRY010000159.1 coordinate 72, forward strand.
CTGGCCAGGAAACCCATCTGGTCGGAGCGCCTGAATGACGCATCACAACATGGTTCGGAACCGGGTCCTGCCCCGGTGGTGCAAGGGCGTGCTGCCCCTGACCCTCGTAGCGCTGGCGGCCGGTTTCGCCCTGCCCCTGGCGGCCCAGGACATCGAACCCATCGTCACCATCGAAGTCATTGGTTCCCAGAAGCAGACCGCCGAGACCGTGATCTTCAAGTCCGGCGTGAAGGTGGGCGACGACCTTCGAAACCTGGACTTCTCCGCTGTGCTGGAAAAGCTTTGGGCCAGTGGTTCCTTCGATGACATCAAGCTGGAACTGGAAGACGCGACGGGCGGGAAGAAGCTGGTCATCCGCATCAAGGAGCGCCCCCTCATCAAGGAAGTGGACTTCCGGGGCGGCACCGAGGTGGGCCTCACCAACCTCAAGGACAAGGTCAAAGAGAAGAAGCTGACCATCAATCCAGACACGGTCTATGACCCCGAGACGGCGCGCAAGATCAAGGACTTGATCGTCGATCAGGCGGGCGAGAAGGGTTTCCGGAACCCCGTGGTGGATATCACGCTCGAACCCATGGCGGGCGGCGTGGCGCGGCTGGTGTTCGATGTCAAAGAAGGCGGCAAGGCCAAGATCTACAACGTGGCTTTCCGGGGCAACAAGGTGTTCAGCAGCGCGCAGTTGCGCCAGGTCATGAAGAAGACCCGCAAGCACTGGATGTTCAGCTGGCTCACCACCCATGACCTGCTGGTGGACAAGAACCTGGAAGAGGATCTGGAAAACCTCAAGAAGGCCTACTGGCGAGAGGGCTACAAGGATGTCTTTGTGGGTAAGCCCGTGCTCGAGATCGAGGATCGGACCACCGCCAAGCAGAAGGCGAAAAACGAGAAGCGCCTGAAGGAGGCCAAGTCGCCCAAGTACGACCTTCGGGCCACCCTCACCATTCCCATCCTGGAAGGCGAACGTTTCTTCGAAGGCACCTTCAAGGCCGAAGGCGGCAAGCTGTTCCGCGACACCTACTACAAGGGGAAGTACGCGGAAGTGAAGCGGGACAACAAGTCTTTCATCCGGAAGTTCTTCAACATCACCCCCTCAGTCGAGGACCCCAAGCCGGGTGAGAAGCCGGTGCCCTTTGATCTCGACGCGGTGAATCAGACCGTGGATAAGCTGAAGGAAGCCTACTCGAATCAGGCTTACGTCATGTTCCGTGCGGAGCGGAAGTACGACGTGCGCGAGGAGGATGGTGTCAAGAAGGTGGACACCACGCTGAAGCTCGATGAAGGCGAGCTGTTCACGGTCCGCAAGATCGAATTCGAGGGCAACCTCACCACCAAGGACAAGGTGCTCCGCCGCAGCATGCTCATGCGGGAGGGCGATCCCTTCCAGACCGACCGCTTCAAGGATTCCCTGCTGAGCATCAGCCAGTTGAGCTTCTTCGATGTGAAGAGTTCCGAGCCCAAGGTGGACATCGTCCCCGACAAGCCCCAGGTGGATCTGGTGATCCGCGGCGAAGAGGCGGGCGTCAATGAAGTGCTCTTCCAGGGTGGCTACGGCTCGCTGTTCGGTTTCTCGCTGGGTGTGAGTTTCTCCACCCGCAACCTGGGTGGTGGTGGCGAAACGCTGTCCTTCAGCTATAACGGGGGCAAGTTCTCCAAGAACATCTCGGTGGGCTTCACCGAACCCTTCGTGTTCGACCTGCCGTACTCCTTCTCCACGTCCGTGTCCAACGGGTCGGCGGACTACGATGCGTCCCGCGTGGGCATTGCCAACGCCTACAAGCAGTTCACCCGCAGCCTCGGGCTGTCCGTGGGCGCGCGCCTGAGCAACTGGTTCACCAACCAGCCCTGGGCCTTCTTCACCACGTATTCGACGGGCTACAGCTTCCGGCTCATCCGCATCGAGGGTGGCCAGAATTTCTACTTCCGCGACACGCCCAACCAGCTCACGTCCACCTTCAGTCAGAGCCTGTCCTACAGCACCGTGAACCATCAGTTCAAGCCCACCCAGGGCACGCGCATGTCCGTCGGCCTGGAGTACGGCGGCTGGCAGTTCGGCGGTGACCGTCCCTTCCTGCGGGCCACCTGGGACTTCGCCAAGTTCGCGAACCTGGCGGAGCGCCACATCTTCGCCATCAACACGAGCTACGGCTACCTGCAGAACATGGGCCGCGATGAACTGCCGCTCTACGACCTCTACCGGCCCGGCGGCGAGAACAGCATCCGCGGCTACCGCTACGGACAGGTGGGCTCGGTCCTCATCGACAATGATGGTTATGCCGTGGTGGTGGGTGGCAACAAGCAGTTCATCGCCAATGCCGAGTACCAATTCAAGATCGCGGATCAGTTCCGCCTGGTCTTCTTCTACGATGCCGGCAACTCCTGGGGCAGCGGAACCAAGATCTTCAGCCGCAACCTGATCTCCTACAAGAGCCGCCTGGACGGCAACACCTACTCCTATACCAACCCCACCCTGGTGCGTTCCACCGGCTTGGAATTCCGCTTCTTCCTGCCCATCAGTCCCGCGCCCCTGCGCCTGATCTGGTCCAAGAAGCTGAACCCCTACCCCTTCGACACGGAGAGCAAGACGGACTTCCAGTTCTCCATCGGGACCACCTTCTAACACCTGGCCTCAGGCCCCGTTTCCCCGGCTACACTAGCTGTTACTTCCTGGAGATTTCCATGCGTTTCATTGCCCCGTCCCTGGCCGCCCTCTGCCTGTCCGCCGCCCTGGTGGCTCCCCTCGCCGCCCAGGAGGCTCCCAAGTTCGCCTTCTTCAGCATCAATCAGCTGGTGCGCAGCTCCAAGAAGGCCGGCGCCATCTTTTCCGAGCTGGAGATCACCGGCAAGAACCTGCAGGAGAAGCTCCAGGCCAAGGGCGGAGAGCTACAGACGCTGCAGCAGCAGTTGAATTCCCCCAGCCTCGATCCCGACAAGAAGGATGCCCTGGCCAAGAAGTTCCGCGATGCGGAGTTCGAGGCCAAGAAGATGCAGGAAGACAGCCAGCAGGAATACCAGCGTGTGGAAAAGAAGGTCGGCGAGGCCATCACCAAGCTGGCCGCCCCCATCGTCGAGCAGCTGGCCAAGGAGCAGAAGCTCAACCTGGTGCTGTCCGACCAGGCCGTGCAGATCCTTTCCTGGGCTGATCAGGACTGGATGAAGGGCTTCACCGCTGAAGTCGCCAAGCGCCTGGATGGCAGCGAGCCTGCTACCGCCGCCGCACCCGCCGCGACCAAACCTGCCGCCAAGCCCGCTGCCGCACCCAAGAAGTAGGCCCGGCGAAGCCCGCCGCACCCTACGTTACCAACGTGACTGACGCGCGACGGCTGCTCCTGCTGCTCACCGGCATCAATCTGGTGAACTACCTGGATCGGTACGTGGTGGCGGCGATTCTCGAGCCGCTGGGGAAGGAACTCCATCTCACGGATGCCCAGCTGGGCCGCCTGACGCTGGTGTTCATCCTGGTCTACATGTGTGCCGCGCCGATCTTCGGCTACCTCGCGGACCGCTTCCATCGCCCCCGGCTCGTGGCCGGGGGCGTGGCTTTGTGGAGCCTGGCCACCGTAGGCGCGGCCTTCATCCACAGCTATCCGGCCCTGCTCGTCATGCGCTCCCTGGTGGGCGTGGGCGAGGCGGCCTACGCCACCCTGGGGCCCGCCATGATGGCGGACGGCTTTCCCGAGGCGGAGCGGGCCAAGAAGTTCACCTGGTTCTACCTGGCCATCCCAGTCGGCAGCGCCTTCGGCTACGGCCTGGGCGGCATGGTGGCGGGGGCCTGGGGCTGGCGGGCCGCCTTCATGGTGGCGGGCCTTCCAGGTCTGGCTTTCGCCGCCTGGATGGCTTTCCAGCAGGATCCTGTGCGGGGCGGCATGGACCTCGTGTCCGATGCCGATGCCGCGCTCCCCTACCTCAAGCGGCTACGCCACATCTTCTACAACCGGATCTGGCTGGCCTGCACCGCGAGCTATGTGGCCTACACCTTCGCCATGGGGGCCCTCAGCATGTGGGGTCCCACGCTGCTGCAGCGCCGCTTTGCCGTCAGCACGGCTCGCGCGGGGCTGGTCTTTGGTGGACTGGCCGTGGTGACCGGCATCCTTGGAACCTTCTTTGGCGGCTGGTTCACGGATCGCTGGCAGAAGCGCTGGCCGGATGCGGGCATCGGCCTCTCCGGCCTGACCCTGCTGGCCGCGGCCCCGGTGGTGGCCTGGGCCCTGGGCACCCTGAGCCTGCAGACGGCCTACCTCATGTTCTTCGTGGGCATGTTCCTGCTCTTCGTGAACACCAGCCCTGTGAACGCCCTCACGGTGAGCTGCCTACCCGCCAGCGTCCGCGCTACGGGGGTGGGTGTGAATGTGCTGCTCATCCACCTCATGGGGGATGCCATCAGCCCCGAGCTGGTGGGTCGGCGGGCCGACGCCCTTCATGCCGCTGGTTTGCTGGGAGGCGATGCCCTGGCCCGGGCCTTGGCCCTGGTGCTGCCCGCCATCCTGCTCAGCGGGCTGGCCCTCTGGTGGGCGCGCCACCGCCCTGCCCAAGCCTGATGGAACGCAGCCGGACGGCGCGGTTCCTGGCCCGCATCTGGTTCCGCTCGCTTTGCGTCGAGGGACCTGCGCTGCCCCCTGGTCCCTGCCTCATTCTTTTGAATCATCCGAACGGTCTGCTGGATCCATTGGCCGCGGCGGCCCTGCTGGATCGGCGCGTCGGCTGGCTGGCCAAGGCCACCCTGTGGAAGATCGCCCCCCTGCGACCCTTCCTGGCGGCCTTCCAGGCCATTCCCGTGACACGGCCCAACGATGGCGGCGCCACCCGCGACTCCATCCTGGGGAGCTTCCACAAGGTTCACGACGGGTTTGTCTCCGGCGGCTCCGTGGCCATGTTTCCCGAAGGTGTGAGCCACACCGCCGCCGACCTCCAGCCCCTGAAGACCGGAGCCGCCCGCATCGCCTTGTCGAGCCCCGTGCCTCTGTCGATCATTCCGGCGGGACTGGTCTACGGCGACCGCGCCCGGTTCCGCCACAGCGTGCTGCTGCGCCTGGGCGGGCCGATTCCGTTCGGGGACCTCGCCGAGCGGGGACTCGACCGCGACAGCGTGGCCGAGCTGACCGCCCGCATCCGCGCGGCCCTTCAGCCGTTGACCCTGCACGCCTCGGATGAGCGCGCCCTGGCCCTGGCCCAAGATCTGGCTTGGCTGCTGGCCGAGGCCCCCGGCAGCCGGGTGGATCTGGAAGCCTTGCGGCTGCGCGTGCAGCGGCTGCTGCCTCAGCTCTCCGCGCTCAGTGCGCCCGATGTCTCACGGCTGGAGGCCCAGGTGCATGCGGCCCAGGCCTGGCTTCGCAGCAAGGGGCTGAGGCCCGACCAGGTGGGGCATCCCTATGCGGGTTCCGAGGTCCGTCGCTGGTTGCCCGGTGCGACCCTGCGGCTGACCCTGGCCGCGGCCCTGCTGGTGCCCAGCCTGCTGTTCTGGCCGCCTTACCGTCTTGCCGGGTGGATCGCGGCGCGGTTCACGGACGAAGGCGATCTCACGGCCACCCTTAAACTGCTCAGCGGCCTGCTGCTGCACCCCCTGTGGGCCCTGCTCCTCTCTGGGCTGTGTGGATGGCGTTGGGGTTGGGGCTACGCTTCGCTGCCTCTGGCGGCCCTGCTGGCGGCCGCCCTGGGCCACCCCCTACTGGAGCGCGCAGGAGAAGATCTGCAGGCCATCCGAGGTTTCCTGCGGCGGCGGGATCCCGCCGTGCCGGAACTGCTGGAGG
>JAYVRY010000160.1:0-21843 GCA_043775845.1 Acidobacteriota bacterium
GCCCCTCCTGCGTCATTGGGCCAGTACTTGCGCAGTCGGCGGGGCATCCGATGGATAGACATCGGCCCCGGTTAATCTGGGCCGGTTATCTCTTCCCTCTTCGCCGTCCACGACACCTTCTGAGGATGCCTTGATCCAACCCCCTTCCTTCCCGGTTCCCCCTGCGGGCCTTCACCAGCCCCGGGGACGGTTCTGGCGGACGGTCGGACGAACCTATTTCCGCTTGGCAGGCTGGCGCATCGAAGGGCCCTATCCCGACGTGACCAAGTGCGTGGCCATCGTGGCCCCGCACACCTCGAACTGGGACTTCCCCCTGGGCCTCGCGCTGGTCTTCGCCACGGATCTGCGGGTGTCCTGGCTGGGCAAGCACTCGCTGTTCAAGGCCCCCTTCGCGGGCTTCCTCCGCTGGATGGGCGGCATCCCGGTGGATCGCCGGGCCAGCCACGGTGTGGTGGGAGACTGCGTGGAGGCCTTCACACAGTCCCCGGCCCTCCTGATGGCGCTGGCGCCCGAGGGCACCCGCAAGGGCGTGAGCCGTTGGCGGACGGGCTTCTACCAGATCGCCCTGGGTGCGGGAGTGCCCATCCTGCCCGTGGGCTTCGACTTCAAGGACCATGTGGTCCACCTCATGCCCCTCTTTCATCCCAGCGGCGATCTGGAGCGGGATCTCCCCCTCATCCAGGCCCTCTTCCATACGACCCAGGGGCTCCGGGCCCGACCTGCTGATGCGGCCCAGTAGCACCTTGAAGCCCACCGCCGCCAGGCTCGACCACGATGGGGGGTCCGCTACACTTTGAAAGCCACCGGACTCCGGGCAGAGGGCGGGGAGAGCGACATGACGCAGGCGAAGGGAACCCTCAAGGCGGACGGGCTGCTTCTGCTCACGGCGCTCATCTGGGGCTTTGCCTTCGTGGCCCAACGCAGCGGCATGCAGTCCATCGGCCCCTTCGCCTACAGCGCCGCCCGCTTCGCCCTGGGCGCCCTGTGCCTCCTGCCCCTGCTCATCCTGGGCAGGCGCCGCGCCAGTTCCAAACCCGAGCGGAACCCCGCCGCCATGCGACCCCCGGCGAAGCTGGCCTGGGCCGCCCTGGCCGGGCTCATCCTCTTCATGGGGGCCAACCTGCAACAGGTGGGCCTCGTCTACACCACGGCAGCCAACGCGGGCTTCATCACCAGCCTCTATGTGATCCTCGTGCCTCTCATGGGCATCTGCCTGGGCCGCCCCTCGGGCCTGCGAACCTGGATCGGGGCCGTGCTGGCCGTGGTGGGCCTCTTCATCCTCAGCGTGGGCGCAGGCTTCACCATGGCCCCTGGGGATCTGCTCCAGCTGGCGGGCGCCTTCTTCTGGGCGGGCCACATCCTGCTCATCAACCGCCTGGTGACGCGGATGGAGGCGCTGGAAATCGCTGTGGGGCAGTTCCTCGTCTGCTCGCTGCTGAGCCTGCTTGCGGCTGTGGTGGTTGAACCCGCCCCCTTCGCCGGACTGAGACCCGCGGCCCTTCCGATTCTCTACGGCGGCCTGCTCTCCATCGGCGTGGCCTACACGCTGCAGATCGTGGCGCAGAAGACGGCGCATCCCGCCCATGCCTCCATCATCCTCTCCATGGAAGCCCTGTTCGCGGGCATCGGCGGAGTTCTGATCCTGCACGAACCCCTCACCCTGCGCCTCTCCCTCGGCGGCCTCCTGATGCTGGTGGGCATGATCGTGTCCCAGTTGGAGCCCCGCGGGGACCACGCTGGCGAAGATCACGATGGCCTGGCCACCCGCATCATCGAGGCCTCTGCGGAAGAACGGTAGGCCTCTCGAACAACGGCCTTCCGGGGCTTGCTTCATACTCCGAAAGCGATTGCGTTCGGAGCCCCGTGACCCCTCCCCAGAAGTTCCTCGTCCTCGGCGGCGGCCTCTCTGGCCTGCTGGCGGCTTGGCAGCTGCAACGAAGGGGTTGCGAAGTCGACGTGTGGGAGGCCTCACCCGCCGTGGGTGGCTGGGCGCAGACCTTGCCCTGGCCCGGCCCGGCGGGCGAGCCCGGTGTCCTTGAGCGGGGCCCCCAGTCCTTGCGCATGGCCCACGGCAGGGCCCTGGCGCGCCTGGTTCGCGAATTGAACCTGGAGCTGAGCCCACAGCACCCCAAGGGCCCGCGCTGGTTCGGCCGGGCGGAACGACGGCATCCCAGTCCCGCCACCTTCGCGGGCCTGCTGTTGGGCCCCGGGCTGGGGCTGGGCGGCAGGCTGCGCCTGCTGGCGGAACCCTTCATCCCCGCCGGCGGCGACCCGGGGGAATCGCTCCATGCGTTTTTCGCACGACGGCTCGGCGAGGGCTTCGCCCGGGAATGGCTGCCCGCCCTGGTGGCCGGTGTTCTGGCCGCGCCACCCGAACGCATCGGCATGGAGTCCCTGCCCCGCCTTCGTCATTTGGAAGCCCGGGGCGGGCTCCTCGTCGGCGGTCTGCGGTCGGGCCGGGAGCACACCTGTCGGCCCGTGGGGGGCACCGGCGCCCTGGCGCAGGCCCTCGCGACACGGCTTGGGTGCGTCCATGTGAACCAGCCCGCCCGAGCCATTGAGTCACTCCCCGGAGGCCGGTGGCGCGTTCGCGGGGACGCGTCCATGCAGGAAGCGGATGCCCTGGTGGTCGCACTTCCCGCCCGGTCGGCTGCGGAACTCCTGCAGCCCTTTGCCTCTGCGGCTTCGGAACAACTGGCGGCCCTGCCCCAGCTCGATCTCCGCGTGTGGCACAGTCGCCATGCCTTGCCCGTGCTGGCCAAGGGCTGGGAGCGGGGCTTCGGCCTGCTCATCCATCCACCCGAGGGTCGCGGCCTGCTGGGCGCCGTGGCTTTCGCGGTGAACGATCCCCGTGGCGTGCCGGGCCTGCTCCAGATCCGCACTTACCTCGGCGGTGCCTATCCGGTGGAGGCTGAGTTGGACACCTGGGCAGGCGTCTTCCACGAGCTGCGGCGCTGGCTGCCAGAATTGGGTGAGCCGCTGCAGACGCGCCTGGAAGTCTGTCCTGGCGCTTTCCCGCTGTTGGAGCCGGGCCACGGCAGGAAGGTGGCGCGACTGCTCGCGGCCCTTCCGCCGAACCTACACTGGCTGGGCGCCAGCCGATTCGGGCCGGGGGTTCCGGACCTCGCCAAAGGCATCGAGACATGGGCCGAGGAACTGGGCTTTTAATCGGCAAGCAACCATCGTTCAAACAGGAAAAGGCCTTTAAACCGCAGATGGCGCAGATTGGCGCAGATGAAAAACGAAGAACACATCGAGGCTGGGAGCCTATTCACATGACACCGTGAGTCGAGGCCCATCTGCGTTATCTGCGTCATCTGCGGTTAAATCCAATTCCCCTGGGTCTCTCTTTGCCCGGATTGCTACTTCAGCCCAAACGCCACCACGGCACCCTTCGCTTTCCCCGTCTGCACTTCAAAAACGCGCTCGGGATCGGCCTTGGCGGTGTTGAGGAGGTAGCCCAGCACGGCCTTGGCGCGGGCATCGGCCAGCTGTTCCAGGGCGGCGGGCTCCACCTTCACCTGGCCCAGCAATCGCTGCTCCATTTCGGCGGGCGGCGGGGGCGGCACGGGCTGGGCGCCCTTCACGGGTGGGGGTGCCGGGAAGGCGGCCTCAAAGGCGGCGCGCAGCCAGCGCTCTCGCTCTGCGGGAGGCACGGCTGCTTCATCGCTGAGCTTCAGCGCCTTCATACGCGTCTGCCGCAGCAAGGCTTCCAGGGCCGCTTTGCGGAGCGCCGCGCCATCCTGATCGGCACCCACCGCGCCTTCGGCTTCCAGGCGCAGGGCCGGGCGCTCCACCAGGGCCTTGGCCAAGCCTTGCAGTTTGGCGATGCCGGGCGCATCCAGCGCAGCGGAACCCGGCGCGAAGGCCAGGAGGCTGGGATCGCCCGCATCGCTGCCGAAGAGGTGGCCGATGGCCGTGAAAGGCGAGGTGGCGATCTTCCCCAGCAGGCTGAAGACAGCCTTCCACACGAGCTTGCCGTACTTCACATCGGGATCGTCGAGGCTGCCTTCCACGGGCAGATCGAAGGCGATGACGCCCTTGCGGTCACGCAGGATGGCCAGGCCCAGCTTCACAGGCAGGTGGGTCGCCTCGGGGCTGGCCACCGTGTCGCCCAGGAAGAACTGATCGAGCTTCACGGCGTTCTCGGCCTTCAGCTTGCGGTGATCGATGCGCAGGCGGGCCTCCACATCCAGCTTGCCCTTCTGCACGGTGTAGCCCAGGTACTTGCCCGTGTAGGGCGTGAAGTCCGTGAGGTCGGCGCCCTGGATGCGCAGGGTCACGTCCGTGTCCAAATCGTTGCGCAGGGGCATGGCGTGGCCGGTGATGGTGATGGGTGCGAGACCCCCGGCCTTGCCCTTGAACAGCACCTTGGAGGCGGCTTCGGGACGGCTGGAGAGGCCCAGGTACGAGCCTTCCAAGTCGCTCAGCACCAAGGCCGCATTGGGTTGCACGGAGCGGTCGATGAAACTCAGGCGGCCCCCCGAAATGCCCAGCTTGGCGATGGTGATGTCGGGTGCGGCGGCGGGCGTGGCGGGCAGGACCGAAGCGGTCACCGGCGCGGGTTTCGCGGCCGGTTGCTCCAGGCGCAGGGCCCGAGCCACGTTGGTGCTGCCGTCGGGCTGCACCACCAGGCGGCCCTCGAGATCGGTCCAGTCCACGGCCTTGATGGTGACGGTCAGGGGCGCGGTGCGCAGGTCTGCTCCGGCCACACGCAACTGCTTCCAGCGGAGGAAGGCTTCATTCAGCTTGGCGTCGCGGACTTCCAGACCCTGCACCGAGGCGCCGCCCTGGTACGTGATGCCGTCGGTCTTGCGGCCCTCGAAGGCGAAGCGCAGGCGGCCATCCAGACCGATCTTTCCCGAGGCCACGCGCAGATCCAGGGCCGAATCCAGATACGGATCCCAGGTGTCCAGGTCGAAGCCCTCGGCCTTCACCGTGAGGTCGCCTGCGGTCTTGAGGGGAGCCACGTTGCCTTCCAGCTTCAGGGCACCCTCAGCCACCTTGAAGTCCAGGCTGGCTTTCAAGGAGGCGGCGGGATCCAGCGACAGCCCCTGCAGGTGCAGGTTCACATCCTTGGCTTCGGTCTTCACGGGCCGAGCCAGGCTTTGATCCTCCCAGCCGATGCGGAAACCCTTGAGGGCGATGTCTTTCACCAGGAGCTTGAAAGGCTTGTCCTCGGCCTTCTTCTCCTTGGGCTTCACGGGTGCGAAGAGGCGGGCGAGGTTGAGGGCACCATCCTTACCCTTCTGAACCCGCAGCACGCCTTGGTCCGCGCTGATGGCCGCCACGTCCATGGAAGGGGCCAGCAGATCCATCTTCGCCTGGCGGAGCTCCAGACTGGGCAGCTCCACGGCGGGTTCGGCCACGCCCCGCTCGCCGAGTTTCACATCCTTCAAGGACAAGCCCAGGTCCGACAGTTCCACGATGTGGCGCCCCTCGGCCCACTCAAAGCGGTACTGGGTGCGCAGGCTGGCCGTGCCGCTGCGAATCTCCGTGGATACCTGTTCCTGCTCGTAGGGCCGGTACTTGGGCAGGGACACGTTCTCCACCAACAGGCTGCCCTTGGAAGCCAGGGGCTGCAGGGTGAGGTCACCCTTGAAGGCCAGGTGCTCCTTGGCCTCGGTCCAAGCTTCGAAGGCGAAGCCGCTGCTATGGCCCACTTCGGTGCGGATGCCATCCGCCCGGAAGGTGATGGGGCCAAGCACCGTGTGGAAGGGCGCCGCCGCCGACCGGTCCGTGAACTCCAGGCGCCCGTCGTTCATCTGGAAGCGGGCCACATCAAGAATCCACGTGGAGGGTTCTTTGGCTTGCGCTTCCTTGGGGCCTTCTTCCGCCAGCAGATCCTGGAAGTTGAGGTGTCCCTGCGCGTCGAGCGAGGTTCTCACCAGCAGGCCATCCACTTCGATCTGTTGGAAGGCGAGGGTATGGCGCAGCAGGCGCCATAGTTCGTAGTTCACATAGAGGCGGCGCAGGGTGATCCAGTCGCCGCCGCCATGCTCCGCCACCCGCAGGCCTTCGACCGTGATCCCGAATGTGAGCGGGTTGAAACGCAGCTTCGCCACGGTGACGGGGCGCTTCAAGGCCTGGGTCCCTTCCCGCTCGATGCGGGGCCGGACCAGGGCAGGGACAAGGAAGAAACCCACCAGGAGCCAGAGGGCGTAGATGCCTGTCAGGACGAGGATGAGTCGGCGCCGACGGCGAAAAAAGGCGGGGATGAACGCGGGAATTGGCATGGGAAAAGCATAGACGCTTCTCGGTGCTGTGATTCAAGCCACAAACCCGTTCTCTTCTGCCCCGGAAGGCGGCTATCCTCCCTGGGTCGCGACTGAGCCAGGACTGCCACCACCGAGCGTGTCGGCTCACCGCTAGACCGAAAGGCATGTGTCATGGCGACACGACGAGTGGTAATCCTGGGGGCCGCGGGGCGCGACTTCCATAATTTCAATACCGTCTACCGGGACAACCCGGACTACCAGGTGGTGGCCTTCACCGCCACGCAGATCCCCGACATCGCGGGACGCGCCTATCCTGCCGAGCTGGCCGGGAAGCTCTACCCCAAAGGCATCCCCATCTTCGACGAATCCGAACTGGTGGACGTCATCAAGCGTGAGAAGCCCGATGTCGCGGTGTTCTCCTACTCCGACGTGACCCACGAACACGTGATGCACATGGCGAGCCTCTGCATCGCCCTGGGCGTCGACTTCGAGCTGCTGGGCGCCGACAAGACCATGATCAAGTCCAAGGTCCCCGTCATCGCCATCACGGCCGTGCGCACGGGCGCGGGCAAGAGCCAGACCACCCGCTACATCAGCAACATCCTGAAAGCCCTGGGCAAGAAGGTCGTGGCCATCCGCCATCCCATGCCCTATGGCGACCTGGCTAAGCAGGCCTGCCAGCGCTTCGCGGAATACGCCGACCTCGATAAGCACGAGTGCACCATCGAGGAGCGCGAAGAGTACGAACCGCACATCGATAACGGCTTTGTCATCTACTCCGGCGTGGACTACGAGCAGATCATCCGCAAGGCCGAGGCGGAAGCCGATGTCATCCTCTGGGACGGCGGCAATAACGACTTGCCCTTCTACGCTACGGATCTCCACATCGTCATCGCCGATCCCCTGCGGCCCGGCCACGAAAGCATCTACCATCCGGGCGAGGCCAATTTCCGCCGCGCCGATGTCATCGTCATCAACAAGTGCGATTCGGCCAAGGAACTCGATATCAAGGGCATCGAAGCCGCTGCCGCCAAGCTGAACCCCAAGGCCGTGGTCATCCGCGCCAACAGCCCCGTGACCTGCACCAAGCCCGAGATGGTCAAGGGCAAGAGCGTGCTCGTTATCGAGGACGGCCCGACCCTCACGCACGGCTCCATGACCTATGGCGCCGGTGTGGTGGCCGCGAAGAACTGCGGCGCCGCCCGCATCGTGGATCCCATGCCCTACGCCGTGGCATCGATCGCCGCCACCTACCGGAAATACCCCAACGCCCAGGGCATCCTGCCCGCCATGGGCTACGGCGATGCACAGATCAAGGATCTGGAAGCCACCATCGAAGCCACCCCCTGCGACGTGGTGCTGTCCGCCACGCCCATCGACATCACCCGCGTCCTCAAGGTGAACAAGCCCATGCTGCGGGCCACCTATGACCTGGCCGAGGTGAAGGTGGGCCAGCTGAAGGCCGAGGTTGAGAAGGCGCTTTCCGTGCTGGCGATGCAGGCGTAAATCGCGGGGCTTGCCCCACGGTTTACGTATGGTAAGACATGGTTTTTTCGTGAACGGCCCAGTGGATTGACTGGGCCGTTTGCTTGCCGATGCCGGGAACGGCGGCCAATGCTTCGCGGCCTGCGGCCATGACCTGTTCAAGAGTCCCGAAGTGGTCGATGAGGCGCTGTGCCCGTGTTGACCCCACCCGTGGAAGGCTCGTCAGCACGCGAATTTGAAGGGCCCGTTTGCCTTTGGGCCTTCGGCCTGGGCGATTCAAAGCGGCGGTGGACGCGGCCTGGAGTTGCCGAGCGGTGTACCGAATCAGCCGCGCCGTCTCCTCTTCGTTCTGGGATCGCAACACCGGGATGCCGAACACCACCGATAGCGTCAGCATGGCGCCTTGGATGGACGCTCGTTGGATGTGGCGATCGGCCCACTCCGAAGCTGGTCCTTCCAGAATGAGGAAAGGCCGCAACGGAGCATCGGCCAGCCGTTTGGCCTGGGTGAAGAGCCTTCCGTCGAACAGGCTTTCCAGGAAATCCGGCACCCGCTTCCGTTCCAGGACCGCTTTCCCCTCGATGAGGTAATCCCCCGTCCGAAGCCGTTTCACCTCGACAGCGACATCCGCCATCTCCGCGAGCCGCGCCATGATGCCGGATCCCCGAGCCTCTCGATCATCCACCCAGATGCGGATCGGCGGCCCCCCGGAACCATCCCTCATCCCCCACCTCGCCCACCCATCATGGCAAACCTGGCGACCCCTGACCTACCCTACTTCCGGAAAAGAAGAGCCCGATTATCGGCGAGCCTCATCCAGGAAAGCAGTGAACCGCGAATGGCGCGAATCGCCCTTTGGGCGCGCCAATGACGAACGCTCATCCTCCCGCCTCCACGCCACGCGCGGCTGGGGGCCAGAGGCCCAGGCGGCCTGCATCCTCTCTATTCGCGCCCATTCGCGGCATTCGCGGTTCCATCTTTTCGTGAAACGGTGACTGAAGCAGGCCGGTATTCAGGTAGAAGAGATGCGTCCAACCCGGGTGGGTTCATCCGGAGGCACCCCTCCAGCCATCAGAACCGGAAGCCCACGCCCAGGGCCGTGTGACTGAGTTCCCCGTCTTCGAAATCCTTGTTGTCCCCGGGAACGCTTGTGAGGACCTGGTGGATCTCCAGCTCGACGTGTCGGTTGAGTCGGAACCGGATGCCCACGGTACCGGCAAAGGCCAGTTCGTTATCCGTCGTGGCGTAGCTCTGCCAGGAGGGCAGCCCGCCGATGTTGGATTGGGTCCGCTCACGGAACCAATGCGCCCCGCCGATGCCCAGAATCAGATCCACGCCCCGCTCCCGTTTCTCACCCAGGGGAATGAGCCAGTCGTAGCCCACCAGGCGGGACCGTGCGCTGTATTTGACCGTGTTGTAGGGCGTGACCACACCCTTGCCCTCCTGGAATTCACCGATTTCCATGCGCACCCGACCCTCCACAAAGGATTCCCGGTGCACGTGGATCGTGAGATTCACCTTCCAACCGGAACCGTAGAGCTTGCCCCCCACATCGGCCGGTTGAGTGACAAAGGCCGCGAGTCCCACGCGAGGGGAAAGGTCCTGCGCCTGCAGGACAGGGGCAGCAAGGAGGGTGAGGGCCACACTCAAGCAGGCACGGGGAACCTTCATGTCAGGTCCTTTCATTACGGTGTCCGAATCATCGCTTCGCCGAACCTGAATAGTAGATCCACTCGTAGTAAATTAGGGCTTCATTCCGAGCAGGCGCCCATGACCAGACTCTTCGAGCCACTCCCACTCCGCAGCCTCACCCTGCCCAACCGCATCGCCGTCTCGCCCATGTGCCAGTACCAGGCCACGGACGGTCTGCCCTGCGACTGGCATCTGGTGCACTACGGCGGCCTCGCCCAGGGCGGCGCGGGGTTGGTGATCACCGAGGCCGCTGCTGTGGCGCCCGAGGGCCGCATCAGCCCCGAGGACCTGGGGATCTGGAACGATGAGCAGGCGGACGGCCTGGGCCGCATCGTGCGCTTCATGAAGAGTCAGGGCGCCGTGCCCGGCATCCAGCTGGCCCATGCGGGGCGCAAGGCTTCGACCTTCGCCCCCTGGCGGGGCAGCGGCCACGTCCCCGCCGAAGCCGGTGGCTGGAAGCCCGTGGGCCCCAGCGCCCTGCCCTTTGACGCAGGCTGGGCCGTGCCCACCGAGCTGGATGAGTCCGGCATCAAGGCCCTCATCCGAGCCTTCGCCTATGCCACCCGCCGCGCCCTTGCGGCCGGCTTCGAGGTGGTGGAACTCCACGCGGCCCACGGCTACCTGCTGCACCAGTTCCTCTCGCCCCTCTCCAACCACCGCCAGGACCGCTACGGCGGCAGCTTCGAAAACCGCACGCGCCTGCTGCGGGAAGTCACCACCGCTGTGCGGGCCCTGTGGCCCGGCAACCGCCCCCTCTTCGTGCGGATCTCGTCCACGGACTGGGCCGAAGGTGGCTGGGACCTGGAGCAATCCGTGGCGCTGATGAAAGCGCTGAAGGACCTCGGCGTGGACCTGGTGGATTGTTCCTCCGGCGGCCTGACCCCCCTTCAGAAAATCACCCTGGGCCCTGGCTACCAGGTGCCCTTCGCCGCGCGCATCCGCGCCGAGGCGGGCCTCGCCACGGGCGCCGTGGGTCTCATCACCGAGCCGCACCAGGCGGAACAGATCCTGGCGGAGGGATCCGCCGACCTCATCCTCCTGGGCCGCGAACTGCTCCGGGATCCCCGCTGGCCCCTGCGCGCCGCCCTGGAGCTCGGCGCCGAAGTCCCCTGGCCCGCCTCCTATGCCCGCGCCGCAGGGGGACCAGTGCCGGTTCGCTGAGTTTTCAAGTAAACATGAATGTTCAAAAAATAAGATAAGCGGAGGAGAGCGGAGGGGCTGAGGAAAGCGGAGAAAGAAGGGGATGCCATCACTGATACCGTTCCCCTTCAATCGCAAAGTTTCATCCCGGAGGGCTCCGCGCCTAGGGTGAACCTCCATCTTTGATCGCGACTTGGTAATGCTCCGCTCTCCTCCGCCCCTCCGCTCTCCTCCGCTTCCAAAGTTCAGTTTCTAGGGATGAGTTGGATCACGAATCGAGTGTCTATAAAGCCCGGAACAGCGTCAGCACGCGCACTTCGTCGGCGCCGCCCTCCTTCAGAGCCTGGGCGCAGCGCAGCAGGGTCGTGCCGGTGGTCCAGACATCATCCACCAGCAGGATGATGCCGCTGGGTGAAGCGCCCTTGCGCAGGGTGATGGCTTTGCGGGGCAGGCGCCGCCGCTCGCTTTCGGTGCGGGCGGTTTGGCGGCCGCTGCGCCAGCCCTTGGCCAGCAAATGTTCATAGGGCAGCTCCAGACGCCCGGCGATGAGGTGGGCGGCCTCGGCGCCCAGGTCGAACCCCCGCAGCAGCCGGCGGGTCCAGGCACTGGGGGCGGCCGTCACCAAGTCCACTTCTGCCGCCCACTCGGGCAGGGGCGCCTTGGACAACCGCTTCAGCAAAGCCTTGCGCCAGCCCGCCTCACCCTGCTTGATGCCCGGCAACAGGAGGGCGCCCAGGGGCGGACGGCCGCCGTGGTAGTTCCACAGCGCGCTGCCCAGTTCCCAGGCGATGGGCTCGGGGCAGTCCCCCTCCCCGTGCAGCAGGGCGCAGCGGGGGCAGTGTCCTTCCGGCAGGGGCAGCAGCCCACTCCAGCAGCGGGCGCAAAGCCCCGCCTCGGCGCCCTCACCTACCGGAGCCAAGCAGCCACTGCACAGCAGCAGCGGCCCGGCCAGGCGGAGGAGGCCCTTACCTTTCAAGGGCGAAGGTCAGGCCGCCTTTCCGAAGAACTTGATGGCGTAGATCACGGTCGGAATGAAGACCAGAAGGCTGAAAACCAGCAGGACTGTGTGCGGCTTGGCCCGGGCGGGATCGCCACTGTCGAGGGCGATGCGGCTGCGGCGCCAGCCATAGCCGGCGTAGATCATGAGGCCCACTTCCAGCCACAGGATCAGGCGGAGCCAGGTGTCCTGGGGCAGGCCCGACATCACATAGAAGCAGGCCAACGCGCCCGCGATGCCCACGATGAGGGCGCCCGCCGTGCCGCCCGGCACCTTGAAGGGCCGTTCCACCTCGGGGTTCGTGAAGCGCAGGATGGGCACGCCCACGCAGACCAGCACGAAGGCCAGCAGGGTGCCGATGGACACCAGCTCGCCCACCAGGCTCATGGGCATGAGGCCGCCGCACAGGGCCACGAAGATGCCCGTCACCACCGTGGCGACATGGGGGGTGCCGAACTTGGGGTGGGCATTGCCGAACCAGGGCAGCAGGCCGTCCTTGCTCATGGCGTAGAACACGCGGGTCTGGCCCATCATCATCACCAGGATCACCGAGGTGAGGCCGCTGATGGCGCCCAGCTTGATGACGAAGGTGAAGGCCTTCTGGGCCACAGGACTCCAGCCGCGCAGCATGACGATCTTGTCGATGCCCACGGCGATGGGATCGGGCACACCCAGCTGCTTGTAGGGCACCACGCCCGTCAACACGAGGGCCACCAGGATGTAAAGGATGGTGCAAATGACCAGGGAGCCCAGGATGCCGATGGGCAGGTCGCGCTTGGGGTTTTTCGCCTCCTGCGCCGTGGTGCTCACCGCATCGAAGCCGATGTAGGCGAAGAAGACCACGCCCGCGCCCGTGAGCACGCCGCCGTTGAGCCAACCGAAGCGGCTGTGGCCATCCACGATTTCCTTGGCGGGCACCAATGCCGAAAAGCCGGTGGCGGCGGAATTCACGAACAGGTTGTCCTTCGAGATGACGGCGATGCCCAGGATGATGAACACCACCACGATGGTCACCTTGGTCACCACGATGAGGTTGTTCACCGTGGCGCTCTCCTTGATGCCCTTGTAGAGGATGGAAGCCACGAACAGGGAGATGAGGGTGGCCGGCACATTCCATTGGCCGAAGACCATGCTCCCGTCATGCAGCGCGACCTTCTCCCAGGGGCCTTTGGTGAAGCGCACGAGGGTATCCGTGAACTCGATGCCCAGCGTCTTGTGGAGGATCGAAAAGAGGTAGCCCGACCAGGCCGTGCTGACGGTAACCGCCCCGAAGGCGTACTCGAGCACCAGGTCCCAGCCGATGATCCAGGCGATGAATTCGCCCATGGTGGCGTAGGAATACGCATAGGCGGAACCCGCCACGGGGATCATGGCGGCCATTTCCGCGTAGCAGACACCGGCCAGGGCGCATAGGATGCCGCCGATGATGAAGCTGTAGACGATACCGGGCCCGGCGTAGTTGGCGGCGGCGGTGCCGGTGAGGGAAAAAATACCGGCGCCGATGATGGCGCCGATGCCCAGCGTGGTGAGGTTGAAGGCACCCAGGGTGCGCTTGAGCTGTCCACCGCCGTGCCCACCTTCGCCCACGCTGGGATCGTTGGCATCGGAAATGAGCCGGGCCAGGTCCTTCTTGACGAACAGTCCACCCATGGGAAGGGCCTCCAGAACAGGAATACAAGGGGGGGGGATAACCAGACCACCTTAGCAGGGGCCTTCCTGATGATCACCATGGAGGAATGCCGGGCCTTCGGGCAGGCTAGGGGTGACGCCCTTTTGAACGCCGAGGCCCCCATGACCTTCCCCCTTTGGGATGACCGCTCCCCCTCCAAACGCTGCGACTGGATCGATCAGCTGCGGGGCTGGGCTGTGATCGTGATGATCGAAGTGCATGTAGTGAATGTGTGGCTGCAGTCCGGCCTGCGCCCGGATTGGCTCAACTACCTGAACGGCCTGGTGGCCCCCAGCTTCACCATGGCCGCGGGCTACAGTCTGGTGATCTCCACCTTCAAGACCGATGGCACCCTGCGCCCCTTCTGGCCCGACACGGCCCGGCGCCTGGGCTTCATCCTGCTTTGCGCCTATGCGCTCCATGCTCCAGGCATCACCGCCGCCGACTGGACCGTGCTCAACACGGTGCAGAAGGCCCGGGAACTGTTCAAGATCGACGTGCTCCAGTGCATCGTCTTTTCGCTGCTCATCCTCCAGGGCCTGGCGCGGCTGGTGCGGAATCCCCGTGTCTTCACCGGGCTCGCACTCGCCATCGCGATCTTCGTGCCCCTGATCTCGCCTTCCCTCTGGGCCACGGGCACAGCGGATGGCCTCTGGCTGCCCATCCGCGGCTTCTTCAATGGCAATCCCGACCGCGGCGTGGCGGCCATGTTCCCGCTCTTCCCCTGGATCGCTTTCCCGGCCTTCGGCGCCTTCCTGGGCGGCCTCTACCGGCACCTCCGCGTGGAACCCATCACGAACGAGGGGGGACCGCCCGGCAACTCCGCTCCCTCTGCGTCCCCCCTCGTGCTCCCCCACGCGGTGGTCGGGCAAAGCCCAGCCCCCGCGTCTGCGGGCCGCGCCCGCTGGAGCGAGCCGAGGTTCCTGGCCGGGCTGGCCGTGGTGGGCGCCCTCTTGCTGGCCTGGGGATCATCGGTCCAGCATGCCTGGCTCTGGGGCGGCCAGTGGATCCAGCACAACGGCGTCTGGCTGCTGCACAGCAAGTCCGGCGCCTTCACCTACAGCGAACTGGGCGGCATCTCCAACGCCACGCTGCCTAGCGTGGCCGCCCGTCTGGGCTGGATTCTGCTGGGTGGCACATTCATGGGCGCCGTTGAATGGTTCCGTCCCAAGTGGAAGGGCCCGAATCCCATCAAGGCCGCCAGCGCGGAGTCGCTGCTGCTCTACATGCTGCACCTCAACCTGCTCTTCAGCGTGCTGCTGGCCCCGGGCGTCATCGCCCTCACGGGCCTGGGTTGGGGCAGTCTGGGCTGGACCGGCACCCTCCTCATGACCGCTGCCATCATCGGCCTGAACCTCTGGGCGGGCATCGCCTGGCAGAAGGTGCGGCAGACGCCCGAGCGCATGCGCTGGCTTCAGCACAAGGCGGTGGCCGTGCTGGGCGTGTGGTTCGTGCTGGGGGGCTGGTGGAGCTTCCGCCACTTCCTGCAAAGCCCCGAACTGGCCAAGGAGCCCTACCGCTTCCTGAACGTCGCCCGGGCCCGGAAAGGCCTGCCCCCCACGCCCGATGGCCTCTGCCGCGACCCCGAGGAATACTTCCGCGAAGCCGAGCGCCTCAAGCTGAAGCTCAGCGAAGGCACCCGCGCCAACCTCCGCCGCCAGATCCTGGCCCGAGGGGAGGCCAAGCCCTGAAAGGGGTCCACAAACCTTTCAACGCAGAGAACGCAAAGGGCGCAGAAAAGCTTGAATTCATTCCCGGCCAGAAGGCCCATGCGTTCATTCGTGTAAATCCGTGTTCATCCGTAGCCAACCCTTTTCCTGCTTTTCGATCACTCCTGAGAAAAGCCATAGGAGCCACGGATGAACACGGATGGGCACAGATTCACTGATGCTTGGCCTTACCTTTGCTGCCCCGAGTCGCAATTCTGATGGTGTCCAGGAACGCTGTAGGTCCGTGGCCGCGCTTTTCCTTCTGGTCACTTCCCTTCCTTCTGGTCACGTCCCCTCTTTCCGAGCACCTTCCGCGCCTTCCGTGACCAGCGTTTTTTCATCCTGCCAATACCCGAAGATCCTATGATCAATTGAACAATGACTGATCTTGGCGGCAGCGCCCTCCCAACCTGGTCCCCCTATGCCGCCCTGGCGGTGCTGCTGTACCGCAGCACCATGGCGATCCTGCTCTCGGCCTACCATGCGGTGCCCTCCCTGCAGCGGCGGCGCCTGCTGGAAGAAGGGGCCATCGACGATCCCCGCCTGGCCGCCCTGCTGGAGCGGCCTCAGGCTCTGGGCATGGGACTGGGCTTCTGGAACCGGGTGCTGCTGCTGATCCTGGTGTTTCTCCTTTGGCCCATCCACCCGAGCCTGGCTGGGGGCACCTGGACTCTGGGCGCCCTGGTGCTGGTGGGTCTCTGGTTGCTGGACCTGCTCCTGCCCGCCCTACTGGCCTCGCGGGATCCCGCCCTTTGGCTTATCCGGCTCTTTCCGCTCTATGCCCCGGCCCAGATGTTGCTCAGCCCCATCGTGGATCCCCTGGCCCGCATGATCGAGCGCCGCCACGCGGAGGAACGGGCCAAGGACGATGACACCGAGGAGATCACGGAAGAAGCCGTCACCGCCCTCCTGGAGGAAGGCGAGGCCGAAGGCATCCTCGAAGCCGACGACCGCGAACTCATCCGCAACGTCGTCACCTTCGGCGACACCGTGGTGCGAGAAGTCATGACGCCCCGCACCCGCATCGTGGCGCTCCCGGTGGGCGCCAGCATCCGCGAGGCCTGGGAAGCCTTTACGACCAGCCGCCACTCCCGGTTGCCCGTCTTCGAAGGGGGCATCGAACAGGTGCGCGGCGTGCTGCTGCTCAAGGACCTCATGTAACTGCCGGATGGCGCCCAGCCGCCCCTGTCCACGCTGCTGAAGCCCCCCCACTTCGTGCCCGAGAGCAAGCCCGTGGCCGAGCTATTGCGCGACCTGCAGCGGGCCCGCACCCAGCTGGCCCTGGTGGTGGATGAGTTCGGCGGCGTGTCGGGCCTGGTCACCATGGAAGATCTTCTGGAAGAGGTCTTCGGCGAGATCCAGGACGAGCACGAGGCTCCGGCCGGTCTGGTGGAACAAACCCCCGGCGTTTGGTTCGTCTCCGGCCAGGCCCATGTGGAAGATGTGGCCACCACCCTGGGCTTCACCTGGGAGCGCGATGGCTTCGACACCCTGGCCGGCCTCGTCATGGCCCGCCTGGGCCGCGTGCCCGCCGCCCAGGAATCCGTGGCCGTGGAAGGCGCCCTCCTCACCGTGCTCCGCATGGAAGGCACTCGGATTGTTCAGGTGCGGGTGCAGCGGCTGTAGCTGCTCGCAAACCTTCGGTTTGCGAGATAGGAAAAGCGTTTGGAACTGCGAAGCAGTTCCTATCTCCGATCTTCAGCCGCTAGGCTGAAGATCGGAGCCCGTCCGTATGATCCGTCGCATCCTCATTTTCATCACCATCCTCATCCTGCCCATCACGCTGATCCAGGTGCGGCGCATGACGCGCAAGGCTCTGGTGCCCCAGCCGCGCGGCATGGTGCTGGGCCTCTATGCCGGCGTGCCGGACTACGACTACCACGAGGAGCTGGATCGCATCGCCGCCACCGGGGCCACCTGCGTGAGCTTGCAGGCCATCTACCGCATGGACAAAGGGAACAGCACCGACATCCGCCGCCATCCCACCTCCAGCCCCACCGAGGACAGCCTGCGCCGCACCTTCCAGCAAGCCAAGGTCCGCGGCCTGCGCATGATGTTCTTCCCCACCCTCAACATGCGGGACGAGGCCGAGAACGCCGAGTGGTGGCGGGGCAACATCAAGCCCGATGACTGGGATCTCTGGTGGCAGAACTACACGGCTTTCAACGTGCGCCTGGCTGCACTCGCGCAAGAAGGCGGTGTGGAGTGGTACAGCCTTGGCACGGAGATGGCCTCCACCCATCCCTTCCCCGACCAGTGGCGCAAACTGGCCGCGGCCGTGCGGACAGTGTTCAAGGGCAAGTTGGTCTACAGCGTGAACTTCGACAGCCACGACAGCTTCACCTTCGGTGACTGCCTGGATGTCATCGGCATCAACACCTATGATCCCATCGCCAAGTACGACGACTACCCGAGCCCCGACCAGATCCGTGACGCCTGGTGGTGGGTGGTCTACAAGGCCCGCACCCTCACGGCCCGCTTTGGCAAGCCGGTGATGATCACCGAGGTGGGCTACCCCTCCGTGGCCCATGCCCACGTGGGGCCCTGGGACTTCCGCACGGACAAGCCCCTGGATCTGGACCTGCAGAACATGCTCCTCAAGGGCGCGTTTGGCGTCCTGCGCCATTGGAGCGATGGGGATGCGGTCTTCTACTACCTCTACGGCGAAAACCTCAACGTGAAACCCGTCGGCGGCCCCCTGGACCGCACCTATGCTGTGTGGGGCAAGCCCGCCGAGGCCACCCTGCGGAAGTATTTCAAGGAACCCATCTGGGATCGCCACCTGCCCCCCAGGACCGAGGACATCCGCGAGGCCATGGTCCAGTCCTTGGTGAGCTGGCACCGGAAGCTGCGGGACTACGAGGATGCTGAACTGCCCCCCTGGGTGCTGGCCTGGGAGGCCCGGAACCCTGAGGACGCCCTGAAGGCCTTGGCCCTCCTGGCCCAAGAGCCCGCCCCCGCCCGCCGGATTCCAAAAGGAGAGGAGCGCTAGCCTCGTGCCGAAAGGTATGCTGAGCGTTGCCCATGAGCCTTCCTCCCCGTCCCCGCCCCCAACCCCAACCCGACCTCCCCACCAAAACCCTCCTGGTGGTAGAGGATGACCGCGCCACCCTGAGCCTCTACCGGGCGGGCCTCAAGGGCCTGGTGGGCTTCAAGATCATCATGGCGGAGAACGGCGGCCAGGCCCTGGACATGCTGCGCCACGAGCCAGTGCATGTCCTGGTGACGGACCTCAACATGCCTGTCATGGATGGCTTCAACCTCATCGCAAAAGCCAGCCGCCTCTACCCCCAGGTGCCCATCATCGTCATGACGGGCCTGGATTCCAGCCAGCACCTGAACACGCCCCTGCAGCTTGGCGCCATCCGCATCCTCACCAAGCCACCCCGCCTCACCATTCTCATGGATGCCATCCGTGCCGCCGCGGCGCTGGAACCCAGCGGCCTCATCCGGGGCATCGGACTGAACAGCATCCTCCAGCTGCTGAGCTGGGAAAAGAAATCCTGCACCCTCACCGTGAAATCCGAGGCGGGCATGGGCCTGATGTACCTGAAGAACGGCGAGGTCATTCACGCGGTCTACCAGGAGTTCCATGACCTGGCCGCCGCCTACGAGATCCTCACCTGGGACCGCCCCGACATCGAGTTCGTGGACACCTGCCGGGTGGATCAGACCATCGACCTGCCCCTGACGGAACTCCTCATGAACGCCGCCCTCCTCTACGACAACCGGCGCCCGGAGTTCGGCTCGGCCTGAAAAGCTGGAACCGCGAATGACGCGAATGGGCGCGAATGAAAGAGCCTGATCCCAGCTTGGCCCAGTTCCCTGGGAGGCCGGAAGCCTTGCCCGTCTCATTCGCGCGCCCGCAGGGCGATTAGCGCCATTCGCGGTTTCAATGTTTTTTCCTTCCGTGGCCTAGCTCGCCGCCGAAGGATTGACCCTATTCCTCCCCTTTTTAGTGGTTTCCGGTCCTTTTACAATCCGCCCCGGAATGGCGCGGACTTTGGGACTTTCGTCAAAATCAAACCTAAGGGTCGTCCAAAGGGCACCTATCGGGGAATAATGGCCCGTGCGGCCCCGTGGGGGCCCTTTCTCAGGCAGGTGTCCATGTCCCAGCTGAAGCCCTTCCGCGCGTACCGTCCCCGGCCCGAACTGGCCGCCCAGGTCGCCGCCGTTCCCTACGACGTGGTGAACACCCAGGAGGCCGCAGAGCTGGCCAAGGGCAACCCCCACTCCTTCCTCCACGTGGGGCGTCCCGAGATCGACCTGCCCGCGGGCATCGATGTCCACGCCGACGAGGTCTACGCCAAGGGCGTGTCGAACCTGCGCGGCCTCATCGAGAGCGGCACGCTCTTCCACGAGAACACGCCCTGCCTCTACGTCTATCAGCAGAAGATGGGCGATCACGTGCAGGCGGGCCTGGTGGGCCTCTGCTCGGTGGAGGAATACGAGACGGGCAGCATCAAGCGCCACGAGTTCACCCGCAAGGACAAGGAAGACGACCGCACCCGCCACGTCACCGAGCAGGCCGCCAACGCCGAGCCCGTCTTCCTCACCTACCGCGCCGTGCCCTACATCGACCACATCGTGAACGACATCCGCAAGCAGATCCCCGTCTATGACGTGGTGACGCCCGATGGCATCGGCCACACCGTGTGGGTCGTATCGGGCGAAACGGTCGTGTACGAACTCGTCCACCTCTTCAACGGCGTGGACGCCCTCTACATCGCCGATGGCCACCACCGCACCGCCGCCGCCATCCGTTACGGCCAGGCCCAGCGCGCCGAAGCCAAGGCCAAGGGCATCACCACCGATGGCGACGAGCCCTATGAAAGCTTCATGGCCGTGGTGTTCCCCCACGACCAGCTGAAGATCATGGATTACAACCGCGTGGTGAAGGACCTCAACGGCCATAGCCCCGAAGCCTTCCTGGCCAAGGTGGGCGAGACGTTCGACGTGGCCGTGTCCACCCACCGCGAATCCCAGTCCCCCACCACCTTCGGGATGTACCTGGGCGGCACCTGGTACGAACTGAAGGCCAAGCCCGGCAGCTTCCCCGCCACTGATCCCGTGCGCGGCCTGGATGTGAGCATCCTGCAGGAGAACCTGCTCAACCCCATCCTCGGCATCGACGATCCCCGCACCAATACCCGCATCGATTTCGTGGGCGGCATCCGCGGCATGGATGAACTGGAACGCCGCGTGAAGGAAGGCTACGCCGTGGCCTTCTCCGTGTATCCCACCTCGCTGGTCCAGCTGATGAGCGTGGCCGACGCCGGCGAAGTCATGCCCCCCAAGTCCACCTGGTTCGAACCCAAACTGCGCTCCGGACTTTTGGTGCGGATGTACGAAGGTTGATGAACTTGAAAAGAAATCTTACTTTTTAACCGCAGATGCCGCAGATTGCGCAGATGAAAAACAGAGCAGATCTTTTATCTGCGCCCATCTGCGACATCTGCGGTTTCAAATTCAGTTGATTTCTTTTTGCCCGACTGACACAACATCCATCGGAGTTCTCATGAACATCCTCATCGCAGATGCCTTTGACGCGAAGCTTCCTGAGCGCCTCGCGCCTTTCGGCACGGTCAGCAGCGACATGGCCACCCTCGGCACCGCTGAAGTCCTGCTCGTCCGTTCCAAGACCCAGGTGAACGCTGACCTGATGGCCAAAGCCCCGAACCTCAAGCTCGTCATTCGCGGCGGCGTGGGCATGGACAACGTGGACAAGAAGCTGTGCGCCGAGAAGGGCATCAAGGCCGTGAACACGCCCCGCGCCAGCAGCGTGGCTGTGGCGGAAATGGCCATGGCCTTCATGGTGGCCATCCCTGCCCGCCTCATCGAAGCCCATGTCTCGATGAAGGAAGGCAAGTTCCTCAAGAACGAGCTGAAGCGCACGGAGCTGTTCAAGAAGACCCTGGGCCTCATCGGCGCCGGCGCCATCGCCAGCGAAGTGGCCAAGCGGGCTCAGGCCTTCGGCATGGAAGTGATCGCCTTCGATCCCTTCCTGAACGAGCACCCCATCGCCAAGCTGGTGAGCCTCGATGAACTGGCCGCCAAGGCCGATGTCATCAGCATGCACACCCCGCTCACCGACGAGACCCGCGGCATGATCAACGCCGCCTTCCTGGCCAAGGCCAAGGATGGCCTCATGATCATCAACACGGGACGGGGCAAGTGCGTGAACGAAGCCGACCTCGTGGCCGCCCTCACCAGCGGCAAGGTCAAGGCCTACGGCACCGACGTGTGGCCCAGCGATCCCCCGCCCGCCGACTGCCCCATCCTGAGCGCCCCCAACGTCTTCATGGCGCCCCACATCGGCGCCAGCTCCAAAGAAAACCTCGGCCGCATCGGCGACGAGGTCGTTCTCATTCTTCAGGATTTCAAAGCCTAAATCAAACCGCGAATGACGCGAATGGGCGCGAATCAACACCCGCTTTCATTCGCGCCCATTCGCGAAATTCGCGGTTACGTTTTTTTGGAGCCTCCCATGACCCATCGCGCGATCAACTTCTACGCCGGCCCCGCCGGCCTGCCCCTGCCCGCCCTTGAGCGCGCCAAGGAAGAGCTGCTGGACTTCGCAGGCACCGGCATGTCGGTCATGGAGGTCAGCCACCGCTCCAAGGAATATGACGCCGTGCATGAGGAAGCCATCAGCCTCACCAAGGAGCTGATGGGTCTGCCCGACAATTACAAGGTGCTGCTGCTTCAGGGCGGCGCGCACCTCAGCTTCGGCATGATCCCCCTCAACCTGCTGCGCGGCGGCCGCAAGGCCGACTACATCAACACGGGCAACTGGGCCGAGAAGGCCACCAAGGAAGCCAAGCTCGTGGGCGGCGACAACGTCCGCATCGCCGCCAGCACCAAGGAGCTGAAGTACAGCCGCCTGCCCTTCGCCGATGAGATCAAGGTCGGCCCCGACAGCTCCTTCGTCCA
>JAYVRY010000161.1:0-21779 GCA_043775845.1 Acidobacteriota bacterium
TACTGCTCATAGATGAGGCCATCCTCCAGCCGCTCCTGGATGGCCTTGCGGCAACGCCGGATGAAGCGCAGCTCATAGAGGCGGCTCAGGCCACGGTGGATGGATTGTGAACAGGCGGCCAGGTCCACGGGTGGATTTACGGCGATGGCGGCATCGGGTCGCGCGGCCGGTTCCGGCAGGCCTCCACCCAGGTTGAGCAGCAGGGCGTTGGCGGAAAGCGAATAGCCCACGGCGAGCTGGCGCAGCCCCGGGTGACGTTCCCGAGCCGCCGCGAAGGCGGCGCCCAGATCATCCCCCGAGCCGCTATGGTAGGGCTTCCGGGCCAGCCCACGGCCCTCGCCGCAGCCACGGTGATTCACGGTCCAGACATGGTGGCCCAGTCCCCGAGCCAGGGTCACGGTGCGGTGCACGTAGTGGGCCTGGTCATCACCGCCCAGGCCATGGAAGACCAGCGTGAGCACATCTGTTTCGCCAGGATAGTGACGCCCGGCCAGCTGGTCGCCATCGCGCAAGGGAATGCGGATGGGGCTGGACGGGTAAGTCGGTGTCGCCCCGGGCAGGTAGTTGCCGAGGATGGTTTGCAGATGGCCCGAGGCGGCCCACCAGGGCGCGCGGCAGGGCAGGGGCGGCGGAGTCAGCGGGCGCATCCTGCCAGTCTGCCTCAGGTTCTTGGAGACTCACAGACGCCTCGGCCGGGCTTTGCCTGGCCGAGGCGTGGGGGTTCCGGGGGGACATCGCGAGCGACGCGAGCAGGGCCCTCCGTCTATCGCAGCCTCACACAGGAGGCTGCTCCTGCTCCTTCGTCGCAGAGGCGGAGCCTCCCCCCGGACAACATTAGTCGTTGCGTTTGAACACGAGCTTATAGCTGAAGGGGTTGTCCAGCTTGGGATGGGTATAGGTCACCTGGATGGCCAGGGATTCCCCATCCTTGCGCATGGAGTAGACGTATTTCAGCGTGAAGCCGTCTCCAGTGATGGTCTGGATCATGGTGGGGCCGTTCTTGGTGAGGGTGGCCTTGAACACCACGTCATCGCTGCGTTTCCAGTCCGATTCGGTGCCGTCGGCCGGGGTGTCGATGGGCCGCTCCTTGCCCATGGTCACGCAGAAACTATCGCCCGCCAGGATGTCCAGTTTGTTGAAGCTGCGGCAGGCACCTTGGAGCTTTTTCTTCCAGAACAGTTTCATGGCGAAGTTCAGATCCTTGACGTGGGTGTCGATCTGCTCGTCGATTTTGTCGCTTTGTGAACCATGCAAGGTCCACTCACCGTCCCAGTTGATCTTGGCAACTTTGGCCGCCTCGGGAGCAGGCGACTTGGGCTTCTGGGCCAGGATGGGCAGGACGAAGAGGCAAGGCAGAAGAAGCGGCAGGACGCGCATGGGGGCTCCGGTGGCTGGTTGCGAGCCTACCTCCAGCCTGTGAAAACGGAAAGCTCTCCGTGTGATCCCTGCAACAAAGGGGTCGATTGATGACCTTCCAGGGAGGTTCATCCTGGACGCGGTGTAAGCTGATGGCATTCAGCCCACAGACAGGGCACTCAAACCAAGGAGTGTGGCCCATGAAGAAGCAGGAAGCCCTCGATTACCATTCGCAGGGGCGAAAGGGGAAAATCGAAGTCATCGCCACCAAGCCGTGTTCCACCGCGCGCGATCTTTCCCTGGCTTATTCACCCGGTGTGGCTGAGCCCTGTCTCGAGATCGAAAAGAATCCTGAACTGGCCTATGAATACACTGCCAAGGGCAACCTGGTGGCCGTGATCTCCAATGGCACGGCGGTGCTTGGGCTTGGCAACATCGGCGCCCTGGCCGGCAAGCCAGTCATGGAAGGCAAGGGCGTGCTCTTCAAGCGCTTCGCCGACATCGACGTGTTCGACATCGAAGTCGATGAGCTGGACATCGACAAGTTCTGCCAGGTGGTCAAGGCGCTGGAGCCCACCTTCGGCGGCGTGAACCTCGAGGACATCAAAGCCCCCGAGTGTTTCGAGATCGAGACTCGCCTCAAGAAGGAAATGAACATCCCCGTCTTCCATGACGACCAGCACGGCACCGCCATCATCAGCACGGCGGCCCTGATGAATGCCTCCGAGATCGTGGGCAAGAAGCTCAGCGACATGAAGGTGGTGTTCAGCGGCGCGGGCGCCTCGGCCATCGCCTGCGCGAACATGATGATCAATGCCGGCGTGAAGCTAGAGAACCTCTGGCTTTGCGACACCAAGGGCCTGGTCTACACCGGCCGCACGGAAGGCAACAATAAGTACAAGGACCGGTTCGCCAAGCCCAGCGAATGGCGCACCTTGGCGGACACCATCAAGGATGCGGATGTATTCGTGGGCTGCTCCAGCAAGGGCGCCCTGTCACCCGAGATGCTGCTGAGCATGGCGAAGAATCCCATCGTCTTCGCCCTGGCGAACCCTGATCCCGAAATCGACTACCCCACGGCCAAGGCCACCCGCGACGACATCATCCTGGCCACGGGTCGCAGCGACTATCCGAACCAGGTCAATAACGTCTTGGGCTTCCCCTTCATTTTCCGCGGCGCTTTGGATGTGCGGGCCTCGGAAATCAACGAACCCATGAAGCTGGCGGCCGCCCAGGCCCTGGCAGCCCTGGCCAAGGAGGAAGTGCCGGATTCCGTGGTGAAGGCCTACTCGGGCCAGAAGTTCTCCTTCGGCCCCGACTACATCATCCCCAAGCCCTTCGATCCCCGGGTGCTCCTGTGGGTGGCTCCGGCCGTGGCCAAGGCGGCCATGGACTCCGGCGTGGCCAAGAAGCCCATCGCCGACATGAAGGCTTATGTCGAGCGCCTGGAAGGCCTCCAGGGCCGCAGCAAGGATGTGATCCGCAGCGTGGTCCACCAGGCCAAGGCAAACCCCAAGCGCGTCGTGTTCCCGGAAGGCGACCATCCACTCATCCTTCAGGCCGTTGCGCAGATGGTGGATGAGGGCATCTGCGTTCCGATCCTTCTGGGGGAGCCCGCCAAGGTGAAGGCCATGGCTGCGGACCATGGCATTAGTCTCGAGGGCATCGACATTCTCGATCCAGGCGCGGTGGCCTGGCGCCAGGAGGCGGAAGACGCGTTCTACGAACTGCGGAAGCGCCGGGGTGTCACCCGTACCGAGGCCAAGCGACAGATCCGCCGCCGCATCTACTTCGGCGCCATGATGTGCCGCATGGGCAAGGCCGATGGCCTCATCGCCGGCCTCACGATGTATTACCCCGAAACCATCCGGCCCTGCCTGGAAATCATCGGCACCCGCAAGGGCGTCAAGAAGGTCTGCGGCGTCTACACCATGGTCCTGAAGAACCGGGTCCTGTTTTTCTCTGACACCACCATGAACATCGAGCCCACTGCTGAAGAGCTGGCGGAGATCGCCATGCTCACCTCGGACCTGGTGAAGGACACCTTCAAGATGGATCCCAAGGTGGCCATGCTGTCATTCTCCAGCTTCGGCAGCGTCGAGCACCCCCTGGTCCGCAGGGTCCAGAAGGCCGTGGAGATCGTGAAGGCCACCCGCCCCGATCTGAAGTGCGATGGCGAAATGCAGGCCGACACGGCGCTGGGCGAAGGCATTCTGGCCGAAAATTACCCTTGGGTGGACCTGCCGGGCGGCCCGAACGTGCTGATCTTCCCAGACATGACCAGTGGCAACATCGGCTACAAGCTGGTGCAGCGGCTGGCGAACGCCGAGGTCATCGGTCCCATCACCTGCGGCATGGCCGCCCCGGTGCATGTGCTGCAGCGGCACAGCGACCTGAATGACATCATCCACCTCACAGCCCTCACTGTGGTCGAGGCGCAGCAGCAGAAGTAGGTCTTCAATCTTCAGTGCGCGGGGGCCAATCGGCCCCCGCGTGTCTTATCGGGGTTGCGAATCACGACTGCTGGAGCTGGATCATCCAGGCCTGGATTTCGGGATCGGGATCGGGACTGAGCCGTAACGCCTCGCGGAGATCGATGAGGGCGGGCTCCGGCTCGTTGCGCTGCAGGTGGATGAAGGCGCGTTCTTTGTGGACCCTGGGATTGGCGGGGTCGAGCAGGATGAGGTGGGTGCTTGTCCACAGGGCCTCTGCCCAGTCCTCGGCGTGCATGAAGCGCAGGTGCAGGTTGCGGACCAGGCGGATGAGGATCTCCCGGTGCGTGGCCGCGCGGAACATGTCCCGGTGGAAGGCCAGCCGTCCGGCGGTGGAGGCCCGTACTAATTCAGCTCCGTGCTCTTCGCCCACGGCCCGCCCCTGGTTGAAGGGATCGAAGCAGAGCAGGCCGACATCGGTGCGCAGGGCGGTAATGAAGTGGCCGGGCAGGCTCACGCCCACGGCGTCGAACCCCATCCGTCGGGCCAGGTCGATCCAGAGGATGGAGAGCGAGATGGGCAGTCCTTTGCGGCGAAGGATGACCAAGGGCAGCAGGGCGTTCAAGGGATCATCGTAGGTCTCGCGGTCGCCATGGAACTCCAGGTCGACGAAGAGCAGGTGGTTCAAGGCATCGATGGCCTTGTGGGTGTTCCAGGGCAGGGGCATGCGCCCAGCCAGGACGAAGGCCCATTCGTTCAACTGCCTGTGGACCAGGTCGGCATCCGGATCATCCATGGCGGGGGCCACGGCGTGCACGGCGCCTTCGGCCAGGTTCCTGCAGTCAGGATCCTCGCGAAGGTACTCCAGCAGGGACATCACCCTCTCCGACGAATCACCGAGCGGGCCATGAAAGCCAGGGCCACCAGGGCCAGGGCGCCCCAGAACCAGCGCTGCCACGTGTTTGTAGCGGCCTGGACTTTGCTGGTTTCCTCAGCCTTGCGGGCGTTCTCTTCGATGGACAACTTCGACTGGGCCTCCCGGGCATCCTTCACGGCCTTCTGGGCGGAATCCTTGGAGGCCTTCAGTTCCTTGGCGGCAGACTCCTGTTCTTCTTCGGCGCCCAGCACCGCCACCTGTTTTTGGGGCACGGGTTCATTCCAAAAATGGGCCGGTACCAGGGCGCCTTCGTCATCATTGGCCGTGGCGCTCGCGTTGTTCTCGAGGGATTCGGTCAGCGATTGAATGTCTTCCCGGAGCCCTTGCAGCACCTGGTTCTGGCGGTGGAGCTGGGCGCCTTGCAGCCAGAGGAGCCCCAACTGGAGGGCCAGGAACATCGGTATGGTCCATCGCAAGGAAGAACGCTTCATCAGGCCTCCCTCCCTAGGATAAACAGAGTTCGGTCATCGCGGTTCTGAGTATCGAAGGCGGCCACATCCTGGAAGACGGCTTCGCAGGCCGCACGGGGGCTGCCGGTGCCCCACAGACGGCGCAGCTGGGCGCTAAGTCGATCCAGCCCGTAGAGTTCGCCCTCCCGGTTCATGGCTTCGGACAGGCCATCGCTGTAGAGCACCATCCAGCCCTTGGGGGGGAGAACGCCTTCCATGACTTGCCAATCGCCGGGCCCGGCGGGGCGCAGGCCCAGGCCGCGACCGTGGGGCACCACTTCGTTGGCGCCCTCTGCACTCAAACCCTGCAGCACCAGGGCGCCGGGATGGCCGGCCCTGGCCAGACGGTAGTTTCCGCACTCATCCCACTCGAGGAGGATGAGGGTCAGGAAGCCCCGCTGGCCCAGCAACTGCCGAAGGGTTTGATCCAGGGAGCAGAGGATTTGTTCCAGGCCCTGGTCTTCCCGCTGGGCGGCCTGCTCGAGCAGGGCTGTGGCCTGGGCCATGTAGAGGGCGGCGGCAAGGCCCTTGCCGCAGACATCGCCCACGGCTGCGATCCACGTGCCGCTGGGTCGGCGCTTCACGAAGAGCAGGTCGCCGCCAGTCTCCTGGGCGGGTTCGAGGCGCAGGGCCACATGGAAGCCTGGGATGGGTGGCACGTGCGAGGTGACCAGACTCTCCTGGATGCGCCGGGCGGTTTCCAGCTCCTGGCTGAGGCGCTCCTGAACCACCAGGCGCTGGTGCATGAGGGCCGTCTCCAGCACCTGGCCCGCGGCCAGGGCCACCTCCCGCAAGAGTTCCCGATCCTCACGGCCGTAGTTCAATTCCGAATATTTGCCTCCGAGCAGCACCACGCTGTGGGGCGTATCTCCGGCCAGGATGAGGAGGAGGACCTGCGCTTCCAGCGCATCCATATGGGCCCGCAGCGTACCGCCCTGATCCCGGATCCAGTCAGCTTCTTCACTGCCCAGACCCAGCACCAGTTCCCGATTTTCTCGGGCGAGGCGGAGCAGGCCGGGAGGGATCCTCAGAGGCTGGGGCGGGAAATGGACCCGGCGGTCTTCCCGGTCCGCGGCTTCCGCGGCGGGCAGAATGATCTGCCGATCTTGGATGGGCAGGATCTCCAGAAGGTGGGGCTGGAAGGCCTCGCCCAAGGCCCGTCGCAGGGACTTCAACAGCGAATCCTCGCTGAAGCGCTTCCGGGGTTCATGCACCGCGCTGAGCGCGATCTCACGGGTGCTGGAAGAGTCGCGATGGAAGCGGCGGCGCAGACCCTTGAGCACCCAGCGCAGGGCCCAGCCCAGGGGGAGGGCGAGGAGGCCGATGAGGGCGCCGGCCCAGCCAGAGGGGATGGCGGAGAGGTGGGAGAAGACCCAGGCCAGCCCCCCGAGGTACCCCGCGAGGGTGAGGGCCAGGATGGCCATGTAGCTCACCCAGCGAAGGAGTGCTTTCTGTACGTCGAAGAGCCCATGCCGGAAGATGGCGTAGGCGAAGCTGAGGGGCAGCAGGGGCGCGGGCAGCAGGAAGACGAAGACCTGCCTTCCGAACAGGAGGCTGCCGTTGTACTTGGCCTGCAGGATGGCCCAGGCCAGCAGATCCAGGCCCAGAGCCGCGGCCACGACGAGGGAGGGCAGCAAGGCCTTCCTTAGCCGGGGGGAAGACTTGAAGAAGCCCGACAGGAAGAACCCGAGCCCGGTGAGGGCCGCGGAAATGAACAGTGCGCTGGCCAGGATGCGGGTGCCGAACAGAACGTTACGCAGGAAAGGCGTGAGGAGAGCTCCGTTGGGTGTGCGGAGAATCCCATCCCCGCTTAGGGCCCAGAGCTGGATCAGCATCAGGACCAGGGTCAGAACGGCGAAGATGCCGTAGACCACCTGAAGGAATCTGCGGTTCTTCCTCATCTCCGAGGGGTGGGGGAACCGGAGGAAGAAGTGAATCCAGAGCGGGGGCAAGACGGCCGCCGCAAGGGCTGTCGTGACGGTGAAAAGGGCCCCAATAGCGAACGGAGAGTTACCAGCGGGGACGCCGCTGGACATCAGCAGGGCGGTGGCTCCCAGGTAGAAGAAATGCCGCGAGGACTTGCGCTCGGGCGCGGACAGCACCACTAGCAGGCTGATGAGCCACCCGATAATGCCGCTGACCAGCAGGGCGAGCTGGGTACGATTCAGGGGCTTCACAAGCTTCACGGGCAGGTTGATCTGCTGCCCCTGCCGCTTCACGGTGTAGATGAGCCAGGCCCCTTCGGGCTTGCTGTTGATGAACTGCTGGGCCTTGGTGATGCCTTCCTGGGTGCCTTCGAAAGCGCGCGCCTGGATCTTCACCAGTTCATCGCCCTCCAGCAGGCCGCCCTCCTCGGCCACG
The DNA here is from genome assembly GCA_043775845.1 of Acidobacteriota bacterium. GTDB lineage: Bacteria > Acidobacteriota > Holophagae > Holophagales > Holophagaceae > Geothrix. Next base: position 7,536 of record JAYVRY010000161.1, read on the forward strand.
CCATCCGGCAGGATCTCGCGAATGACGATCTTCCCCTTTTCCACGCGCCAGGAGCACTCGTCATCGGAATAGGCGTAGACCCAGTAGTTGAGGGCAAAAGAGCCCAGCGCCAGGGTCAGACAGACGAGACTGATCCACAGGAGGCGCCACCGGATGCGTTTCAGGTAGGGATTCATGGAACCTTTGTGGAAGAATGCCCGCATGGAGCGGAATATACGGAACGACAGGGCCTGCTGGTTACTGGTGGGCGGCAGGCATCGGTTAGGCCGGGCCCTGGCGGAAGATTTGGCCCGGGATCACGATCTGGTGTTGACCAGTTCAGAGCCCTGGAATGGTGGGGTTCGTGGCGATGTGGCATGGGTGGATGACTTGTCGAAGACAGGGCGGATCAGGACGCTCCAGTGGGATGCCGGAAGCCCCGAACTGGTTTCCCGCATGATGGCAGATTTAGACGGGTTGGAGACCGATGGCTGGGCTTTTTCCGGGGCCGTGTTGCTGGCCGGAACCTTTCCCGAAGCTCCCCTCGGCACCTGGACGGCCGCGGATCTCGAAGCCACCTGGCGCATGAACTTGAGCTTTCCCTTCCTCTGCGCCCAGGCCCTTGCGCCGCGGCTTGGGGAGGGGTCCTGCCTTCAAATTCTTCTGGACACATCGATTCATCGGCCTTGGCTGAAGCGGCTGCCCTATAGCGCCGCCAAGGCCGGACTGGCCTCGCTGGTCCCGGGACTGGCGCAATTGCTGGCCCCGAAGGTGCGCGTGGTGGGCCACGCGCTGGGCACGCTGCTGCCCGCGGAAGGCAGCGATGTGGCCTTCCTGGCGGAGCGTTCGCTGCTCAAGCGGGTGGGTGAACCCGCCGACCTCTGCCGTGCCGTGCGCTTCGCCGCCGACAGCCCTTATCTGACTGGGGAGATCCTCACCCAGGATGGGGGGCGCCGCTGGATCTAATGTTGGGTCCACAGATTTCACAGATTCACAGATTCACACAGATCCTAAATGTGTCTCAGTCCAGCACCCGCACTTCCATCCGTGAGGGCAGGGTGCGGGAGTGATACACGCGCTGCTCGGCCTTTCGGAAAACCTCTGGCCGCGCCTGAGGAATGTCGCAGAAGGTCTGGGGATTCCGATCCACGAGAGGGAACCAGGTGGATTGGATCTGCACCATGAGGCGGTGGCCCTTGCGGAAGGTGTGGAAGACATCCGGCAGAGTGAAGGCTACCTCCGTGGGTTGCCTGGGAACGAAGGGCTGGGGCGTCGTGTAGCTGTTCCGGAACTTCCCGCGCAAGACATCCCCGCGAATCAGCATCTGGGCCCCGGCGGCATGCCAACCTGCGGGGGCGTTTGTGGGGTCCGGGGCGTCATCGGGAAGGACATCGATGACCTTCACGATCCAGTCCGCATCCGTTCCCTCCGTGCTCACCTGCAGGACCGGCCGCAGGGGCCCGGCCAGGGTGAGATCCTCCGCCAATGGCGCGGTTTCATAGACCAGCACATCGGGTCGGCGAGAGGCGAAGCGTTGGTCTTCCACCATGTAGGTGGCCGCGTATCCGAAACTGATGGTCTGGGTGTAGGGAACGGGCCGGGCGGGGTCGCTGATGTAGGTGTCGAATCCCTTGGCGGCGCTGGGAGGCGCGGTGCTGATCCGGCCCTGGTCCTGCAGGTAAAAGGTTCTGGGCCGGGCTTTCCTGGGGGGCCAGGCATCGAAGGTGCGCCACTGGTTCCGCCCGGTTTGAAACACCGTGGCCTTAGGCAGGGCGGTACCAGGCGCCGCCTTCAGATGCTGGTTGAAGAAGCGCAGTTCCACTTCCTGCTGGAACCAGGCGGCGGTCTTGGCGCCGAATTCAACCTGGCCGATGCGACTGCCATCGCCCGAGGCCCATTGGCCGTGGGTCCAGGGGCCCATGACTAGGTGGCTGGTGGTGCTGGGGCTTTGGGCGTCGAGGGTGCGGGCACAGACCAGTGCGCCAAAGAGATCCTCCGCATCGAACCAGCCACCGACCGTCAGCACGGCGGGAAGCACACCCTTGAGGTGCGGGCGCAGGTTCCGGGCCTGCCAGTAGGCATCGTAGGTGGTGTGCTTGAGGTAGTCCTGCCAGATCGGTTCGATGGGCTGCTTCATTTTGCCTGTGAGGCCCGCGAGCGGACCCGCCTCGAGATACCAGCGGTAGCCATCCGAAACGCCAGGATGGGCAAAGGAGGGAAAGACTGCCGAGGGCTGCTCCCGCTGGCTCTGGAAGAAGAGGAAGAAGCCGTAGTTGGCCGCCAGCTGGAAGGCGCCCCGGTGGTAGACGTCATCCCCCTCCCACAGATCCATCATGGGGGCCTGGGGGGATACGGCCTTGAGGGCCGGATGCCCGCACAGCATCGCCTGAACGGCGTAGTGGCCTGCGTAGCTGATGCCCCACTGGCCCACGCGGCCGTTGTGGTTCGGGGTGTTGTTCAACAGCCAGTCGATGGTGTCGTAGGCATCACTGCTTTCGTCCGTATCGATCGGGCCCTTGTGAGGATTGAAGGGCCGACTGTCCACGAACTGGCCCTCGCTGAGGAACCGTCCGCGCACATCCTGGTAGACCACGATGTAGTCCTCGGGTGTGAAGAACGGCGAGGGCCCCACTTCTTTTCGGAAGGCCTCAGGCCCATAGGGACCCGCGCTGTAGGGTGTGCGGGTCAGGAGGATGGGATGGGTTTGACTGGCGTCCTTGGGCTGGTAGATGACGGTGTGAAGCTTCACGCCGTCCCGCATGGGCACGAGGACCTCGCGCTTGGTGTAGCGGGCCCGGGCTCCTTCCAGATCCACCGGAGCCTGGGCGCCCAGCCAAACACAAAACAGGGGCAGGCATAGGAGCCGGAGTGCCGGAAACACCATCTCAACCTCGGGAGTGGAAAGATGCTCCCACAGGAATCGGCTTCCGGGAAAGGCTCGTGGGAGAATCGTGGTTTGCAAAGGTCAGGGTGCATGAAGTTCAAGGTCAACGAGGTGTTCTACAGCATTCAGGGAGAAGGCGCCCGCATCGGGCGGCCCTGCCTCTTCATCCGCCTCACGGGCTGCCCACTCCGCTGCGTCTACTGCGATTCCGCCTACGCGTTTTATGACGGCGGCATGCGCGAACTGGAGGATCTGCTGGTCGAGGTGCGGCAACGTCTGGGGCCTCCTCGCAGCGGGCCCAACGCCCCCTTCGTCGAACTCACGGGCGGCGAGCCCCTGGCCCATCCGCAGACCCCGGCGCTGCTACAGGCCCTGCTGGACCTGGGCTACGAGGTGGCGCTGGAAACGGCCGGCAGTCACGACCTGGCCCCGGTGCCCCGCGCGGTGGTGAAGATCGTGGACCGCAAGACCCCCGGCAGCGGCGAATCCCACCAGTGGCTGGAATCCAACCTGAACCACATGGTGCCGGGTCAGGACGAATTGAAGTTCGTGCTCTGCGATGAGCCCGACTACGCCTGGGCCAAGGCCTGGTGCGCCGAGCGGGCCGTATGGGACCGCCTGGAAGTCCTCTTCAGTCCCGTCTGGGGTGGGCTGGACGCCGCCTGGCTCGCCGAACAGGTGGTAAAGGATGGCCTGCCCGTGCGAGTGCAGGTGCAGTTGCACAAGGTCATCTGGGGGGCGGACCGGACCGGGGTTTGACTGCCGGCCCGTTGCTCACGTTCGTGTCACCCGGGTGTGCCCCCTTGTTCACAGATCCTTCACCACGGAAGGGTAGGGTAAGTTCCTTCACCCTTTTCCGGCCCCCGGAGGGTGAGCCAACGAGGCTCGCATGGATGGTGTGACTCCCCTGACCTTACCCATGGCCACAGGAGAGGTTCTGCCCTATCCGGAGTTTTCCACCAAGGCCCTACTGCCAGGCCGGGCGCTGCAGCGGTTGGTGCGCGTGTTCTCCTCGATCATTCGCTACCACCGCATGGGGGCTCGCTCCGAAGCCCGACATGGCGGCCCGATTCCCCCGGCAGAACTCCGCGACCTGCTCTCGGGCTGGGCCCAGGAGGTGTTACCCCTGCTGAATGTGGATGTGCAGCGCCGGGGCGTGATCGAGCCCCTCCGGGGGCCTTCGGTCTTCGTGGGAAATCACCTGAGCTATCTGGATATCCCGCTGCTCATGAGCCAGGTGCCCGTGGTGTTCCTGGGCAAGGAGGAGGTTTCCAACTGGCCAGTCTTCGGGGCCGCCGGACGCCGGGCGGGCATGGTCTTCGTGAAGCGCGAGTCTGATGGTTCGCGACGCCAGGCCGTTCGAGCTATTTCCGAATGCCTGGCGACCCGGGGCATGGGTCTTGGCCTCTTCCCCTCCGGTACCACCTCCCTGAATGAAGGCAAACCCTGGCGCACGGGTGCTTTCAAGATCGCCCGGGAGGCGGGCTTTCCCGTCCAGCCCTTCCGGCTGACCTATGACCCGATCTCCACAGCGGCCTTTCTAGGGAAGGACTACCTGCTCCCCCACTTGTATCGGCTGTTGCAGGCGGGACCCCTCACTGCCCGGATCGAATTCGGCGCGCCTCGGATGGTGGTGGATCCCGAAGGCACCGCACGGGAACTCTGGGCCTGGAGCCGCGAGACCATCCCCACCTGATCGAGGCTCCGAGCCTGCTTCGAGGGGATGCGAAACCTTCAAACGCCCAAGTGGCGGCGTTCCGTCCGAACCTCGCCATCGAAGCGGGTGTGCAGCGTGTCGCTTTGGCTGTCACGGAAGGTCTGGACGCTGCCGTGTTTGCGCACCCGGTCGAGCGTGGCCAGATCCAGGTCGGCCACGATGACCTGCTCCACATTGGCGGCAGCTTCCGTGGCGATGCCATCCATGGGAAAGGCGAAGTCCGCCGGAGTATAGATACCGCTTTGGGCGAACTGGCTGGTGAGATCGGTCATGAGGGGCAGACTGCCCACCATGCCCGCCGTTACAGTGTAGATCTGGTTTTCGATGGCGCGTGCCCGGGCGCAGGTCGTGACCCGGCAGGCGCCCCGGCGGTCATCGGTCATGTAGGGCACCACCAGCAGCTCAACGCCGTGGTGATTGCAGAGGATTTTCACCAACTCTGGAAACTGAACGTCGTAGCAGATGGCCACGGCGAACTTTCCGAAGTCGGTATCCACCACCAACAGATCGCGACCTGGGGAGAATTTCCACACGTTCCGTTCTGCGGGCGTCAGGTGGAGCTTGGCCTGATGCAGCGGCTCGGCCCTGGGGAAGTAGACCGAGGCCACGTTCAGCAGCCGATCACCGTCCAGGCGCGGCATGCTGCCGCCCACGATGATGCGCTCGTATTCCGTGGCCAGTCGCTTGAATAGGGCATCGAAATCCTCCGTGTGTTCGGCGGCCAGGCGGCGCATGACTTCTGATGGTTCCCCTCCGCCGCTGGTGGGGCCCATAAGCTGAACCCCGAGCAGCTCGGGAAACACAATGAGGTCGGCATCGTAGTCGTCGGCCACGTCCACGAAGGATTCCACGTGGGTGGCGAATTCCTCGAAACGGCTGATGGTCCTGAGCGCGTACTGGACAGAGCAGACCCGTATGGGGCGTGACATGACTGGTTTGGGAGCTGAGAAGCGCATTACAGCTCCATGACGATGAGGGCCGCACAGTCCACGCTTTCAGGATCCGAGATGTAGTGCGCCAGAAGGCCCCGGACCGAGAAACCAAGCCGGAGTTGTTTCGACAGGGTGGGATCGTAGATGAGTTCGCGTTCCACCAGGGCCAGGTAGTGTTCGGGGCTGAGGAGATCGGAGGCCAGGTGGTAGCCGGGCATCCGGGCACCGGCCACGAAGCATGTGCAGCCCAAGCGTTGGGCCAGGGCGATGCGAGCTGCGTACAGCTGGTGAGCAAGGCCCATGCCCTGGAATTCTGGATCCACGGCGAGATCGACGCCGTAGAACACCTCGCCGACGGGAGCGTGGGTGGAGAGGGTGCCGCGTCCGGTCAATGCTGACCATCGGTGCGGGTTCAGGGCATCGTCTGGGTGTACCCGCATGGACGTGGAATCCGCGATGACCCTGCCTTGCCCATCCACGATGGAAAGCTGCCCTTCGGGGAATACCTCCAGGTGGTGCCGAAGGGTTTCTGCCGGCCACACGGCCTCGGGGCCATGGGGCTGGACGTACACGCGCTTCATGAGGTCGATGACCCTGGGGATGTCTTCCAGGCGGCGTGGCCTGAGCTCCCAGCGGTCGGGAAGAGGTCTAAGGAGCGATGTGGCTGTGAGCGAGACCGGGGTCATGGCCAATCCTCCTAAACACCCATTCCAGCCCCTGCCTGCACCTTCCCTGTGCGGGCCGTGTGAATAGGCTGATTCTCCGGCGGCCCAAAGCACTCCGGGACTGGGTTCCTGGTCTTTCCGGATGGAGCCCCAAGCCTGGTACCAGGGAAGAAGACCGGAAGGACGGCATTGAAAGAATTGTTTTAATGCCGGTTAAATGGGCCGCATGGATTCGCGGGCCTTCATGTCCAAGGCCTTCGGAGGCCTGGGATATGGAGGGGTGGTACAGGAATTAGCCATGGCCCATAAAGGGCCGATGAGACGTGTGCTCCCTACCGGAGGTGTCTTGTGCGTGTGGGTTTTCTCGATCGCATTTCCGTCCGTGCGAAGCTCTGGCTGCTGGCGGGCAGTCTCATGGTGGCTGCTCTTGTCCTGAGCGCCGCCGGTTTCTGGGTGGCGCACCGGTTGACCGAACAGTCCGGGGAGCTCGCAGGAACCATGCTCAAGATGGCCCAAACGGGCGACATGGCCCGGGAGGCACAGAACGACTTCAAGACCCAGGTGCAGGAATGGAAGAACATTCTGATCCGGGGACACGACCCTGAGCAGATGACGAAATACAAGGCCGCCTTCGACAAGACGGAAAAGGAAGTGGCCGACGATCTCGCGAAGCTCAAGGTGACCTTGAAGGACCTGGAGATATCGACGGCGGCCCTCGACAAAACGGTCCAGGAACATCAACTGCTCGGGGCCAAGTACCGCGAAGCATTAGCCACTTGGAAAGCGGGGGACCCCATGGCCTACCGCGCCGTGGATGGCCAGTTGAAGGGCATCGACCGCCCCATGAATGAGGCCATCAAGGCGCTGGCCGTGACGGTGTTCAGTGAGTCCAAACGCATCGAGGCCCGGGAGCAGGCTGAAATGGCTGCGGTCGTGCGGTTCGGGATGATCCTGAAACTGGTCATCCTGGCGGTGAGCCTGTTTATTGGCGTAGTCATTTCCCTGGCGGTCATGGGCCGAATCCGGCGCTCTTTGGCCGAAGTCACCGCTGGGATGGAACGCATGGTGGCGGGCGATTTCACCATGGGTGTCGAAGTTCACTCCACGGACGAACTGGGGCGCATGGCCACGGATTTCAACGCCATGGTGACGCGCTTCCAGCAGTTGTTCAGTGATCTCCGGGGCACCAGCAGCCGGGTGGCCGAGGGATCCACCGAACTGAGCGCCACGGCCAGCGAGGTGGCCCGGGCCACGGGCGAGATTGCCCAATTCGCCGAAGGCCAGCGGGTGGCCTCGGAGCGCACGGCTGCGGCCATGACGGAGTTCGCGGCGTCGATTCAGCAAGTCGCTGGCAATGTGCGCAGCAGTCATTCGCGCACCGAGACCATGGTGAAGGCCGCCGCCGAGGGCGCCCAGCAGGGTGAGGCCACGGTCATGGCCATGCAGGACATCCGCCAGGCCACCCAGGAAATGGTGAAGGCCGTGCAAGTGATTCAGGATCTGGCTCGCCAGACCAACCTGCTGGCGCTGAACGCCGCCATCGAATCCGCCAAGGCGGGGGTGCATGGCAAGGGCTTCGCCGTGGTCGCCGAGGAAGTCCGCAAGTTGGCAGAGCGCAGTGCCGGAGCCGCCAAGCAGATCGGCGACCTCATCCAGCGCACGGAAGATGCCATGGTGACGGGCATCCGTACCGTGGAGGCCACGGACGCCACCATCCAGACCATCCGGGAGAACATCTCAGCGGTGGTGACCGCAGCCCAGGAGATAGGCACGGCCACCGAGGAGCAGGAGCGCACCTCCGATGAAGTGGCCCGCCAGGTGGAGGAAACCGCCCAGTCCACGGAGCGCAGCGCCGCCGCCTCCACCGAGCTCGCCCACACCGTGGAGGAAGTGAACAAGACCGCAGATTATCTGGCCCGTATCGCCGAGGATCTCTCGGCCTCGCTGGCGGCCTTCAAGACCAACTGAGGTTGGCCTGACTACTTGGCAGCCTTCCAGGCCGCCAGTTCCTTTTCCAGGTTCTCGGTGTATTCCTTCGGCGCTCCGCCGGGTTTCGACAGGTCGATGGCCTTCTGGAGCTGGGCCAGGGCCTCGGGCATGCGTTTGGCATCCTTGAAGATGCGGGCGGCGGTTTCGTGATTCCAGAAGCTGTCGCCAGCCTTCAGGCTCTTCTCGATCCAGGCCAGGGCCTGCTGGGGTTCGATGCCTTGGTCCTGGCAGTATTTGGCGGCCTGGTACCAGGGCACCCAATCGGTGTCCGGCGCCACCTTCAGCTTGTCCTCGATCTGGGCCCAGTAGATGGCCTTGGTATCAAAGGCCACGGGGATGCTTACGCGCAGCTTGTCCCAGCCCAGTTCGACGGTGGCGTTGCTGATGTCCGTGGGCACCACGCGATATTCGAGGAATTCGAGGAAGGCGCCTGGCTGGGGCGTGACCTCCCAGCGCAGGAGGTCTTCTTCCTTCTTGTATTCGTAGGCGCCCCACTGCTTGGCCTTCTTGTTGAGGATGAGCGTCCAGCTTTTCTCGGTGGGAATCACGAAGAAGCCGTAGCTACCGGCCGGGACATCCTTGCCTGCCACCTTGGCTGGATGGCTGAAGGTGATCACCGTGGCGTTGTTGGCGCCCGCCCGCCAGACCTCGCCGTAGGGCACCACGCCACCCCAGATCTTGCGGCCCTTCACGGCGGGCCGGGCGAAGGAGAGATCAATCTTGCTGATGCCGATGTCTTGCGACAGCGTGCTGGCGGGGCTCACGCGCAGAGGCACCAGGCGCACGGGCGCGGGCTTGTCCTGGGCCACGAGGGAGCAGGCCAGAAGGGCGGGCAGGAGGAGGTTAAGCATGGGGATCTCCTTGGTGGGGGGGATCGAGGGTATCACCGCTTTTGGGTGGCAGGAGGAAACGTCCAGGTTGGCGGTTGAAAGCCTTGAGGATGTTCCACCAGAGATGACGGCGGGCCCGGTCATTCATGTCCCGCGCGCGCAGTGCCGTGGCCAGGGCCAGGGCAAAGGACACCGCAAAATTCAGGATGCCGATGAGGGCCACACCCAGCAGGCCCCAGAGCACCTCCAGCCAGGGTAGGGTGCCCTGCGACCAGAGGCTGGCGGAAGCCAGGGCCAGCGATGCGGATTGCAGGGTCACGTGGCGGACTTCCAGGTGGATGCCGGCGAAGGCGAAGGCCATGGGCACGAAGACCAGCAGGGCACCCAGGGCCAAGTAGCCCAGGAAGCCGGAGATGTGGCGGTGCACGAAACGGCCCAGGGCTTCCGCCTTGCGCACACCCAGGAGGGCTTGGATGCGGTGGCTTTGCGCGAGGGCCTCGGGCAGGCGGCGGTAGGCGCTCCAGTTGGCAGCCCAACCCGCTGCCAGGCTGGACAGCCACAGCAGCACCCCCGTGACTGCGGCGAAGACCAGCGTCCAGCCGTGGAAGGGGTGGCTGCCATGCAGGCTGTGTAGGGCCGTTTCCGGTTCCAGGGGCCCATGGCCGGTGATCCACATCCAGAGGGCAGAGATGGCCAAGGCCACAGGCATGGCGGCAAAGACATTGCCCAGGGTCGCGATGACTTGGGTGCGCGTAATGGCGGCCACCAGGTCGATCTCGCGGGCCTGATCCTCACTGGCTTCCAGGGCCCGGGCCAGAGCAGCCGCGGTCATGGCTGGCTGTTTGGAGGCCAGACTGAAGCCCAGCATCTGCATGAGGCAGAAGCTCGCCGTGTAGTTGAAGGCCAAGGCGAGACCCAGCAGCAGGGGCGCCAGGGGCAGGGCCGAGACGCCGTATTTGAGGAGTGCCGTGCCGGCCGTGAGCAGCCCACCACCGGCGGCGGACCACCCCATGGCCCGCCACTCGCGGCGGTCCCTGGCGATGTAGTGTTCGCCTGTGTCGCCGGTGTGTTCGATCATCTTGCGGGCCAGTCGCTTCACACTGCTGCGCAGCAGCTCAAGGAGACCGTGCTGGGCGCCACTTCCCCGCACCAACTCCGCCGCGAAGGCGGTGCCATCCCCCCTGCCCGAGGCGAAGGCCAGCAGCCGATCAATACGCTCCAGCTGGGCCTGCAGCAGCTCGAGTCGGAACACCAGATCGGTGGAAACACCCCGATCCTCCAGGTGGTGATGGGCCCGCTCCAATGCCGCGCGGCACTCGACCCGGCAACGCTCCCAGGTGGTTTGGACGGAGGGATCCTCAGGATGTTCGCCGCACTTCCGCACGACACGGGACAGATTGAAAAAGGGAGAATCAGCATCGCTGCCTGCGGCGTCCAGGTTCAGGAGGTCCCGCGACAATCCTACGGCTGCGGCCCGGTGGGACAGCAACCGCGCCGCCTGGGCCCAGGTCTCCCGGGGCGGAGCCAGCACCGTTCCCCAGGCCTCCAGTAGATCCTGGGGCAGGCTTTCGATCCATGCCGCGTCCCCCTCGCCGAGGTCAAGCCGATCCAGCAGGGCGTAGAGATCACCTTCGGAATCCAGGCGGGGAATGATGCGATCCACGATGCGCAGGAATCCTTCGCCCAGCAGGCTGGTGCGGTCTGGCAGGCCCGTTTCCGCCAGCAGGCGGATGGCCGAGGCATGGTTCCACTCGGCGGCCAGGGCTTCGAGGTGGCCATGTTCTTTCAGGGCCAGGTGCATTCGACGCAGTCGATTTGTGCGCCGGGCCTCGCCATCCATCGAGCCCAGCGGAGAAGCCTCCAGCAGCCAGCGCAGCAAGGGCTCCAACCTGGGGGCATCCCCCTGCAGCAGGTTCTCCAGCCTGGGGTCGGGCGGGGTCATCAAGCCTCCAGATGCGAACCCTCAGAGTGGCACATCCAGGCTTGGGAACTTTGAAAGAGCAGAAAGAAGCTGGTCACGGAAGGCGCGGAAACCCCACGGAAGGCACGGATGAAGAAGCCTTCACTTCTCCTAATTACCTTCGGCAAATCTCCGCGTTCTCTGTGTTCCGCTTTTCTTTTCAGTTTTCTGGTTCTCGGCGAAGCTCAGCCTAAGAATTGGAACCGCGAAAAACGCGAAAGGGCGCGAAACGCGGGGACAGGAGCCACCTGGGCCTATGGCCCCCAACCGCGAACTGCGGTTGGGGGCACCGTCGGGGCGAGGGCTGGTCCTCGAAAGCCATCCCGCGCTCCGATGGTGCAGAGGCGGGAGTCACACCGGTTCGCCATTCGCGCGCCCGTAGGGCGTTTTCGCGTCATTCGGGGTTCATGGCTTTTAGGTTGAGGTTAGCCGATAAGCAGGTTCAGTTTTTTATGCCGCGCCTTCCGCGCACCTTCAGAGCCTTCCGCGACCAGCTCTGCGTGCCGATGCCTACGACGCCGCACCGAAGCGTTTGGAGCCTTCCCGTGAGCGACGCAGGAACTTCTCCACGGCGGCGGGATCCACGGTGGCGGGGGTGCCTGACCAGCGCTGAGAGGGCTTCAGCATGATGAGCATGTCCTCGGGGCAGCCCACCTGTTCGTAGAGCCGCTCCACGCTGTTGGCCAGCCGGGTGACGGTGGTCTCGGTGGCCAGGGCCTCGTGCAGGAGCGCATCGCGCCAACGATCCTGGGCCTGGGACCAGCGGGAGCTGCCGGGACGGGGCGTCTTGCCCACGGCCTCGGTGCAGGCGGCCCAGAGGTGGGCTTCAAAGGTGCGGAGGGCCGCGCCCTCCAGGGCCCGCAGTCGCTCCACCGCAGGGCCATCTCCAGGCGCCGTGATCTGGATCTCCAGCGAGGTAAGGAAGCCGAAATCGTAGCCCGTGACCAGGTCATCCCAGGTCAGGGGGCCGATGTGGGCCAGAAACGCTTCGAGGGGTGAACCGGTGGGGTGCATGGGAACCTCAGGCGAGAAGGTGGAGGGCAAGGTGCACAGCGACCCGGGCACTGGCCTCGGCGCCATCGAGTGTGGGAGCGAGTTCCATGAGGTCGGCACCCACCCAGGGCTCGGCCCACTGCTTGGCCGCCCGGATGAGGCGCAGGGTCTCCGCCAGGCTCAGGCCGCCGGGCACAGGCTCTGCCACGGCGGGCACGAGCACGGGATCGAGGGCATCCAGGTCGATGCTGAGGTAGGCGGGCCCACGACCCACGGCGGCCAGGTCTTCCTTGAGGCGCAGGGCCAGGAGCGGGTCGCGCAGGTCTTCGGGAGTCCACATCCGCACCCCCACGGCTTGTAAGAAGGACAATTCATCGTCATCGAAACGGGGGGCCCGCAGGCCCGCCTGCACCAGGCGCTCGGGGTCTACCAGGCCTTCCTCGATGGCCTGCCGCAGCCAGGTGCCGTGGTGGATGTCTGTGCCCCAGGCCGCGCCATCGGCGGCATCCGGATGGGCATCCACATGCAGCAGGCCCAGGGCACCGTGCTGGCGGGCCATGGCGCGCAAGGCGCCCAGGGTGAGGGAGTGATCGCCGCCCAACATGAAGGTGCGGCAGCCGGTCATGGCCCAGGCGCCGATGGTGGCCTGGACCGTCTCCAGGGCTTCCTTCAGGGAAAAGGGCAGGGTGGGGATGTTGCCGCCATCCAGCCAGCCTTGGGCAGCCGAGGCGCCCAGGAGGGGGCGACCCTCGCGCAGGCGTTCGGGCATGGGATGGGAGCCGAGGCCCATGGAGGCCGCGCGCATGGCCCATGGGCCCAGGCGCGCGCCTGGCCGGTTGATGACGCCCGCATCGCAGGGTGCGCCCAGCACTACGCCGGTGGCGGGACGGGGATCAATGCAGAGCGGCAGGCCCAGGAAGGGCGTGAGGCCCGTGCGAAGACCCTGCATGAGCACATCAGCGGACATCGGAACTCCGGGGGGAAAGGGCGGTCTTGAAAGCGGCGAGCCAGGCTTCGGCATCGCTGAAATCTCTGGGGAACAGGGGGTCTTCCGCCATCACCTTCACGGGGGTTCGCGTGGAGAAGAGGGTTTGGATGTGGGGCAGCAGGGTTTCGTCGCCGGTCCAGGGATAGTGCGGGGCGAGACTGGCCAGGCGGATGGGTTGGGCCGGATAGCCCAGTTTGTACGCCATGCGCAGACCGCCCTCGTAGAAGTCGGCCAACCGCTCGCCCCGGGTGGTGGTGCCCTCGGGGAACAGCAGCATGTCCCGGCCCTGCCGAAGGGAAGCCAGGAGGCCCACCAGGGCCGCGGCGCGGCTGGTGGGATCATCCCGGTTCACGAAATGGACGCCAGACCTTCTGGCCAGGTTGCCAATGATGGGATAGGTCGCGACTTCGCCCTTGGCGATGGTGCCCATGGGGCGAAGGCTCATGAGGACGACGGGATCCACCCAGCTGAGGTGGTTCGTCACCCACAATGCCACGTCTGGGCGCAGGTGGCCCTGAACCGTGATGTCCACGCCCAGCGCCGGCAGCAGCCGCCGCGCCCACCGGTGCATGCCGGGTTGCGGCTCCTCCCCCGTCGCCAGGCGTGGCAAAAGGGCGAAGGTGGGCCAGAGGACGCCGGCCCACGACATCAGCTCACCAGCTTCAGGCGCGTGTAGCGGGCGCGGACGCGTTCGAGGTCGTCCTTGGTGATGGCGGACCAGAGGCGGGTGTCACCGGGGGCGTAGAAGTCGTTCACTTCTTCCACCACGCGGGCGCCCAGGGCGTTGTGGACGCTGCGGGCATCGTTGTTGCCGGGCTCCACCAGGAACCGGCATTCATCTACGTTCTCATTGAGGAGCTTGGCGACCATGGCCCGGATGAGCAGGTAGTTCACGCGGCCCTTCTGGTATTCGGGATGCACCGCGAGGGTGGCGCAATAGACCGTGGTGCCTTGCACGAAGTTCAGCACGTAGCCCACTGGCCGGTCACCGTCCATGGCGAGGAAGCACCAGTCGCGGTAGAGCTCGGTGCAGAGGCGGAGGTAGTGGGGGCAGAGCTCGCCCGCTCCGTCGCCGGACCAGATCTCCGCTTCGAGGCGGCGCAGGTGGGTGTAGTCCGAGCTGGTCAGTGACCGGACGGTGTACCGGGCCCCTTCCGGATGCTGGGTGACGGTCTCAATCGACATGTCGTGCCTCCCTGGGTTCCCAACCAGGATCGGCCTCGGTCATGACGGCGGCGTGTTGGCGCTGCCAACTTCACGGAAAAAGAGTGAAACCAAGCGGTGACGGGCATCCGCGAAGCAGGGAT
>JAYVRY010000162.1:0-5736 GCA_043775845.1 Acidobacteriota bacterium
ATGCCCGTGAGGAAGATCACGCCGTAGATGGGCGCCGTGGCCTGGGACAAAGGGCCGGTGGTGAAGCGCCAGGTGAAATACAGCAGCAGCGCCGAGCAAGCCGCCAGACTCAGGGCCGAGCCCATGCAAAGGCGCAGCCGGTTCAGCCGGTCTGCCACATGGCCGCCAAAGAGGGCCACCCCCAGGAAGGGCACGGCCTCCGCAAGACCCACCAGACCCAGGGCCAGGGGATCGCCCGTGCGTTTGTAGACCTGCCAGGCCACCACCATGCCCTGCATCTGCAGGCCCAGGGTGATGAGCCACATGGAAGCGATGAACCAGCGGTACTCCGGATTCCGGAGAACGGCATAGGGGTCGTGCGCTTCCGGCTGTTCACCCATTTAGGACCACCTTGCATTGAGGAAGAGAGAGCCACCGCAGAGACACGGAACCCACTGAAGAGGCACGGGGGTCTCCGTGTCCCTCCATTATGGGCAGGCCGAAGGCCGATTCCGGCGGGGCCGGAAGCCGGTATTAGGTCACTCGTACCGCAGGGCGTCGATCTCGCGACCGCCGGATCGCAAAGCAGGCTCTGGGGGAGCCTGCGGCGCGAGGCATCCGGCGAGGAGCGAATCATGGCTGGTGAAGGAGCGGGTCACTCGTACCTCAGCGCGTCGATCACATCCAGCTTCGCCGCCTTCAGGGCCGGCAGGAATCCGGCCACCACGCCCACCAGACCGCTGAAGCCCAGGCCCAGCGCCACGGCCCAGCTCTCCGTGACCGCAGGCACATCGAACTTCTGGAGGATGCTGATGGCGCTCATGGCGAAACCCACACCGATGAGGCCGCCGAAGATAGACAGCACGATGGCCTCTACCAGGAACTGCCAGAGGATGTTCCGGCGGGTGGCGCCCAGGGCGCGGCGCACGCCGATCTCGCGGGTGCGCTCGGTGACACTCACCAGCATGATGTTGGAGATGCCGATGCCACCCACCACCAGGGAGATACTGGCGGCCACGGCCAGCAGGGCCGTGAGAATGCCGGCCTGCTGGGTCTGCATCTGCACCATGTCGTCCTGCTTGCGGATCTGGAAGGGGTTGTCGTCCTTGGGCGGCGTCTTCATCCGCTGGCGCAGCAGGGCGGTGACTTCCGCCTCGGCCAGTTCGGCCTTGCCTTCCTGGGCGCTCAGCATGATCTGCTGGATCTTGTCGCGGCCCATGATCTTGCGCATGACCGTTGTATAGGGCGCCACGATGAGATCATCCTGGTCACCCCACATGCCGGCGCCCTTTTTCTCCAGCACACCCACCACCACGAAGGGCAGCGCGCCAATGCGGACGGTCTGGCCCACGGGGTCGTCACCGTTGGGGAAGAGGTTGTCCTTCACGGTCTGGCCCAGCACGCAGATCTTGGCCATGCCGCGCACTTCCGCGTCCGTGAAGAAGCGCCCGCTGGCCATGTCCCAGCCCCGAATCTGCAGGAAGTTGGGATTCGAGCCCTGGATGGAACTCACGTAATTGCTGTTCTGGTAGATGACGGGCCGGGTGGTGCGCACCAGCTGGCTGGCGGCCACCACGCTGCTGCCAGAGAGTTCCTGCTCGATGAGGGGCACGTCGCTTTCCAGCAGCACATCGGAACTGCCCATGGCCGAGGGGCCGAAGCGGTTGCTGCCCTGCCCCGGGAAGATCTGAAGCATGTTGGAGCCCATGTTCTGGATCAGCGAGAGAGAAGCCCGCTTGGTGCCTTCGCCAATGCCGATCATGGCGATGACGGCGCCCACACCCACGATGATGCCCAGCATGGTGAGGAAGGCCCGCATCTTGTTGCGGGTGATGGCAAACAGGGCCAGCTTCAGGAATTCCGTCGGAGACATGGTCGCCTCCCCCGCCTATCGCCGTCCGCCCGGACCGCCGCCCGGAGATGCCGGAGCGCCACTGGCCTGCTTGGCATTGTCGATGCCCACGAGCACCTGCATGCCCTCGGTAAGACCTTCGCCCGTGACTTCCGTGAACTGGCCATCGGAGATGCCGGCCTTCACCACCATGGCCTTGGGCTTGCCGTTCTCCATGACCCAGATGCGGTCTTCGCGGCGGGCCACCATGCCACCCTTGCCGCCGGTGCCTGTCTGAACTCCGCCACCGCCAGGTCGGGGGCCGCCGCCCATCATGGCGGGTTGTCCCAGCTTGGGGCCATCGACCTTCTTTTCTTCCTTGATGAAGGCCGCCGGGTTGAAGCGGAGCGCAGCGTTGGGCACGCGCAGCACATCGCGCCGCTGGTTGGTACTGATGGTGACATTGGCGGTCATGCCCGACCGCAGGGCCAGGGTACCCGTGAACTTGGGGCCGCCCAGCTGGCTGGCGCCGCCAGGGATGTGGGCCAGGTCATTGGCATTCCCGACTGGGGCGCTGGCGACGGCGGGCATGGCCTTCATGTCCCGTCCGGCCATCCGCTCCTTAAACCGCTTGAGGAACTCCTGCTTGGTGGTACCTGCGGGCAGGCGATCCTTCATGCGCTCCCAGGCCTTTTCGGGATCGGGGGCGCCCTCGGGAGCCCCGGTCTGAGCGGCCTCCTTGCGGCCACCTTCACGTCCCCAACCGTGGCCACCCTCGCGACCGCCGCCCTTCCCCACCTCGGGCGCGGCCGTGGCCTTGCCCTCCTCATCCGTGCCCGGCAGGGGCTCGTTGGGGACGATCATCTCCACCACGTAGTTCACCACATTCTGGGTGGTGATGGGCTCTTGGCGAACCAGGCTGACCATGGCCCGGAACTGCTTGTCCGGCAGACTGTCCACGGTGAACATGGCCGACTGGCCCACCTTCACCTCATCGATGTCGGACTCGCCGATGTTGACCTGCACCTTCATCTTGGAAAGGTCCTGGGCGATCTGGAAGAGGTTGGGCGTGCTGAAGCTGGCAGCCACGGTCTGGCCCACATCGGCCAGACGAGCGATGACCACGCCATCCACCGGGGCTGTGATGTTGCAGTAGTCGAGGTTGGCCTTGGCGCGTTCCAGCGAGGCCTTGGCGTTCTCCATGCTGCTCAGCGAGGTCTGGTAGGCCACCTGCTTGGCCTCCAGATCTTGATCGGCGAGCAGTTTTTCCGAGGCCAGGCGCTTCGCACGCTCGTACTGGCGCCGGGCATCTTCCATGTTGGTCTTGGCTCGATCAAGGCCTGCCTTGGCATCCGTCAGCTGGGTCTCCCAGATGGTGGGGTCAATCTGGGCGATGAGCTGGCCCTTCTTCACGATGCTGTTGTAGTCCACGTACAGGGCCGAGATCACGCCGGACACCTGGGTCCCTACGGCCACCTGCACCACCGGGCTCACAGCCCCCGTGGCGTTGATGCGCTGGGTGACGTTGCCCTTGTCGAGCTTGGCCATGCGCCACTTCACTTCATCCTTGGGACGGGTGAAGTAATAGGCCGTTCCGCCCGCCACCACCGCCACGCCAATGCCAAGTCCGATCCAGGTGTTCCGCTTCATGGTGCCAAGCTCCGCGTATCAAAGGGCCGGGACGAGCCCAGCCTCAACCTTCGCATAACGATGTATAGACCGCCAGCCTCAGTTCAGCCCTGCAGTCCCAATGACCAAAGCCGGGGGTCGAATGACAATCCTGGTGGGTCGAACGGCAATCAGCGAACGAGCCCAAGCCCTTCCACCAGGGCGCGATGGGCGAAACCATCGGCCAGGAAGGTCTGGAGGAAACCACCCGCCAGCACGATGGCCGCGCAGACCAGCACCGTGGCACCAGCCATGGGGGCATGGATGGCGGGGCGGTCTGAGGCCAGCCGCTCGGCCTCGGCGCTGGGCGCTTGAAGGAAGAGGGCCACCAGGAAACGCAGGTAGTAGTAAGCGGACACCAGGCTCGCCAGCACACCCAGGATGGCCATGCCCACATGCCCCGTGCCGACCAGTTCCTTGAAGATCATGTACTTGCCGTAGAAGCCGCCCATGGGAGGGATGCCCGCCAGGCTCAGCATGAAGATGGCCGCAGCCACGCCCATGGCAGGACGCTTCCAGCCCAGGCCCCGCAGGTCATCGAAGGTGGTCTTTTCGCCCACCAGGCCAAAGGCCGTCAGCAGGCCGAAGGCGCCCATGTTCATGGCCAGGTAGATCACCAGGTAATACAGCACGCCATTGAAAGCTGCCGGTGTGCCCGCCACGAAAGCCAGCATGAGGTAGCCCGCGTGGCTGATGCTGGAATAGGCCAGCATGCGCTTCACGTTGGTCTGCACCAAGGCCGTGAGGTTGCCCACGATCAGCGTGGCCAGGGCCAGCACGGCCATGACGGACTGCATCTTGAGGCCCACGCCGTTCAAGGGCGCGAAGCTCACGGGGAAGATGCGCATGAG
Organism: Acidobacteriota bacterium; assembly: GCA_043775845.1. Taxonomy (GTDB): domain Bacteria; phylum Acidobacteriota; class Holophagae; order Holophagales; family Holophagaceae; genus Geothrix. The sequence goes on from JAYVRY010000162.1 coordinate 4,330, forward strand.
AGCAATGAAGGCCACGCCCTTGGTGGCCACAGACATGAACCCGGCGATGGGATGGGGCGAGGCCTCGTAGGCATCCGGCGTCCACTGGTGGAAGGGCACGGCCGAGACCTTGAAGAGGAAGCCCAGGAGCATGAGGGCCGCGCCCACCAGCACCAGGGGATCCAGAGCCAGGCCCTGGGAGCGGAGCACCACGGCGGCGGTGCTGAGATCCAGCGTGCCGCTGAGACCGTAGATGAGCACGCCCCCCATGAGGAAGCAGCTGGAGGCCACGGCCCCGGTGAGGAAGTACTTCATGCCGCCTTCGGAGCTCTCCGAGCGGGCCCGCACGGTGCCCACCAGCGCATACAGGGGAATGCTGAACAGCTCGAGGGCCAGGAAGAGCACCACGAAATGGGTGGTCGAGGCGAAGAGCATCATGCCTGTCACCGTGAACAGCAGCAGGCAAAGCGTCTCGCCCTTCACCCAACCTTCCTGATGGAAGTGGTCCCAGCTTTGGAGGATGGTCAGGGCTGCGGCCACCAGCACGAAGATGCCGGTGAACTGGGCCAGGCGGTCCAGGTGGAGCTGGCCGAAACGGGGCTGGGCGCCGGTCTGCCAGAGTTCCGTGAGCAGCCAAAAGCTGGCGCCCACGGCCAGCAGGGCCGTGCCGTACATGGCGGCCCGGATCCACTTGGTGGTGGCCTGGTCCTTGTCGAGCGACATGATGGCGATGAGGCAGGCGCCCAGGGCCGGGATGATCAGCGGCAGCAGGGCCGCCCACTGGCTGGGGGTGAGGTTCATCGGTGCGCCTCCTGCACAGGGGCATGGCCGACGGGTTCGGCGTGGCCCTGTCCCTCGTGGACTTCAGCAGCATGAGCGGCGCCTTCAGCGGCTGGCGCCTCATGCACGGCAGGCTTCAGGACATAGGTGCGGGGCGCGGGGGCCTTGGCATCCTGCAGCAGGGCCACCACGGGCCCTTCGCTGATGGCCACGAAGGTCTTGGGATGGATGCCCATCCACAGGATCAATCCCACGATGGGCAGCATCACCGCAATCTCGCGGGCATTCAGGTCGGCGTGCAGGTGGTGGGTGCCGCTGTCCTCATCCTTGTTCTCGGGGCCCCAGAAGACCCGCTTGAACATCCACAGCATGTAAACCGCGCCCAGCAGCACGCCCGACGTTGCGAGGCAGGCGTAGAGGCGGCCCCAGGTGAAGCCGGAGAGGAAGGTGCCGTTGAGGATCCAGAATTCGCCTACAAATCCATTCGTCAGCGGCAGGCCGATGGAACTGAGCGTCACGATGAAGAAGAAGGCCGTAAACACGGGCATCTTCACGGCCACGCCGCCGAAGTCGGCGATCATGCGCGTGTGGGCCCGGTCGTAGAGCATGCCCACCAGGAGGAAGAGCGCGCCGGTGCTGATGCCGTGG
>JAYVRY010000163.1:0-5727 GCA_043775845.1 Acidobacteriota bacterium
CAAGGATCGCATAATCGCTTGAAACCTCTGTCCGTAGACCTATTGTTGTGTCGGGAGTGCCCTGTGCGCCTGCGATTGCTGCCCATCCTGCTTAGCACGGTTCTCTTGACGGCAGGGGAGGATCCCTTCGAGGCCCCACCCGAACTCCGGGATTTTGCCCGGAGGCACACCATGGTTCACCAGGGCGTGCACGGGAAGGTTTCGGCGCTGGTCAGGGGCTTCTTTACGCCTCCTGAAGAGGGCGGACTGGGCATCACCTACGACAACAGCTACACCCGGACACCCATCGAGGCCTGGCGTGATCGCAAGGCCAACTGCCTGACCCTCACCTCACTCTATGTGGCCGCCTGCAAATCTATCGACCTGGAGGCGCGCTACGGCGAGTCCCTGAAGATCAGCCGTTGGCGAAGGATCGGGTCCACCGTGCGCTACGAGCGGCACATTGTCGCTGTGGTTAACACCGGCACCGTGGGACAGGAAGTCGTGGCGGATTTTCTGCCTCAGGTCAGTCATGGATCCCAGCTCGTCTCCCTGCTGGAACCGAAACGGGTACTGGCTCTCTTCTATAGCAACCGGGCCGTGGAATTGATGGGGGATTCACGGTTGGATGATGCCCTCCGATCAGCCCGCCAGTCCATCGAAGTGGATCCGGCACTGGGTGTGGGGTGGAACATCCTGGGCGTGGTCCAGCGCAAGCAGGGGATGGAGGCCGAGGCTGAAAAGTCCTTCCTCAAGGCCCTGTCGGCCGATCCGAAGGATGGCGCTCCCTGCGGCAATCTGGAAAACCTCTTGAGGGACGCAGGCCGGACTGCGGAGGCGCAGACCTACCGTGATCGCGGCATGGAGATCCGCAAGCGGGATCCCTTCTTCAATGCCTTCCTGGCGGAAGAGGCGTTGACGGAAAACCAATGGGACGAGGCCCAGAAGCGCATCAAGGCCGCCATCAAGATCCTGCCCCAGGAGCCGGACTTTTACCTGATCCAGGCCCGCATCAGCCTGGCCCAGGGAGAACGGAAGGACGCCATCAAGGCCCTGGAAAAGGCCCGCAAGTGGGCCTTGCCCGAGATGCAGGCGCGCTACGACACCAAGATCGCGCTGCTCAAGGGCGACAAGCCGACCTAACTTTTTTGCAACAACTCTACCGGATCAGTTCGCCTCGAGTTCGGCCAGGCGATGCTGGGCATCGAGGCTGTCGGGATGGTGCATGAGGCATTCCCGCAGGTAGCGGCGGGCCCCATCCAGATCCTCCATCTCCCGCCGGGCTTCGGCGAGGTGGATGAGGGCCTCCTCGCTCTTGGCATCCACCTGCAGGGCCTGTCGCCAGTGGCCTTCGGCGCGGTCCCAGTCCCCCAGTTCGGCACAGGCATGTCCGGCATCCAGGAGGAAGCGGTGGCTGTGTGGATCCATGCGCACCGCGCGTTCCAGGTCGAGCCGAGCCGGCAGGGGGTCGCCCTGGTTGGCGCGGGCCAGTCCCCGCAGGTGCCAGAAGGTGGGGTGCTCGCGGCAAGGCTCGCCCAGGCTCTCCAGGTAAGGGAGCAGGGCCTCCCAGGCATCCATTCCAGCCAGGCAGTCGGCCTGGAGCAACAGCAATTCCACATCCTCGGGGCGTTCCTTGAGGAGGGCTTGTATGTCGGCGTAGGCGGCTTCGTAATCACCTTCCGCCACCCGGACCTGGAGCCACAGGGGGGGATGGTGGTCGCCCTGCAGTTCCGGGGGGATGAGCTCCAGCAGTTCCTTGGCGAAGGAGGGTCGGCCCTCCCACCAGAAGGCGAACTCGGCGCGGCGGAGACGCCACTCCTGGCGCAGGGATTCACTCTCGTCGCCCTGGGGAATGGTCGGCCAGGCCCCCTCCAGGATCTGCAGGGCCTCGTCTTCGCGGTGCAGTTCCAGGGCGATCTGATATTGCTCCATCCAGAGGCGGAAGGCCTGAGGCAAGTGAACCAGGGCCACCTGGATCACCCGCCAGGCGCCCTCTCGGTCGCCCAGCTGGCGGCGCGAGACCGTTTCCGAAAGCCAGTGCAGGGGATGGGTGCGCTGGTCGGGCGAGAGGCCCTGCACCAGGGCCAGAGCTTCAGTATGGCGGCCCTGCCGCAGCAGGTGCATGCCGGCCGCTCCTCGATCCCAAGGCAACCGGGGATCGCCGTGGCGATTCATGAGCACGGCCAGGGCCTGCTCAGCCACATCCTCGCGGCCGTGTTGCAGCCCCGCCAGCATGAGGTCTTCGAGGATGAGGGGATCATCCCAGGAGAGGGGCAGGGCCGCTTCGAAATGAACCCAGGCCTGATGCAGGGAAGCTGGGTCCGCATGGCGGAGCAGCAGGATGCCCTGCAGGTGACGGAGTCGGCCCATGTTGGGGGCCAGGGCGATGATGCGTCGTCCCCAGGCCAGGCGCCGGGCGCTGGGCGCCCCCGGCACCTTCCGGAAGGCGCGGGAGGCCAGCAGGCTCTTCCACAGGGGCAGGCGGGCCAGCTGGGCGTCCAGGGCCTCCAGCCAGGCCCGGTCCCGTTGGCCCAAGGCCAGGTGCAGCGTGCTCCTCAATAGAAGCTGGCGGTAGCCCAGCTCGCCCCGATTCCACACGGGCTGCTCCAGGGCCACGAGGACCACGTCGGGGGGGCACCCGTCCGCCCAGAGGCGCTCGGCCCGGTGCAGCCGGGGCTGATCGATCCAATGCCGCCGGACCTGGACCCCAAGCCAGGCCCCCAGCATGATGGCAGCCAGGGTGAGGGTCACGGCAGAGAGGGGTGGCAGCCCTCCGGGCGTCGACACCAGCAGCAACACGCTCCCCAGGGCGGCGGCGCCGATCAGGGTGCCCAGCAGGATCCTCGTGGCCCAGGTTCGTCGTAAAACCATCATGGGACGAGTATGAACATCTCTTCGGATCTCCGGAAACCGCTCACCTTGGTTCTTTCAAACCATGAGTCCCGGGATGGCCGGGGCTCGCCTTCAGGAAAGGGCTCGTCAGATCTTGTCGACGTTGGCGGCCTGGGGTCCCTTGGGGCTTTGCACCACTTCGAAACTCCCACGTTGCTTTTCATCCAGGCAGGGTCTTGAGCCGGGCGTGATCAAGACCCAAATCCGAGCCTGCATGGCCGCCTTCACCTTCCGGGTCAGCCCGATGTCCGAGAACCGGCCGACGATGGCGATGAAATTGCCCCGATCGGGATAAAAGGGGCTCAAGGGAAAGGGAATGTGCTGGGTGTCCGGCGCATCCTCGAAGCGGCCGATCATCTCCAGCGAGATCATCGCCCGCACCTCCGCCTTGTCTGCCACCAGGCTCGCCGCATGGCGTGCACTGCCCATGTCCTGGGTGCGGAAGAAGGGTGGTTCCTCCAGGGTGAAGGCGACCAGGTCAACGCGACAGGTCGGTGGATTCGACCCAAGCCGCTGGGCCAGTTCCAGCATGCCCGCCACGCCGCTGGCATTGTCATCTGCGGCGGGCTTGTCGCCGCAGGCGTCGTAATGGGCGCCAATGATGAGGCGGGGACCCGTCGCTGGGCCAAAGCTTGCACCGTAATTTGTGTAGGCTCGGCCACGGACCTCGTAGGTTTGCTGCCAGGTTTTCCCGCCTGATTCCTGCAGGGCGCCGGCGATGTAGGCCCCCGCCTTCGCCAGACCCGCAGGGCTGCTCCAGTCCCTGGGTCGGCACTCCGTGGCGAGGAAGCGGACATGGGCCTCCAGCCTTGTCGGATCGGGCGACCATGAGGGGCGCGTGGCGTGGCTCGATGTCACGGGTTGCGTCACCACGCAGGCGAGGGTACCGCTGAGGGTCAGGGTGGCCAGCACCAATCCAATGGCCAATCGCTTTCTGAGCCTCCGGGATTCGGTGCGGTAGGAGGCCAGGAAGTCGTCGTTGATGGGGGGCATGGGGCGATCTTAGTGGGTTCAGCTGTGGTTCCTGTGATCAATTGCCCTGTTGGATCGGCTTCGCGATCACCAGGCGCTGGATCTGGTTATGGACGAACGCCGGGGCCCCACTCGGGACAGCGCCTGTGCGCTGTCCACTCGTGACCCGGACGATCCAGCGCCTTAGTTGCCCTGCTGAATTTCTTTAGCGATGACCAAGCGTTGAATCTGGTTCGTCCCTTCATAGATCTGCAGGAGCTTGGCGTCGCGCATGCACTTCTCCACGAGGTAGTCCTTGCTGTAGCCGTTGCCGCCGAGGATCTGCACGGCGTCGGTGCTGACTTCCATGGCGGTGTCAGTGGCGAAGGTCTTGGCGATAGCGCTCTGCTTGGAGTTCTTGATGCCGTTGTCGGTCATCCAGGCAGCCTGCCAGGTGAGCAGGCGGCTGGCTTCGATCTTCTTCGACATGTCCGCCAGCATGAAACTGATGGCCTGGTTGGCAAAGATCGGTTGCCCGAACTGGATGCGGGTCTTGGCGTAGTCCAGGGCGATCTCGAAGGCAGCACGGGCCACGCCCACGCCCCCGGCGGCCACGGCGGCGCGGGTCTGGTCCAGCGTCTTCATGGCGATGATGAAGCCCATGCCCTCCTTGCCGAGGATGTTCTCCGCGGGCACTTCGGCATCGTTGAAGTAGAGCTCCACCTGGTTGCTGGCGCGCTGGCCCATCTTGTCCATGGCCTTGCCGATCACGAGGCCCGGCGTGTCGCGGGGCACGATGATGCAGCTGGTGCCGCGGGCGCCCTTGGTGGGATCGGTGCTGGCGAAAAGGGCGTACCAGTCGGCGTAGCCCCCGTTGGTGCAGTAGCACTTGGTGCCGTTGATGATGTATTTGTCGCCCTTCTTCTCGGCGCGGCAGGTCATGCCGCCCGCATCGGAACCGGCATTGGGCTCGGAGAGCGAGAAGGCGGCGAACTTGGGTGCTTCGGCCAGCATGCCCAACCACTTCTTCTTCTGCTCGGGACTGCCCGCCACGAGCACGGGCGTCATGGCGAGACCATTGGCCATGATGGAGGTGTAGAGGCCGGCGCAGCCCCAGGCCAGTTCCTCGCACACGATGGCTTCATCCACCTGGCTGCTGCCGGGGCCGCCGCAGTCCGCAGGCACCAGGGCCTGCAGGTAGCCCTGGTCCCAGGCGGCCTTGTAGACATCCACGGCCCATTCGCCGGTCTCGTCATACTTGCGGGCCACGGGCCGCATGATCTTCTCAGCAAAGGTGTGGGCCCGTTCTTTTTCGTGCAGCTGGTCGGGGGAAAGGGTGAAACCAAGCATGAATGCCTCTTCGGTGAAGGGGTGACGGTGATGGGTCTGGGGGGGCGACCCTCCAGTCTATCGAGGCCACGCCAATCGCCCAAGGCCCACCACCTTTACACAAAGTAGGATGACGCCGGTCACATGGCCCTCTCACGTTAAACTCAAGGATTGGAGTGACCATGACCATTCGATTGACCGACCTTGGCAAAGCCGTCCTCGAGACCGAATACGCGGTGCGGGGCCCCATCGTGGCCCGCGCGGCGGAACTGGAGAAGCAGGGCCGCGAAATCATCTACTGCAACATCGGCAACCCCCAGTCCCTGGGCCAAAAGGCCTTGACCTGGAACCGGCAGATCCTGGCCCTTTGCGAGTACCCGGCCCTCATGGACCTGGCGCCCGGCGCCTTCCCGGCCGATGTGATCGAGACCGCCAAGGCCATCCTGACGGGCACCAGGCATGGCCTGGGCGCCTATAGCGAAAGCCGGGGCGTGCGGTTCATCCGCGAGGCCGTGGCCGAGTTCATCCTGGAGCGCGATCACATCGGCGTGGATCCCGATGCCATCTTCCTCACGG
>JAYVRY010000164.1:0-21537 GCA_043775845.1 Acidobacteriota bacterium
TGCGCGATGCCAGCCATCGGCCCGACCTGGGCCCCATTCAGGCTGGGCCCGAAGCCACGCTGGTGGAGGTGGCGCCCCGGCTGGAAGACGCCTTCATCAGCCTCCTGGGCGGCGGCCCGGGCGGGGATTCACCCCTGTCGGAGGTGACCCGGGACGTGGCGTTGCATCCCGAACAAGATCCCCTGGCGGTCATCGAAGCCAAGGCGCTCACCAAGCGCTTCGGCGACTTCACGGCCACGGACGCCGTGAGTTTCCAGGTGCCCAAGGGCGAAGTCTTCGGCCTGCTGGGACCCAATGGCGCGGGCAAATCCACCACCTTCAAGATGGAATGTGGCCTCCTGAAACCCACCGAAGGCCAAGCCCTGGTCATGGGCCTGGATCTCAAAACCAGCCCCTCCGCCGCCAGGCAGCGCCTGGGCTACATGGCCCAGAAGTTCTCGCTCTACACACAGCTCAGCGCCCTCCAGAATCTGGAGTTTTTTTCCGGTGTCTACGGCTTGGGAGGAAAAGCCCAGCGGCTCAAGATCGACGAAATGATCCAGACCTTTGACCTGGAGCCCTGGCTCACCCAACGCACCCTCGACCTGCCCCTGGGCCTCAAGCAGCGGCTGGCCCTCGCCTGCGCGCTGATGCACGAACCGGAAATCCTCTTTCTGGATGAACCCACCTCGGGCGTGGATCCCATCACCCGCCGCGAATTCTGGACCCACATCAACGCCCTGGCCCAGAAGGGCGTGACCATCATGGTCACCACCCACTTCATGGATGAGGCGGAGTACTGCGACCGCATCGGCCTGATCTACCGAGGCAAGCTCATCGCCCTGGGCACACCGGATGAATTGAAGCGCCGCACCGTGACGCCGGAATGCCCGGATCCCACCATGGAAGATGCCTTCATCCACCTCATCCAGGCCTTCCAGGTCGAGGCGGATGCCAATGCCAATGCCAATGCCGACGCCGACGCTGAAACAGGACCGGGCGAGGCGGCCTCATGAGGACATTGAGCTTTCGCCGCCTGCGGGCCCTCTGCCTCAAGGAGGCCTTCCAGATCCTCCGCGATCCCAGCAGCATCCTGGTGGCCTTCGTCATGCCCGTGGTGCTGCTCTTCGTGTTCGGCTACGCCATCAACCTGGATTCCAGCAGCCTACGCCTGGGCCTGTTGATGGAGGATCACGGCCCCGCTGCGGTGCAGTTCGAGCAGACCCTCAAAGCCTCCGGCAACTTCGTGGTGGAGGTAGGCTCCTCCAGGGCCGCCCTGCTGGAACGGATGGCCCATGGAAAACTGCGGGGCGTGGTGGTGGTGCGCAGCGACTTCAGCGCCCGCCTGGCCGAAGGCCGCGGGGGCGCCGCCATCCAGGTGCTCGCGGATGGTTCCGAGCCCAACACGGCCGCCTTCGTGGGCAGCTACATCGAAGGCATCTGGCGGACCTGGCAACACCAGAGAGGACAGAACCTGGCCCGGAAGGATCGCCCCATGATCGAGGTCCAAACCAGGGCCTGGTTCAACCCCAGCACCGTGAGTCGCAATTTCCTGGTGCCGGGCTCCATCGCGGTGGTGATGACCATCATCGGCGCCCTGCTCACCTCCCTCGTGGTCGCGCGCGAATGGGAACGCGGCACCATGGAGGCCCTGCTGGCCACGCCGGTCACGAAGGCGGAAATGCTCCTCTCCAAGATCCTGCCCTATTACGTGCTGGGCATGGTTGCCATGGCCCTGTGTCTCATGGTGGCTGTCCTGCTCATGGCTGTGCCCTTCCGGGGCTCCCTCTGGGCGCTCTTCGTGCTCACCAGCCTGTTTCTGGGCTGCGCCCTGGGCAATGGACTGTTTCTTTCCACGGTGATGAAGAACCAATTCAACGCGGCGTCGGCGGCTTTAGTCAGCGCCTTCCTGCCCTCCATGATGCTCTCGGGCTTCGTCTTCGAAATAGCGAGTATGCCCATCGCCTTGCGGGCCCTCACCCATGTCATTCCCGCCCGCTATTTCGCAGGCTCCCTCCAGACCTTGTTTCAGGCGGGCACCCTGGTGCCCATTCTGGCGGCGGATGCCCTGGGACTCAGCCTCCTCACCGTGTTCTGGCTGGGCCTCACCGCCCTGAAGACCGGCCGGACCTTGGAGTAGGAGACGACCATGCTGTACCGCCTGCTCCGCCTCATCCGCAAGGAACTCCAGGTGATCCTGGGGGATCCCAAGACCCGCGTCATGCTCATCATGCCGGTCATCCTCCAGACCCTGGTCTTCTCCTTTGCTGCCACATTGGAAGTGCGCCACGCCACCCTCGCCGTCTACAACCTGGATGAGGGCAAGGCATCCATCGACCTCCAGCAGCGTCTCTCCCACACGCCCTCTTTCGCCAGCCTCCTGCCAGTCCACAGTGAGCGGGAGGCCCAGGAAGTCATGGACGCCCAGGAGGCCCTGGTCCTGCTCCGGATCCCCCAGGATTTCTCCCGCCGGCTGGCTTTGAAGCAGCCTGCCTCCCTGCAGATTCTCATCGACGGGCGCCGCTCCAACAGCGCGCAGATCGCCATGGGCTACGTGTCCCAGGTGGTCCAGGGCTTCACGGTCGAACGGGGTGCACAGCCCACCTCCCACCTGATCCTGCGCCACATCTACAACCCCAACCTGAACTCCAAGTGGCATGTGCTTCCCAGCCTGGTGGCCCTCATCACCACCATCGGCTGCCTCATGGTCACGGCCCTCTCAGTGGCCCGGGAACGGGAAGAAGGCACCTTCGATCAGCTTCTGGTGTCGCCCCTTACCCCGGCCTACATCATGGCGGGCAAGGCCGTACCGGGCATCCTGGTGGCCCTCTTCCAGGGCGGCATCATCGTCAGTGTGGCGGTGTTCGGCTTTGGCGTGCCCTTCTCGGGCTCCCTGCTCGTGCTGCTGCTGGGACTCGTCTGCTACGGCCTGGCCCTGGCCGGTGTGGGCCTGTTCATCTCTTCGATTTCATCCACCCAGCAGCAGGCTTTCCTGGGGGTTTTCGCCTTCATGGCCCCCGCCGTGAACCTCTCCGGCTACGTGGCGCCCATCGAGAACATGCCCTTGTTCTTCCGGGTCCTGGCCTACATGAATCCGCTCACCTACTGCATCAACATCATCAAGGGCGTGTTTTTGAAGAGCTATGGGTTCCTGGACGCCGTGCCCGACATCTGGCCGCTGCTTCTCATCGCCTTCGGCACGCTGTCCCTTGCGCTCTACATGTTCCGTCGCCACATCGCCTGACCGAGGCCCTCCATGACCAAGCGACTTCTCACTTTCCTCCCGCTCCTTCTCGTGGCTTGTCATCCCGTGGGCCCGACCTATGCGCCCAAGCCCCAACGCCTGCCCGAGGCCTACAGCACCATGGGTGGGACAGCCCGCATCTCCTCGCGATGGTGGGAGGTTCTTGGCGATCCGCAGCTCAACGGACTCATCGAGCAGGCCCTGACCCAAAGCCCCGACCTGCAGATGGCCGAGGCCCGCCTGCGCCAGTCCCGCGCCATCCAGGGCATCCAGGACGCGGCAGGGGGTCCGAACTTGGGCGTGGGAGCCCAGGCATCGCGCGATCACCTGAGCCGCAACAGCGAGATGCTGGCCAACCTCCCCGTCAAGAACGTCAACACCGATTTCACCAACCACCAGATCGGCTTCGATGCCTCCTGGGAGATCGATCTCTTCGGTCACAACCGCCGCCTCTCCGAGGCCGCCCAGGCTCGCCTGGAGGCCAGCGGAGAACGCCTGCGGGATGTGAGTCTGGTTCTGTCCTCGGAGGTGGCACGGAACTACATCGACTGCCGCATGGGACAGCAGCGGTTGGCACTGGCGCTGGATAGCCTGGAGAACCATGAAGCGCTGGTGCGGCTGCTGGGGCTGCAAGTCCAGGCCGGGGAAGTCACCCGCCTCGAGGTGCAACGTGTCGAGACCAACCGTCGCGTCCATGAGGCCAGCCTGGCCGACATCCGTATCGGCCTGCGGCAAAGCCTGGTGGCCCTGTCCACGCTCACCGACCTGCCCCTGGCCACGCTGGAATCCCGTCTGGGCGAGGCCGCCCCACCCATGGCCGTGCCCGAGGCGCCCGCACCCGGGCTTCCCTCGGACCTCCTCCAACGTCGGCCCGATCTGCGGGTGGCCGAGCGGGAGCTGGCGGCTGCCAGCGCCGATGTGGGCGTGGCGGTGGCCGACCAGTACCCGCGCTTCTCCTTGGTGGGAACGGGTGGGTGGGCCTCCATTCAATCCGGCACCCTCCTGACCCATGCCAGCCGAATGTGGAGCGTGGGCCCCCAAGTGCATCTGCCGCTCTTCCAAAGCGGCCGCTTGAAGCACCAGGTGAAGGCCAACGAGGCGGCCTTTGAAGCTACTGCCGCCTCGTACCGCAAAGCCGTGCTGGTGGCCCTGGGGGATGTGGAGGTTGCCCTCACCCGCGTGGCCCGCAGCGAAGAACGGCGCCAACAGCTGCTGGCCGCCGAAGCCCTGCAGCAGAAGCAGGTGGCCCTGACGGAGCTGCAGTTGAAGGTGGGAGAAGTCCCGAAGACCGCCTTGATGGAGGCCCGGAAGAACCTGCTGAACCAACAGGACCAGGCGCTCCAGGCCAGAGCCCAAAGCCTTACGGCCCTGGTGGCCCTCTGCAAAGCCCTGGGTGGTGGTTGGGCCAGTTGATTGATACCAAGCTGCGTTCAATCCGGTAGGAAAAGGACTTCTTACCAATTCGTATGACTGGCGCCCTCAGTCGAAGCGATAGCTCGTCAACCCGAGGCTGCCCAGCTGCCAGCCTTCGAAGATGGTTTCGGCTGAACCATCCGCCGCCCCCCGGGCGAAGAACAGCGGATCCAGATGCTCGGAGGTGGGAACAGACTCCGCGGCCCCCGGGGCAACGATCCAGTTCATCAAGGCCGCCTGATCCTTTGCCTCCAGCCGCTCGCGCACCCAACCATCGAAGGCCAGGGCCCAAGGCTGGGGCGCAGAGGTTCCCCCCCAATCCAAGCGGCGGAGGTTGTGCACGATGCCGCCACTGCCCAGGGTCAGCACGCCACGCTTCCGAAGGGGCGCCAGGGCCCGGCCGGCCTTCAAGAGCAGGCTGGGTGTTCGAGCAAGGGGCAGGGACAGTTGCACCACCGGAATGGCCGCCCTCGGCGCCAGATAACGCAGTGGCACCCAGGCGCCGTGGTCCAGGGGCCGCTTGTCATCCAGCACGGCTTCCAGCCCGGCCTCCATGAGTAGCCCTGCCGCCTCTGCCGCAAGTGTGGGAGAACCGGGAGCCGGATAGTCCAGGTGGTAAAGGGCTTCAGGGAAGCCCCCGAAATCATGCATGACCCCCGGTTGCTGGGCCGAAGAAAGCCGGAAGGGACCAGGGGCCTCCCAGTGGGCCGAACAGACCAGGATGGCGCGAAGGGGTGGCAACTGCCGACCCAGGTCCGAGATCGCCCGTCCCCAGTCGCCTCCCTCCAGGGCCAGCAGGGGAGATCCATGGGCCACAAAAACAGAGGGTAGAACGCCGTTTTCATACATGGGAGAAGGATGCAATCCAATTTTAAGCGTTGCAACTCTTTTTATATCCCGGCCCCAGCTCTCACCTTCCTGCCGACACGGATCTTGCTGGGGGGTTAAGCTAACGTCAATTCTTGGAGCGTGCTTTGAACCTCAGGTTGGGAGTGAATGTCGATCATGTGGCCACCCTGCGGCAGGCCCGCGGCGGTCATGAACCCGAACCCGTGGCTGCCGCCCTGCTCGCTCAGAGCGCCGGGGCCCACGGCATCACCGTTCACCTCCGTGGTGATCGCCGCCACATCCAGGAGCGGGATCTTCGGGTACTCAAGGATGTGCTGGCCGTGCCCCTCAACGTGGAGTGCGCGGCCACGCCCGAGGCCCTGGAATCGGTCATTCCCAGCAAACCCTCGTGGGTGACGCTGGTTCCCGAAAGCCGGGAAGAACTGACCACCTCAGGCGGCCTGGATGCCATCTTCCTGCAGGGCATGCTGAAGCCAGTCGTACGCGAACTTCGCAGCGCGGGCATTCGCGTGAGCATCTTCGTGGATCCGGTCCTCGATCAAGTGAAGATGGCCGCGAAGCTCGAAGCCGATGCCGTGGAACTGAACACCGGCACCTACAGTGATCTGCCCATGGATTCCGATGCCACCCAGGAACTGGGTCGCCTTCGCGAGGCCGCCCGCCTGGCCAGTCGGCTGGGAATGCGGGTCCTCGCCGGCCACGGCTTGAACCTGCAGAACGTGGTCCCCGTGGCGGCCATTCCCGAAGTCGAGGAGCTGAACATCGGCCACAGCCTCATCGGACGAGCGGTTCTTGTGGGCCTGGAACGGGCTGTCGAGGAAATGATCACAGCCATGGCGGAGGCCCGCCCATGAGTACCATTCTCGTTGTGGATGACGATCCCAACATCCGCCAAGTCCTCAGGGCCTACGTCGAGTTGGAAGGGCACCGGGTCATCGAAGCGGCGGATGCGAGCTTCGCCCGTCAGGCCCTGGCCAAGGAAAAAGTGGATCTGATGTTCCTGGATGTCCTCATGCCAGGCGAGAGCGGCACCGCCCTCTGTCAATCCCTCAAGGACGATCCCGAGTGCCAGGACATCAAGGTCATCCTTCTCACCGGGTTTGACGGCGAGCGGGCCTGGACCCAGGGGCTGCGAGCGGGCGCCGACATCTTCCTGGTCAAACCCGCCACTCGCGAGCGCATCCAGGTGCTGCTCCATGAGCTCCTCACCCCTGAGGGCAAAGCATGAGCAACCTCCGGGGTGCCCTCGAGAGCATCTCCCTGACGGATGTGGTCCAGCTGCTGCATGTCAACCGCAAGACCGGCATGCTCCAGGTCAGTTCGGGCAAGGTCAGCGGAGTGCTCTACTTCTCCCAAGGTGAAGTGATCCAGGCGGAAACCACCACCGCTCGTGGCGAGGTGGCAGCCTTCGAAATCCTGGAATGGACCGTGGGTCAATTCGAGTTTTTGACGACCCAGGTTCAGGTGCCTGCTGCCATCCGCCGCACGGTGCCGGACCTGCTCATGGATTCGGCACGCCTTCAGGACAGCCGGAAACGCCTTGCCACCATCTTCCCCCGCCTGACGGCCGTGCCCTGGCCCCTGCTCCCCGCTCCCCGGTTACTGGAAGGCCTCAAGATGTTCGTCGAAGAGCGGCGGATCCTGCCTTACTTCGACGGCTACCGGGATTTCCACGACGTCATGGCTTCCTCGGGCCAGCACGATGTGGCGGTTCTCCAGGCGGCGGCCATCCTGAAGGATGCCGGCCGACTCGATGTCCTGGAGCCCGTTGCTGAGGTGGGCATCATCACCCTCAAGACGGGCCTCTTCAAGAAGGGCAACCACCTGGAGCTGCCCAAAAGCCTGGAAGAGCAATGGAAAGCGCTCAGTCCCTATCAATCCGGCATCAAGAATGTGCGCGTCATTTGGCCCAAGGGCCCGGCCGTCGAACCCGTCGAGTTCGTCCAGGGCCTCGCCGACAAACAAGTGGCGATCCCGCGGGAACTCATGCAGGCTTGGGGCTTGGCCGAAGGAACCCATGTGAGGGTGAGACCTGCGCCCTGAGGCACCTCTGGAGTCACCATGACTGACGTTTCTGAAGTGACATCACAGGACAGCACCCCCGAGAGCCTGGTCGCCGACTTCCAGGCCCGGCGTGAACGCCTGGACAATCGACTGGTGAGCCTTGAGCAACTCATCGAGGAACTCCGCCGGGAGCTGCAGGGCGATGCGCAGGTCAGCCTGCACCGGCTGGCAGAGGCCGCCCAGGACATGGCCAATGGCCGGGTGTACCAGAAAATCGACATCGAGGCCAAGGGCGAGCTGGGTGCCCTGGTCTCCAGCATCAATCAGACCCTGCTGAACCTCCAGCAGCTGGATGCCTCCGTGAAGCACCAGACCACCCAGGTGCCGGAACTGGCCGCTCAGCTGGACGCCATCACCTCGGATACCGAGGAGGCCACCCAAAGCGTCATGAACCGCCTGGACACCCTGATGGCCGCCTCTGACGACGCCACCCGAACCGTGCAGGCCTGCAAGGACAACCTCCAGCGCCACACGGAACAGCAGACCAAGCTGCACGCCGCCATCGCCGGGTTCCTGGACCGTGCCGCCGCCGGGGAGGAGCAGAACGCTCTGGCTCAGGAAGTGCTGGAGTACCTGTTCGCCCATCAGATCGCCAGTCAAGCCGTCGAGGTGGACTTCGGGCCTTCCATGACACACCTCCAGAAGGTCAGTGATGAAGCCTTCGAGATCCTGAACGTCCTCCAGTTCCAGGACATCACCCGCCAGAAAATCGAGAAGGTGGTCATCCTTCTCAAGCAGTTCCAGCACGGTCTCACCCGCCTGCTGGTCATCTTCAACATCCACACGGAAGCATTGGCCGCCCCAGGGTTCTCGGAACGCAAGGTGGCCACCCAGGATCATATTTTCGACACCAGCCTCGAGGCCGACAGCCACAAGGACAGCGTCGAAGACATCATCGCCCAGTTCAAGAAGGCCGGCGGGAACTGATCAGACCAGCACGATCTCCAGTTCCTCCAGGCCATCGATACCACAGCGCACCCGGTCCCCACGCACGATGGGCCCCACCCCGGCAGGTGTGCCCGTGAAGATGAGATCGCCCGGCGCCAGGGTCACGTAGCCGGACAGATGTTCGATGACTTCCGGTACGCTCCAGGTCATCTGGGACAGATCGCCCCGCTGTTTCTCCACGCCGTTCACCGAGAGCCAGATGGCGCCCCAGGCGCGGTGTCCCCAGCTTTGGGCGGGCGTGATGGCAGATATCGGCGCGGACTGGTCGAAGCCCTTGGCCGTGTCCCAGGGCTGGCCTTTGTCCTTCGAGGCCGCCTGAAGATCGCGGCGAGTCAGGTCGATGCCCACGGCGTAACCATAGACATGATCGAGGGCTTCGGCCGAGGGGATGTGGCTCCCCCCCTTGGCCAGCGCCACCACCAGTTCCACCTCATGATGCAGGTTGGCGGTGGCGGGAGGATACGCGATGGCGCCTCCACCGGAGACCACGGTGTCATGGGGTTTCCCGAAGAAGAAAGGCGGCTCACGGTGGGGATCCATGCCCATCTCCCGGGCATGATCCGCGTAGTTGCGGCCCACGCAATAGATCCGTCGCACGGGGAATGCCGCCGTGAGGCCAGTGACAGATACGATCGAAAGGGCCGGGGCGGGAAGGACCAAATCCATGGGTGGACTCCAGTGGAGGGATTCAGCTTTTGGCGCGGGGATGGGCTTTTTCGTAGGTCTTGGACAGTTCTTCCAGCCCCAGATGAGTGTAGCGCTGGGTGGTGCTGAGGCTCGCGTGGCCCAGCAGTTCCTGGATGGCCCGCAGGTCCATGCCCCGGTTGAGCAGGTGGGTGGCGAAGCTGTGGCGCAGGGCATGGGGACTCACCCGCGACCGGACCGCCGCTGCTTCCAAAGCGGAGCGCAGCAGGGTGCGGACACTGGTGGGCGTGAGCCGCCCTCCCCGCTGGTTCAGGAACAGAGCCGCACTGGGAGGCAGTTCCTTGGCGGCCAGGAAGGCCGATCGAAAGGCCAGATACGTGGTCAGGATCTCGGCAGCCTGTGCGTGGTAGGGCGTCAGGCGCTCCTTCCGGCCCTTGCCCAGCACGCGCAGGGTGCGCTGCTCTGGGTAGAGGTCCTGAAGGTCCAGTCCCACCAATTCCGAGACCCGAAGGCCTGATGCGTAGAGCAGTTCCAGCAAGCAGGCGAGGCGGGCGGTCGGAAAATCCACCGCGGGTGGCAGATCTAACAGGGCCTGGCTTTCACCTTCCGTCAGGAAGGCAGGCAGACGCTTGGTTTGTTTGGGGTTTCGCAGGCCAGAGGCGGGGTTTTTGGCAATCCGTCGCGTCTCCCACAGCCACTTGAAATAGCCCCGGACCGTCGACAAAATCCGGGCCTGGCTGGCGGGATCCAGGCCCCGGTCGCCGAGCTCCAAGGCAAAGCCCCGCAGGGTGCGCGGGCTCACTTCCCACGAGTCCCATCGAGTACGCAGGGCATGGTCGACCAGCTTGCCAAGGTCCCCAATCTGGGCCCTGGCTGTGTGCGGGGACACTCCGCGAGCCTGCTGTTCGAGGTGGTAGGCCTGGATCCCCTCTCCCAGAGGCGTGGCGCCCTTCCCTGTTAACATGCCCTCACATCCCCGAGTGTCTGGAGTCATTGTGGCGCAGCCCATCGAAACCATTGCCCAGCTTTTCTATGGAGCCGCGCAGCGCAAGCTTCCGGATGCACTGGCTGCGAGGCAGAACGGCATCTACGTGCCCATTTCCCACGACGAACTCGTGGCGCGGGTTGAGCGGCTGGCCCTGGCCATGAACGCCCGCGGGCTCAAGCTCGGCGACCGGGTGGCCATCCTGTCCGAGAACCGCCCGGAGTGGGCCATCACGGATTTCGCCTGCGCCATCCAGGGCCTGCCCGACGTCACCATCTACTGCACGCTGAATGCCCCCCAGGCCGCCTACATCCTCAAGGACAGCCAAGCCCGCTGGGTCATCTGCTCAGACCGTAACCAGCTGGACAAGGTGCTCGCCCACTGGGACCAGATGCCCAGCCTGGAAGCGGCTGTTCTCATCGAAGGAGAGCTGCCTGAAGGGACGGGACGAAGCCTCATCACCTGGGCCACCCTCCAGGCGGAAGGCCAGGCCATGGAGGCCCGCAGGCCCGAGGTGCGCGTCTGGGGCGAACAGCGGAAGCCATCGGACATCCTCACGCTCATCTACACCTCTGGCACACGGCCGATCCCAAGGGCGCCATGCTCACCCACGGCAACCTCGTCACCAACGTGCTGGCCGCCGAATCCACGGTCGACTTCATCGAAAAGGAGCGTGCCCTCAGCTTCCTGCCCCTCACCCACATTTTCGAGCGCATGGCCGGTCAGTTCCTGTGGTTCCACATCGGCGCCGCCATTTACTACGCCGAGAGTGTCAACACGGTGGCCGCTGACCTTCTGGAAGTCCGCCCCACCGTCATGGCCTCGGTGCCCCGCATCTACGAAAAGATTTTCGCCAAGATCTACGACACGGTCTCATCCGGCCCCTTCATCAAGCGCCTCATCTTCCACTGGGCCATGCAGGCCGGGCGCCAGGCTGTGCCCTATCTCCTCAAGGGCCAGCAGCCACCTTCCTGGAAGGGGGCCTGGTACCGCACCGCCCAGAAAATCGTCTTCGAGAAGATCCGTCAGCGCACCGGCGGACGCCTGAAAGTGGCCGTGAGCGGAGGTGCCCCCCTCAGTGGCAAGATCATGGAGTTCTTCTGGATCATCGGCATCCCGATTCTCGAGGGCTACGGACTGACCGAGACCAGCCCCATCATCACCGTGAACCGCCTTGGTGAAGTGGTACCCGGCTGTGTGGGCCGCCCCATCTACAAGGAATGGAATGGCCGCCCCTTCGTGAAGATCGCCGAGGATGGCGAAATTCTCTGCCAGGGCCCAAACATCATGGTCGGCTACTGGAACAACGAAAAGGCCACCCAGGAGGCCATCGATGACGATGGCTACTTCCACACGGGTGACATTGGCCATTTCGACGTGGAGGGACGCCTCTACATCACGGACCGGAAGAAGGAACTCATCGTCACCAGCGCCGGCAAGAAGGTCGCTCCCCAGCCCATCGAGAACCTGTTGAAGGAGGACAAATACGTCGCCCAGGCGGTCCTCATTGGCGATCAGCGCAACTTCATCACCGCCCTGATCGTGCCCAATTTCGACAGCCTGGCCCGCTGGGCGGGCTACAAGAAAATCGCCTTCTCCAATCACGCGGAACTGATCAAGAACCCCCAGGTGATCGCGAAGGTCGGCAGCCGCGTGGAACGGATCAACGAAAACCTCTCCAACTACGAACGCATCAAGAAGATCGTTCTGCTGGATCAGGAACTCACCGCCGAAGGGGGCCAGCTTACCCCTTCCCTCAAGATCAAACGCAGGGTCATCAACCAGATGTATGCCAAGCAGATCGAGGGGATGTACCACGATCCCAAGGCCTGATTGCATCTACCCATGACGGCAGTAGCAGGCTGTATCGTCAGCTTTTTTGTTTATCGGCGAGCCTCAGCCCTTTTGACTCACATACCGCCGCACAGCTTCTTCGGTCTCGGTCCGTTGCAAGCCGGCATTCTTGCTGATCCTCATGGCTTCTTCCAAAGGCATGCCCTTGTCCATGACGAGCCAGGCGCAGGCCACGGCGGCGGCGCGGTTCCCATCCCCGCAGTGGAGCATCACTCGCGCCCCCTTGGGCAGCTCCTTGAGAAAGTGGCGCAGGAAATCGAAGTCATCGGCCGGTGGTCTCGTGCTGATGGCATAGCGCATGTATTGGATATTCAGCCCTTGTAGCCGACTGGATTCCCACTCCGTGTTCAGGTTGGGATCGCCATCCCGCCGGAGATCGATGACATGCGTGATGTGCTGATTCTTCATGGCCACGCAGGTTTCCTCGTTGGGAGCCCCGCGCAGGACAAAGACGCCGGAGCGCACCTCCACGGCGCCTGGAATGCCTGCGTCCGGGGCCACGACCACCAGGGCAGGAAGGAGGAGGAACAGGGCACTGGACATGGAACCCTCCGTGACTTCGCCTGGCCTTCCAGGCAGATTCACAGAGACCACCGGAGGGGCGTCAGGTTCGGTGGGGGCCGGAACTCGAAGCTCCAGCGGGCGGGTCTCCACATCTCCAATGTAGGCCGCATGGTCAGCTATTCAATGGTTGGATGCGTATGCATTTAGGTTGTCGAAGACAACCAGCTCCAAGGCGCTTTGCGCCTTGGAGAGAGGGACAAAGTCTGGGCCTGCGGCACCCAAGAAATCAGACCGTGCGGGAGAACGGTGTCTTGGCGCTGAGCTGGGCCAGGTAGGCGTCGAAGGGCTGCACCAGGTTACGCACGAAGCGCCGTCCCAGATCCGTGATGAAGATGCCTTCGGGTCGGACCTCCACGGTGCCCTGGGATACTTCTTCCTGCAGCTGGGTGACCGCATCCGCGAAGAGGACCGGGCCGTCCACGCCGAAGCGGGTCTTGAGGTCCTCCCACTTCAGTTCGAAGTGGCCCATGAGGTGGTGGATGACCCAGCGGCGCAGCTCGTCGTCCTCGGACAAACGATGGCCCTTGTGGATGGCGAGATGGCCGTCCGTGATGCTACGTTCCCACTTGGCGAGGATCTTCTCATTCTGGGCGTAGACGCCCGCCACGTTGGAGATGGCGCTGGGGCCAAAGCCCAGCAGATCCGTGCCGGCTTTCACCGCATAACCCATGAAATTGCGAATGAGCTTCCCTTCCTGCACGGCCTTGGCCATGGGGTCGTTGGGATGGGCGAAGTGATCCATGCCGATGGCCACGTAGCCGTGCTTCTCCAGGATGTCAGAAGCCATGAGCAGCAGGTCCAGACGGAGATCCGGGGAGGGCAGCGTTTCGGCAGGGATGCTGCGCTGAAAGGGCATGATGCTGGGCAGGTAGGCGAAGCCGTAGATGGCCATGCGATCCGGCGACAGCTCCAGGGTGGATTCCAGGGTGCGCTTGAAGGTGGCCATGGTCTGGCCCGGCAGGCCGTAGACCAGGTCCAGGTTCACGCCCTCGAAACCCAACTCGCGGCACTGGCGCATGGCCGTGAGGGTGTGCTCCCAGGTCTGACCGCGGGTGATGAGGGCCTGCACGTTTTCATCCAGATCCTGCACGCCAAACGACACGCGGTTGAAACCCATCTCGCGCAGCGCGGGCAGCTGATCCGGCTCCAGGTAGGTGGGGTCCACTTCGATGGCGATCTCGGCGCCCGGCAGGAACTCGAAGCGGTCCTTGAAGAGCTGGAAGGTGCGCTTGAGGTCAGCGGCATTGAGGTACGTGGGTGTGCCGCCGCCCCAGTGCAGCTGCAGGACCTTGCGGCGCTCCTTCAAATGCTCGCAGACCAGATCGAGTTCCTTGGTCACCGCCGCGAGGTAGGCCTCGACGGGATCGTACTGGGGGCTCACCACCACGTTGCAGCCGCAGTAGGCACAGCGGCGGGGGCAGAAAGGAATGTGCAGGTAGAGCGACAGGGCCTCGTCCTTGCGCAGATCCGCGCGATCCAGCGCCGCGAGGACATCGGACTCCGGGAAGTCGTCGGACCAGACCGGAGGCATGGGGTAGCCCGTGTAGCGCGGGCCGGGCCGGTCGTAGCGGCGGATGAGATCGGCGAGCTGGTTCATGCCTTCACCTCATCAAGCACGGCCGCCACCACGGCAGGATCGGTCTCAGGCGTAAGCCCATGGCCGAGGTTGAAAATGTGGGGATGACCCTTCATGGCATCCACGATGGCGCGGGCCTTCCGGGTGGCGGTTTCCTTGCCCGCCAGCAGGGCCACGGGATCGAGATTGCCCTGCAGCACCATCTTGGGGAAGCGGCGGCGGGCTTCTGAAATCGGAACCTGCCAAGGCACCGCCAGCCCCTTGCAGGGCAGGTCGTTGAGGGAATCCGGCAGGTAGCCCGTTCGCGCGAAAAAGAGCGTCGGCGCTGCGGTCACCTGGGAGAGCGTGCGCTTCACGGAAGGCAGGGCAAAGGTCGCGTAGTCGTCCGCATCCAGTTCACCAGCCCAGGTGTCGAAGAGTTGCACGCCCTGGGCACCGGCCTCGATGTGCAGGTTCAGCAGGCGGGCAGCGGCGTCCGCCAGCTTGTCCATCCACTTCTGGGCCAGCACGGGATTCTGGTGGATGAAGGCCTTGGCCTTCGCCCAGCTCTTGCTGCCCTTCCCTTCGATGCCGTAGGCCAGCAACGTCCAGGGAGCGCCGGCAAAACCCAGCATGGTGACCTTGGGCGGCAGGGCCGCCTTCACCTTGCGGATGGCGTTGCAGACCGGTTCGAAGACCTTCTCATCCAGGGGGCGGTTGATATCGATCTGGTCGAGCGTCTTGCCGATGCGGGGACCGCCCTCGGGGATGGTCACTTCACAACCCAGTGCATCCAGGATCACCAGGATGTCGCTGAAGATGATGGCGCCATCGATCTGGGGAAAGCGGCGGATGGGCTGCAGCGTGACTTCCGCCGCCAGATCCGAATCATTGAGCAGCTGTTCGAAGGTGACCTTGGCCCGCACCTCGCGGTATTCCGGCAGGAAGCGGCCCGCCTGGCGCATGAACCAGACCGGGGGCTTGTCGAGGGTTTCGCCGTTCAATACTCGAAGAAGAGGCCGCATGAAATCTCCAAAATCAGAAAGCAAGGGGTCCACAGATTTCACAGATTAGAAAGACAAGTGATACGAGAAGACTTCAGTGTTTGAGGCAGTTGAATCTGTGTGAATCTGTGAAATCTGTGGATCAAAAAGCTTTTGCCACGGCGGCCACGGCCTGTTTGAAGTGGGCCAGCTCGGGTTCGCCATGAGCTGAGCCGAGGAAGGCCACTTCGTAGCCACTGGGCGGCAGGTAGACGCCCTGACCCAGCAGGGCCTTGTGGAGGCGGTTGAAGGTGCCGATGGCCTCGCCCTTCACGGCATCGCTGCGGCGGACGCCATCCTGGAACAGGGGCCAGAGCAGGCTGCCATAGCGGGGGCAATGAAGCCCGGGGATGGCTTCGAAGGCCTGCGCCCACTGGGCGGCGTTGACCTCCAGGTTGGCGTAGAAGGCGGGGGTGAGCTTTTCCATGGTGGCGAGGCCCGCGGCCATGGCCACGGGATTACCCGAAAGGGTGCCGGCCTGGTAGACGGGGCCGTCGGGTGCCACGACGCCCATGATGTCCTTGCGGCCGCCGTAGAGGCCCACGGGCATGCCGCCGCCGATGATCTTGCCGTAGGTACCCATATCGGGCGTGATGCCCAGGCGCTCGGCCGCGCCACCGGGGGCCACGCGGAAACCGCTGATGACTTCGTCGAAGATGAGGACGACACCGTGCTTGGTGCAGAGCTCGCGCAGGCGCTGGAGGAATTCGGGGCGCTGAAGCAGCAGGCCGTTGTTGGCGGGAATGGGCTCGATGATGGCCGCCGCCAGCTCGCTCCCAATCTCGGCGAAGGTGCGCTCCAGCGTTTCCAGGTCATCGAGCGTCACCACGGAGGTGAGTTCCGCGATGGCCTTGGGAACACCGGCACTGGTGGGGGCGCCAAAGGTGACCATGCCGGAACCGGCCTTCACCAGTAATCCATCGCTGTGCCCGTGGTAGCAGCCCTCGAATTTCAGGATGCGCTCCCGGCCCGTGAAGCCACGCGCCGCGCGCAAGGCGGACATGACCGCCTCAGTCCCCGAGGAAACGAAACGCATCTTCTCGATGAAGGGCACCATCTCCTTGATCTTGCGGGCGAGAGACAACTCGCGGCGACTGGGAGCGCCGAAGGTCAGTCCCTCATTCATGGACTCCGTCACGGCCGCCAGAATGTCGGGATGGGCGTGGCCCAAAATCAGCGGACCCCAGGACATGCAGAGGTCCAGGAAGCGCTGGCCGTCCTCATCCTCGAACCAGGCACCCGAAGCCTTCTTGAAGAATTTCGGCGTGCCGCCCACAGCGCGGAAGGCGCGGACAGGACTGGAGACGCCACCAGGGAAGTGGGTCAGGGCTTCTTGAAACAGGGATTCGTTGCTCATGAAAACCTCAAAAGAGTTTTAGTCCACAGATTCCACAGATTTCACAGATTTCACAGATTAAAAACGAGAAGGAAAGAACGTCATGGGAGATTTCAGCAGTTCAATCTGTGTGAATCTGTGAAATCTGTGGATGAATCTTTTTAAGAGATCCATCCCTTTTCCACCGCTTCACGTCCGGCGTAGGTGACGATCATGTCGGCACCGGCGCGGCGGATGGCGATGAGGTGCTGGTACATCAGCTGATCGCCATCCAGCCAGCCCAGACGGTCGGCGGCCTTCACGCTGCTGAATTCGCTGCTGACGTGGTAGGCGCAGATGGGCGCCAGCTGGGCTTCGCGCAGGCGCCAGATGAGGTCAAGGTTCGGTAGCGCGGGCTTGATCATGAGCATGTCCGCGCCTTCGTCGATATCGAGCAGCGCGTCGTTCAGGCCTTCGCGGGCGTTGCGCGGATCCATCTGATAGGTCTTCCGGTCGCCGAATTTCGGGCTGCTGTCGGCGGCATCGCGGAAGGGCCCGTAGTAGGCGCCCGCATGCTTGATGGCATAGCTGAGGATGCTGGTCTGGGTGAAGCCGTTGGCATCCAGCACATCGCGAATGGCCGACACGCGGCCGTCCATCATGTCGCTGGGGGCGGCCACATCGGCGCCGGCCTCGGCGTGGCGCAGGGCCATCTCCGCGAGGATGGGCAGGGTCTCGTCATTGCGCACCACGCCTTCGTCATCCACCAAGCCGCAGTGGCCGTGGCTGGTGTAGCCGCAGAGGCAGACATCGGTCATGACGATGAGGTCAGCGCCGAAGGCTTTCTTGAGGGCCTTCACCGCCTGGGGGATGACGCCGTTGTGATCGCAGCAGTAGGAGGCATCCGGGCTCTTGGCCTCGGCATCGGGCACGCCGAAGAGCAGCACGCTGGCCAATCCCTTCTTGAGATCCTTCTCCACCTGGCGGACCGTGTCTTCCACACTCGCACGCACGATGCCCGGCAGGCTGGCGATCTCACTGCTGCCCGCCTGGGGCTGCACGAAATGGGGCTGAATGAGATGGCGGGGGCGAAGGTCGGTTTCGGCCACCAGGTTGCGCATGGCAGCGCTGGTGCGGAGACGGCGGGAGCGGTTCAGCATGGAAACTCCTCCTTCTTGAGATGCTGCGCGAGCATGGCCCAAAGCAGGCTGGGCTTGGGTTCGCAGTGGGCATGGGCGGTGGCGCCCAGGCGATCGAAGGCCTCGGCCGTGGCCTCGCCCCAGGCGAAGCGGATGACTTTCTTCGTGAGAGGGGCCAGGATTTCCGCCTGCAGCGGGCTGAGCGCCAGCACGGCTTCAACCTGGGGTAGCGGCGGAAAAGGAACCCGGGGCGCCTCGCAGTGGGTGATCCAGGGATGGATGCGCCAAGCGGTTCCCCGCGCCGCGACTTCGAGGTATTCGCGACTGCGTTCACCCCGAACGAGCACGAAGTTGCCCCCCTGCGGGTAGCGTTCCTGGATCAGATCCCAGAGCGCCTCGGCGCGGGCCTCGGAGGGCAATTTGATATCGAGATCCTCCCGTCCCAAGGCATCCCCGGTCCCGGCGCCCTGAACCAGACAAGTCATCCCCGGAGGCAGGGACTTGGAAACCACCTTGGCTCCAGAGGGGCTCAGGAGCACCAAGGCATTGGCCCTGGTCAGCAGGATGGGCGCCGCAGCCCCCGTCACACTCAAGGACGTGAAGGAGTAGGGAACAGGCTTCCAGCCGGCCTTGCGTACGATGTCAGCCAGGGGGTGCTGGGCGGGCCGGGCGAGCGCCAGGCGGGGGTGATGGGTCGAAGGGGTCATGACAGTCCAATACCTTTAAGAACAGCGGCTAGAAGGGCCCGGTCGTCGGTGCCTCGGGCTTCGGCCCAGCGGAGGTCGCCGTCCGGCGCATAGGCCGCCTGAAGCAACAGACTGCCATCGGCCTGGGGCGTGGCCAGGGCGCCCAGGGGCTGCTGGCAACCGCCGCCGATACCCGCCAGCACCTGGCGCTCCAGAGTCACGCAACGGGCGGTCATGGCGTCGTGAAGGTCTGACAAGGCTTCGATGAGGTCCGGCCGATCGGCCCTTGCCTCGGCCAGCAGGGCGCCCTGCCCCGGCGCCGACGGCAGCTCCTGGGGCGTCAATGGGCGAACCGTCAGGCCCGAAAGATCCAGCCCCAGTCGCTTCAGTCCAGCCGCAGCCAGCAGGGTGGCATGGATGGGTTCGTCGCGAAGCACGCCATCCCGCACGCGCTGCAGGCGGGTCTGCACATTGCCGCGGATCCAGGTGAACCGGGCCTTGGGGAAGAGCTGGCTGAGCACCCGTTCGCGGCGCACGGCACTGGTGCCGATGACCAAATCCTCAGGCGCGTCGGGCCGGATCACCATCCAATCCGCGGGGTCTTCGCGAAGGGGGATGCAGGCGGGCACGATACCGGCAGGGCGCTCCAGGGAGACATCCTTGAGGCTATGGATGAGCAGATCGGCCGCGCCTGCAGCCATGGCATCTTCCAGCTCCTTGGTGAAGAAGCCGCCACCCACCTGCTTGTCGAGGGGGCCCTGCAGCCACTGGTCGCCAGAGGTGGAGAACTTGCGCCAGGAGACTTCATAGCCCTTGGCTTCCAGAAACCGCACCATGGGCTCGGCCTGGCCCACGGCCAGGGCGGATCCCCGGGTGGCGACTGTGACATGTCTCATGAGTGAACCGCCTCTTCGTTGGGATTGGGCTTCAGTTGGGTCTGGATCAGGGTGCGGCCTCGGATCCCTGGGCGCGCGCTGTGGTGGTCGGGGCGTGGCAGGCGTTCAGATCGCTGGCATCCCCTCCACACGACCCGCTGTCCGGTGGCCCGGTAGACCCGTTCCCGCGCCTCGAAACCGCGCTGCCAAGCACGCGAATAACCCGGCAAGCCCTCTCGGACCGCATGCTGGGCCACCGGGTCCAGATCATGGACGGGGGCGTGAAAACGGATAAGGACAGGTTTCATGTTGAATTTCATGATCGAGAGGTCAGTTGTTAGTCCAGTCATTGGTTTCGTCACGCCGCCCTGAAAGTGGAAGCCATCACAACGGTTGCTCCACCTGAGCAGGCAGCAATAATTCGATCGCTTGCCAGTCCCATTCGTCCTGATGGGGGAGGCTTCCTGCCTTGAGGTCCTGCTGGGTGAGCCAGGCGTCGTAGACCACCAGGGCGCACATGGCCTCGGCCACGGGCACGATGCGGGGGGCGATGCAGGGATCGTGGCGTCCGTGCGTGGAGATGTCCGCCGCATGGCCCTCCCGGTCGATGGTGCGCTGGGTCTTGGTGATGGAACTGGTGGGCTTCACGGCCAGGCGCACCACGACAGGGGCCCCCGTGCTGATGCCGCCGAGGGTGCCGCCCGCATCGTTTTTCTCGGGGCCTTCCGGTCCCAAAGGATCGTTGTTCTCACTACCGCGCCGCCGGGCGCTCTCGAAGCCTGAGCCCAGTTCCACCCCCTTCACGGCTCCGATGGACATGCAGGCCAGGGCCAGCAGGCCATCCAGCTTGCCGAAGGCCGGGTCGCCCAGGCCGATGGGCAGGCCCTCGATCCACACCTCACAGACGCCGCCCACACTGTCGCCGTCGGCCATGGCGGCTTCCACAGCGGCCTTCTGGGCCTTGAAGGCTTCGGGGTCCGCCCCACGCAAGGGGTTCCGCTCCACGAAGGCCCAGTCCACCGTTGTGCCGGGGATCCCCGCGATTTCGCGGTTGAAGCCCCGCACCGTCACCCCCAGGGCCGCCAGCTGCTGCTTGGCCCAGCCGCCCGCAGCGACCCGCGCCAGGGTCTCCCGGCCGCTGCTGCGCCCGCCCCCGCGAGGATCGCGAATGCCGTACTTGCGGTCGTAGGTCAGGTCCGCGTGGCCGGGACGGAAGAGCTCCGAAATAGCCTTGTAGTCCCCGCTTTTCTGGTTCTCGTTGAACACCAGCATCGCAATGGGATGACCCGTGGTCTTGCCATCAAAAACGCCGCTGAGCACCCGCACGCGATCGGCCTCGCTGCGGGGCGTCACCAGGTCCGACTGCCCGGGACGGCGGCGGTCCATCTCAAGCTGAATGGCTTCCAGATCGAAGGGCAGCCCCGGTTTCACGCCATCCATCACCACACCGACAGCGGCCCCATGGCTCTCGCCAAAGGTGACAATGCGAAACGCTCGGCCAAAAGTGGATGGGGAATCGAAGAGCATCCCTCCATTGTGGAGCAGAGTGCACGTTTGAGATACAGGGTATGGCGTTGAGCCCCCGGGGCTGAACCGTCACCTTTCGCGGAGCAGGTCCATCAGCTGGGGGCCAATGGCCGAGAGGCCGAAACGGTCGCGACATGCCCGATCAGCCTGATTCCTACGTCGGTCCGCCTCGGCATCGTCGATGGCCCAGACACTTTCCAATGCCTCGCGAAGCGCCTCCGGGGAAAAGGCATCCACCGTCCAGCCGAGCCTTCCGCCGTCCAGAATCTCCTGGGGTCCCCCGTGGTCGGATCCCACCAGCAGGAGCCCTTTCGCGGCAGCCTCTGGGAAAACCATCCCGAAGGGTTCGTCGAGGGTCAACAGGGCGAAGACATCGCAGATCTTGTAGATTTCCCTCAGTTCTTCATCCGAAAGATAGCCATGGAAGCGCACTGAACCAGCAGGACAAGTCTCCCTTGCCAGCGTTTCCAGAAACCCCCGCGACGTTCCCTGCCCCACCACATGGAGTTCACAAGGCACAGGACTGGCTTTGGAGAACAGACTGAAGCCCCTGATCACGGTGTCGATGTTTTTGATCACCTCGAGTCGGGAGTGGACCAGGATGCGCCGGACGGTGCGATCCAATCCCTGACGGGCGTAGCCACCCTCCGGGAACCGCACCATGGGGTAGATCACCCGCTCCTCGCAACGCCCATAGATGCTTCGCGCGTTGTCCCGGGAAAATTCGCTGATGGCATAGATTTGATCAATGGCCGCGATGGATTCCTGGTCGAAAGCCCGCCGAGCCTGTTCGCTGGAATGCCGCTTCATTTGCCGTTCATGGACGGCCAAGGTCTTCTGGAACTGCTTGGT
>JAYVRY010000165.1:0-5645 GCA_043775845.1 Acidobacteriota bacterium
TCACGTTCACGATCACCAGCACGCTGGGCCCCAGGAGCTTGCCCAATTTCGCGATGGTGGCGGGCTCCACGTAGCCGCTGGCACCCAGTTCCTGTTCCTTCAGCACGGCATCGAGGTGGGCGCGATCCACCACCTCCACCTGGCGGCTCTGGACCAGGTCGGCCGTGAGGGCATCGGCCAACTCCCTGGAATTGAGATCGCGGGAGGGCGCGAAGGCCAGGCGTTCCACCTTGAGGCCAAGGCCCGGAGGGTGGACCAAGGTGACTTCCACCTTGGGATTGGCCAGCTCGCTCCAGAACTGGGCCTGGACGGGGAGGGCCAGCAACGCAAAGGAGACGGGGATGAGCGGGCGCATGGGGGCTCCAAAAAGTGGCCCCAGGCTAGCACGAGAGGTTTTTGAAAAAGAGGAAGGGCATTTAACCGCAGATGGCGCAGATGAACGCAGATGGTGCGTGCGGGCCCGGCACAAATGTAACCCGCCAAAGGGGCCGTGGCCTGAGGGGGCTCGCTCCCAAGGTCTTGGCACCCATCCGAATCAAGAGTGGTTCCCATTCATGTTCAATCCCCGGGGCCCTGAGTGGGCCCCGGGTCTGTGTGAATCCGTGAAATCTGTGGGCGAGGCTTTTATCTGCGCCCATCTGCGTCATCTGCGGTTCCCTGTCTTTTCCCACCCCGCGCCTGTGGCATCCTGGGGCCTGTTACTTCCAGGAGCGCCCCATGGCCCACCATTACCCACTCAGCCTTGCCTGGACCGGCAACACCCTCGATGGCACCTACAGCCGTAACGCCACGGTCGCGAATCCCGGCAAGCATCCCCTCTCCGTGAGCAGCGCCCCGGAATACGCCGGGGACCCCACCCGCTGGAACCCTGAAGACATGCTGGGCTCGGCCCTGGCCACCTGCCACATGCTCACCTTCCTGGCCCTCTGCGCCAAGGCCAAGGTGGAAGTCGTCGGTTACGAAGACCGCGCGGAAGCCGTGCTGGACACGGTGGACAAGGTCACGCGCATCACCCACGTGCATTTGCGCCCCGTCATCCGGGTCACCCGCGGCACCAGCATGGCCAAGGTGGTTGAGCTGTTCGAAAAGGCCCACAAGTACTGCTTCGTGGCCAATTCCGTCACCTGCGAAGCCGTCATGGCGCCTCGCGTGGTCGAGGTCTAGGCCCCAGGAGATTCATGCGCTGTCCCTTCTGTGGGCACATCGAGGACAAGGTGGTGGACTCTCGCGAATCCCGTGAGGGCGATTCCATCCGCCGCCGGCGGGAATGCCTGTCCTGTGCCCGCCGCTTCACCAGCTATGAGCGGGTGGAGGAAGTTCCTCTCGTGATCCTCAAGAAGGACGGGCGGCGTGAGCCTTTTGATCGGCAGAAGCTCATGAAGGGCCTGCTGCTGGCCTGCCAAAAGCGGCCCGTATCCCTGACCCGCGTCGAGGAAATGGTAGGCGACCTCCAGGCCCGGCTCATGGAGCGGCCCGATCGCGAGATCCGCAGCCGCGACCTGGGCGAATTGATCATGGACGAGCTCAAGGGCGTCGATCAGGTGGCCTACGTGCGTTTCGCCAGCGTGTACCGGGACTTCAAGGATCTGCCCGATTTCGTGAAGGCGCTGGAAGGCCTCATGCACAAAGAGGCTTCGACGGGGCGAGTCTCGCTGCCCGCTTCCACACCACCAACGCCCGCCCCCACCCTTGTCAAACCCGTACCGCAGGCCCTGTTCCCCGGCGAAGCCGAGGTGCCAATCCTGAGGACACGCAAGAAGTAGCGCTATCCTGAACAACGAGGTTTTTCCGTGGCCGATGACGTTCTCCTGCCCCCCCCGCCCGACGAGACTCCCAAATTGCCGGAAGAACTGCCTGTGCTGCCCCTGCGGGATGTGGTGGTCTACCCCTATGTGATCCTGCCCCTGAGCATCAGCCGCGAGAAATCCATCCGCGCCGTGGACACGGCCCTGGTGGAGAACCGCATGATCCTGCTGCTGTCGCAAAAGCAGACGGAGATGGACAATCCCCGCCCCGAGGACCTCTACCAGGTGGGCACGGCGGCGCTCATCATGCGTGTGCTGAAGCTCCCGGATGGCCGCATCCGCGCCCTGGTGCAGGGCCTGCAGCGGGTCCGCGTGGAGTACTTCACCGAGACCGAGAACCTCTTCAAGGCCCGGGTGGAGCCCCTGGCGGAGCCCGAGTCGAAAACGCCCGATCTGGAATCGGATGCCCTCCTGCGCAGCGTGAAGCAGACGCTCGAAAAGGCCGTGGCCCTGGGCAAGACCCTGCCCCAGGAAGTACTGGTCATCGCGGGCAACCTGGACAACCCGGGCCGCCTGGCGGACCTGGTGGCCTCCAACCTGGATCTCAAACTGCAACAGACCCAGGAAGTGCTGGAGATCGCCCATCCAGGCCTGCGCCTCAAGCGCGTGAACGAGCTCCTCCAGCGGGAAATCCAGCTGCTGGAAGTGCAGCAGAAGATCACCATGGAAGCCCGCGGCGAAATGGACAAGAGCCAGCGGGAGTATTACCTCCGCCAGCAGCTCAAGGCCATCCAGCAGGAGCTGGGCGAGGGCTCGGAACTCAGTGAAGAAGTCGCTCTCTTCCGCGACAAGCTCTCGAAGATGAAGGTGCCTGACGAGCCCCTGGTGGAGATCGAGCGCAACCTGAAAAAACTCGAGCGCATGCATCCGGATTCCAGCGAGACGGCCGTGACGCGGACCTACCTGGAGTGGATGACCGAGCTGCCCTGGGGCAGCACCACTGAGGACAACCTGGACCTCAAGCAGGCCAAGGCCGTCCTGGACGAAGATCATTTCGGCCTGGCCAAGATCAAGGACCGCATTCTGGAATTCCTGGCCGTGCGCAAGCTCAAGCCCGATCTCCGGGGGACCATCCTTTGCTTCGTGGGGCCTCCCGGCGTGGGCAAGACGTCACTCGGTAAATCCATCGCCCGGGCCCTGGGCCGCAAGTACTCCCGCATCTCCCTGGGCGGCGTGCATGACGAAAGCGAGATCCGTGGCCACCGCCGCACCTACGTGGGTGCCATGCCGGGCCGCATCGTGCAGGCCCTGCACCAGATCAAGAGCATGAACCCCGTGATCATGCTCGACGAGGTGGACAAGATCGGCCGTGACATGCGCGGCGACCCCAGCGCGGCCCTGCTGGAAGTGCTCGACCCCGAACAGAATCACACCTTCCGCGATCACTACTTGAATGTGCCGCTGGACCTCAGCCAGGTGCTCTTCCTGGCCAATGCTAACGAGCTGGAGCCCATCCACCCGGCCTTCAAGGACCGCATGGAGATCATCTACCTCAGCAGCTACACGCTGGAAGAAAAGCTGGGCATCGCCGAGCAGCACCTGATCCCCAAGCAGCTCGAGAAGCACGGCATTTCGCGCAAGCAGCTGGCCATCCCCAAGAAGGCCCTGAAGGCCCTCATCACGGGCTACACGCGAGAAGCTGGCCTGCGTCAGTTGGAGCGGGAAATCGGCGCCGTCTGCCGCAAGGTGGCTCGCCGCGTGGCGGAAAATAGCCTCAAAAAGAAACTCACCCTGGATGACACCAGCATCCACGAGCTGCTCGGCCCCGTGAAGCTGCTGCAGGATGAACGGCTGAAAGCGCCCCGCGTGGGTGTGGTGACCGGCCTGGCCTGGACTTCCGTGGGCGGCGACGTGCTCTTCGTGGAAGCCCTCAAGATGCCCGGCAAGGGCCTGCTGATCCTCACCGGCCAACTGGGCGACGTGATGAAAGAGAGCGCCCAGGCGGCCCTCAGCTACATCCGCAGCCGGGGCGATGCCTTCCAGATCGATCCCGAGGTGTTCCAAAAGCAGGATCTCCACATCCACTTCCCCGAGGGCGCCATTCCCAAGGACGGCCCCAGCGCCGGCTTGGCCATCGCCACGGTGCTGCTATCGGTGCTCAAGGATGTGCCTGTGCGAAACACCCTGGCCATGACCGGCGAGATCGACCTGCGGGGCGAGGCCCTGCCCATTGGCGGCCTCAAGGAGAAGTCTCTGGCGGCCCTCCGGCTCGGCATCAAGGACATCGTCATCCCGCACGCCAACCAGAAAGATCTTGAAGAGATCGATCCCGAACTGCGCAAACAGCTGCACTTCCATCCCGTGAAGCATGTGGAGGAAGTCTTCGAGTTCGCCCTGGTGGGATGGAAACGCCCCGAGGTTGCGAAGCCGACCCCAAAGGGACGGAATCGTCGATAGTTCCTGTCGATTATTTAAATCGTTTTTTATCAATATTTAAACAAATCAGCCTCTTGCCTGACTCACCCCGGGGAACTACATTCCTAACCGGAGGGTCGTCATGTTGAGCGGAGCCTTCACCTGCCTTCTCCAGCTGCCCCCCTTGGCCTTCGGGCCAGCCCTACCACCCAGGGCCTTCGACCTGCCCAGGGCCCTGGTCTGCGACATCCACGACCTGGGCCGCATTCAGGAGCCGTTGCGAACCTGGCCGTCCCTGGCTCCGGGAGGATCCCTGGACCCCAACCTTCTGAAGCCGGGTCAGGAGGCTTTCCTGGTGAATCGGCCGGTGGATATGCTGCTGCTCCTGACTGCGGCCTATGCTGGCCGGGCCACCTGGGACGATGCCTCGTGGGCCACCCGCACCTGGCAGGCCACGGGCGCCGTCACGCCGGTCCTGGTACCCCCCATGGCGCCTCCTACCTGGGGCCCCGGCCGACGGTAGTTCCACGTGGAACACTACTTAGATTTCAGTGTGCTGAGGTATTTCCCCACCCGTTCCGCTTCCTGGTCGGTACCCGCGAAGGGTGGCATGCGGTCCAGGTAGGGATTCATGGCGGGATCCAACTCCCTCAGGGCCTGGACGAACGCGATGTTGTCGCCTTCCGAGTTGGTCGCCGTGAGGGCCTTCAGGCTGCGATAGCCCTCCCGCGTGTGGCAGGCCAGGCACTGGCTGCGCAGAAGGGCCTCCCCTTTGGCCAGGTCGGTGTTCCCCTTCGAGGCAGCAAACACCTGGGCCCAGGTGTTCTGGGGCAGGAAGCCATCCTTTTGGTAACTCGCCACCTGATCCACCCGGATGCCGTTGGAGTACATCACCTCTCGGATGACGAAGGGCTTGCGGGCCACCTCGCGGATCCATTCGAAGCCCCCAAAGCCCCAACAGGCCAGGAACAAGCCCAACAGTGCCACCGGGCGACGAAAGCTGCTGGGGGCAAAGAGGGCCCAAAGGACCAGCAGACCAGGCACCAGGAAGGCCCCGAATCCCATAAAAGCCCATCGAAAGCCCTGGGCCAGACTCGTGGCCCCCTTGAGGTTGCCCAACACCAGTTCTTTCGCCGCCAGGGGGAAGCTCTGGAAGTAATACCAGCTCGAGGGCACCGCCAGGAGCACGCCTACCAAAGTGAACAGGGCTGCAGGCTTCAGGATGCGTGGTTTCAAGGTCGGCGCGGCGATGGCACCGGCCGCCAGGGCCCAAAGGCCCCCCAGGGCAAGAGCCACAAAGCTGCGCAGCAGCAGGCTGGGCAGATAGGTGGCGTTGAAGAAGCCATCCCACATGGCGTGACTGGCAGCCCACCCCTTGCCGGGGCTGAGCATGAAGGTGATGATGCCGTTGATGACCACCAGGCTCAGCCAGGCACAGAGGGCGTAGAGGTAGGTGAGGGTCAGGCGTTGGCGGGGCCGAAGGCG